>NZ_JAFNOU010000001.1:0-487038 GCF_026536125.1 Gilliamella sp. B3783
ACACAAGACACAAGACACAAGACACAAGACATTGGCAGCCTTACGTCAAAAATCTATATCAACACACTTTAGCTGATTTATTACATCTAAAGCTTAATTTAAAACTTAGTTTAGTATTCGATTTAGTCTCTCGTTTTCTGCTCAAATTAAAGTGTGATTACGTATCAAATTTAAGGCAGAGGTTGCTATCTGGTTTAGTATCGCACGTTCGCCAACCCAGCTCCCAACATCATTGTCGACGACAGCTATCATTGGTTAATTGTTCGCCATATATTGTTTTCAATATAAAACGCTATTTAGCTTTAATACCTTTATTATTATTACCTTATGCCACTACGACTCAAGCGTTGTCGGCGACTACGGCGCAAGTCATTCATGGTAGCGAACCCTATTTAACTTTTGATAATGGTAAGACTAAAATTACCACTACTGAGGGGCTGTTAGGTATTACGTTATCCGATGGTACCCGCATTACTCCTCAAAATAATACCTCAACCTTAGATAATCCAATAGTGTTACCTAAAGAAAACCAAAGCTTTATTGATATTGCTATGTTGGTGCCACCCGCTGCTGATGCTATCGCTTTGAACACCTTAATTGGCGAGCCTTACAATTATTGGGGGGATGATGATGGAGATACTGACGTTATAGCTACCGGTTCTCTAAGTTTATCTATCGTTGATAAAAGAGGTCAATGGGTATCACGTAGTACTGTGCCAGAGATTTGTAAGGCACCTTATAAGGTTACGTTATCCAGTACTAACGGCACATTAACTACCCGTTACGGAGTTCCTAATAGTAGTAATTTCAATGCAAGTAGTGTGACTTATTTCGTCAATCCTAAGGCTACGCCTGAGGTTTGTTTTTCTCGGCCTGATTTGACTTACGCTTCAGATCGATTTGCAGGTCCGGCTTCGATGTTGGACCCTACTAATGGTTTTCTTTCTCAGTCAACTGACCCATCACGTTATGGTCAAAACTTTCCTACTACTGGTTCTAATGGATTGTACTTTGATTTACTCATTACCGGTAGTAAACAGCTTTTGTCTTGGTCTCCGGTCTCTCAGGGAGGTATCACAGCTACAATGAGTAATTCTACTGCTACAAGCGTACGCGTTACTTTAACTGGTCCTTTCGCTACCGAATCCCAGCAAAATTCGGACAATCCTGGTCTTATTTCTAAACCTACTTTGCCCCAGACATTCGAGTTGGTCGGTCGTGACAGTCGAGGTAATGCTGTCGTTAAATATGGTTTTACTTTGAAGCAGTGGTTCGTCAACCGTTCTAAAGATTACAGTCATTCTAAAACCTTATCTTGGTGTAATAGTATTGGTTATCGATTACCTAAGGTAAAGGATTTGACAAATGCATCTTGTACGTCTGATTTTCCATTAACCTTCTGTGACGGTTTAGTCGGCGCTTCTCCTTCTTCACCTGGTGATTATTACATGCGTTATATAGGTGCGGGCTTTTTCGCGGAGTGGGGCGCTATGGCTTATTATCCAGCCATTGGTCTCAAAGGCCAATGGTACTGGACTAGTGAACCGAGTAATGCTGATGGTGACCTGGCTATAGTGAACGTAGACATAGGTACTGCGCGCTTTGTCAACAACTTTAACACACATAACGCGCTTTGCGCCTATCCTTAGTTCTTAATCTTGAAGTCGCGGGCATTTAATAAGGCGTAATAAAGTTTAAGCAACAACAGGACAGTTGCAGGCAGGGGTAACCCAAGCCGACTGAATCGGTGAGCAAAAATGGACAATACGAGTAATTTGGGGAAGGGCACATAAACCCCTCTTTACTCGGGTGTTTTCACCGAAAATAAAACGTTACAAAACAAGCAACGTCCGAAATTTCAACCCATCTAAATTCCCATAAAATCTATTCAGAAATTTAATAAACAAGCGGGTGATATATTTTTGAATAGAAAAATATTCCGTTATATTTCAAAGATATCTGACTATTTAAAGGCTATGAGAGTTTATTATTTATGGTATTATTTACATTTCTTTACAAATAATCCGGCTGAATGAGTGGCTTTTTTTTATCATAACCTTATAATTTTAAAATTAAGCTTAATTTAAGCTTGATTTATAGCCACTTAACATAAAAAAACGAAATAAAATAACAGATTAGTTGACGAATGGAGCACCATGAAGTATAATTATAGACACCAGACACCAGACACCAGCGCTGGCAAAACAATGTTTTAAAAACTCACCAATCTCTCTTTAGGCTGAAGCTTAATTCAACTCTTACTTCTACTCTTAACTTATTTCATCAAAGTAAGGTAACTCACCAATCTCTCTTTAGGCTGAAGCTTAATTCAACTCTTACTTCTACTCTTAACTTATTTCATCAAAGTAAGGTAACTCGCCATCGTTTTTTAGCAGTCAGTGTAAGTAAAAGATGCACATTTAATTTAGCGTTATGCTATCGCTTACTTAAAGCGATAAATTTAAGGTTAATCTTACGTCCAACCTTGTTTTTTACGCAAACTCAAGCATCAGGCCAGTTATCTAAACTGACTTTAGCATCGATGTCATGGTTACTATTGCTGTACGCCACTACGACTCAAGCGTTATCGGCAACGACGGCGCAAGTCATTCATGGTAGTGCACCCTATTTAACCTTTGATAATGGGGTCACTAAGGTCACCACGACAGAGGGGCTGTTAAGTATTACTTTATCCGACGGTACACAATACACACCTTCAACCAACCCTTCATCAGTAACACCAATCGTCTTACCTGATGCAGATCAGAGTTTTGCTGATATAGGGATGTTGGTTCCTACTGATACTAATTCCGTCGATTTAAATACTCTTATTGATTCAAATTATAATTATTGGAGGGATGATGATGGTGATTCTGATGTTACAGCTACAGGCAGTCTAAGTTTGTCTATTGTTGATAAAAATAATAGAACTGTATCACGAAATACCGTACCAATGTATTGTAACGCGCCTTATAAAGCTACATTAACTAATACCGAAAGCACATTGACCACTCGTTATGGCTTTCCTAATAGCATTAAGTTTGGTGCAGGTAATGTTAGCTATTATTTTAATCCTAAAGAATCACCAGGGGTTTGTTTTGCTAAACCGAGTAATTTGGTATATAACATAGGTATCTATGCAGGTCCCGAAAATATCTGGCATTATAATAAAGGTTTCCTAACTCAAACAGCTACACCATCATCTTATGGTTCAAATTTCCCGACTACTGGAGCTAATGGTTTGTTCTTTGATTTAGATATTAGCAATACTGATCAGGCATTAACTTGGGAGCCGGTTTCTCATAGTGGAATTACAGCGACGATGACTAATTCGACAAAAACTAGTGTTCGCGTTACCTTAACCGGTCCTGCTGCAACCTCATCACAATGGAATTCCCGAGAGCCGGATAAAATAGCTAAACCATCTTTACCCCAGACATTCGAGTTAATTGGTCGTGATAGTAGTGGTAACGCTGTCGCTAAATATGGATTTGAATTAAAGCAGTGGTTTGTCAATCGTGGAACCGTTATGGGAAATTACAACGACCAACTATCTTGGTGTAAAAATATAGGTTATCAACTTCCTAATGTAAGGGATTTAACCAATGCTGTTTATCCATCAGATGACGATATAATTACTGCTACACCTGTCTCATCGGGTAATTATTTCCAACGTCAAATCGGGGCTGGTCTTTTTTCTGAGTGGGGCTATATGCTATATTACACTAATGCTAACTTTTATTGGTATTATTGGACTAATGACAAATACTCCCATGGTGACTACTGGTATTATGCGCACGGCGACTACGGACTTATTCATTGGGTAACGCCTGCAGGTTTGTACTATGGGATTTGTGCTTCAGAACTCAAACCTTAGTTGTTATTTTTTGGTGGAGAGAGAGTAAAATAGCGTAGGTTTTTGTAACAAATTTATAGTGTCGAAACTTAACCCATTCGCCTCGATTGAGGCGAATGGGTTGTGTGTTTATCGCAAAAAAGTTGAGTAGCGGGGATAGAAGGTCCTAAATTCCGCTTAAAAATTATTAAATGATCAAAACCACGATTTTAAAGACTAAAATAAATTATTTTAGGAAAAATAATCTTAATTTTAAAGATTTATAATGGAAATATATTCATTTAAAAAAGTAACTAACTGATTATATTTTAGATCTTCCTTACAAACGTTAACGTTATTGAGTGAAAAAGGTGTTGCATTGTGTTTCTTCAGTTATTTTACTTTTTACATCGTTTTAGATAAACGACTAAAAATCAACCTGAATCAATAAAATTAATAAATTAATCAAATGATTAATTGATAGAGTTGTCACATGGGGATTATAATTTTCTACAGATCAAAACGATAATTTAAATTTGTTAAAGTTAAGATCACAAAATACATTTTCCACAGAATTCTATTTTTACACGAAGATAAGTAAAATATCACGAGCTTTCGTGCGATCGTTTTTCCTATTCTTGCGTCAATCTTTTTATCAAACCAAATTATCCTGACAGATCTTTTTAGTGCTATTGCTTGTTTTTTTGCTTGTAACTTCCTATTTTAGCCAAGCGTTAACGTCTAGAACATCAAATTAATTCTTAAATTATGGATAGTACATAAGAGGTAATAAAGGCTAAGCTGCTAATATAAAATTGCTGCGGAAAGGGTAACCCGAACCGACAGAGTTAGTTAGCAAAAATGGATGGTGCGAGTAATTTGGGGAAGGGCACATAAACCCCTCTTTACTCGGGTGTTTTCACCGAAAATAAAACGTTACAAAACAAGCAACGTCTGAAATTTCAACCCATCTAAATTCCATAAAATCTATTCAGAACTTTAATAAACAAGCGAATGATATATTTTCGAATAGAAAATAATCCGTTATATTTCAGAGATATCTGGCTATTTAAAGGCTATGAGAGTTTATCATTTATGGTGTTATTTACATTTCTTTACAAATAATCCGGTTGAATGAGTGGTTTTTTTTTATCATAACCTTATAATTCCAAAAATTAAGCTTATTTAAGCTTTATTTAAGTTTCATTTAAGTTCATTAAGCTTAAATTATGACCATTTAACATAAAAAATAAAATAAAATAACGGATTAGTTTACTAATGGAGCACCATGAAATATAATTATAGCCCCCGGCGATGGGAAAACAATGTTTTAAAAACTCACCAATCTCTCTTTAGGTTGAAGCTTAATTCAATTCTGACTTCTACTCTTAACTTATTTCATCAAAGTAAGGTAACTCGCCATCGTTTTTTAGCAGTCAGTGTAAGTAAAAGATGCACATTTAGTTTAGCGTTATGCTATCGCTTACTTAAAGCGATAAATTTAAGGTTAATCTTACGTCCAACCTTGTTTTTTACGCAAACCCAAGCATCAGGTCAATTATCTAAACTTGCTTTAGCATCGATGCCATGGTTATTATTGCTGTATGCCACTACCACTCAAGCGTTATCGGTGACTACGGTACATGTCATTCATGGTAGTGCACCCTATTTAACTTTTGATAATGGGGTAACTAAAGTCACCACGACTGAGGGGCTGTTAGGTATTACTTTATCCGACGGTACACAATACACACCTTCAACCAACCCTTCAACTGTAACACCAATCGTCTTACCTGATGCAGATCAGAGTTTTGCTGATATAGGGATGTTGGTTCCTACTGATACTAATTCCGTCGATTTAAATACTCTTATTGATTCAAATTATAATTATTGGGGAGATGATGATGGTGATTCTGATGTTACAGCTACAGGCAGTCTAAGTTTGTCTATTGTTGATAAAAATAATAGAACTGTATCACGAAATACCGTACCAATGTATTGTAACGCGCCTTATAAAGCTACATTAACTAGTACCGAAAGCACATTAACCACTCGTTATGGCTTTCCTAATAGCATTAAGTTCGGTGCAGATAATGTTAGCTATTATTTTAATCCTAAAGAATCACCAGGGGTTTGTTTTGCTAAACCGAGTAATTTGGTATATAACATAGGTATCTATGCAGGTCCCGAAAATATCTGGCATTATAGTAAAGGTTTCCTAACTCAAACAGCTACACCATCATCTTATAGTTCAAATTTCCCGACTACTGGAGCTAATGGTTTGTTCTTTGATTTAGATATTAGCAATACTGATCAGGCATTAACTTGGGAGCCGGTTTCTCATAGTGGAATTACAGCGACGATGACTAATTCAACAAAAACTAGTGTTCGCGTTACCTTAACTGGTCCTGCTGCAACCTCATCACAATGGAATTCTCGAGTGCCGGATAAAATAGCTAAACCATCTTTACCCCAGACATTCGAGTTAGTTGGTCGTGACAGTAGTGGTAACGCTGTCGCTAAATATGGATTTGAATTAAAGCAGTGGTTTGTCAATCGTGGAACCGTTATGGGAAATTACAACGACCAACTATCTTGGTGTAAAAATATAGGTTATGAACTTCCTAATGTAAGGGATTTAACCAATGCTGTTTATCCATATGACGATATAATTAGTGCTACACCTGTCTCATCGGGTAATTATTTCCAACGTCACATCGGGGCTGGTCTTTTTTCTGAGTGGGGTTATATGCTATATTACACTAATGCTAACTTTTATTGGTATTATTGGACTAACGACAAATACTCCCATGGCGACTACTGGTATTATGCGCACGGCGACTACGGACTTATTCATTGGGTAACGCCTGCAGGTTTGTACTACGGGATTTGTGCTTCAGAACTCAAACCTTAGTTCTTATTTTGGGGGGGAGAGTAAAATAGCGTAGATTTTCCAAAACTTTATGATGTCGAAACTTAACCCATTCGCCTCGATTGAGGCGAATGGGTTGTGTGTTTATCGCAAGAAAGTTGAGTAGCGGGGATAGAAGGTCCTAAATTCCGCTTAAAAATTATTAAATGATCAAAACCACGATTTTAAAGACTAAAATAAATTTTTTAGGAAAAATAATCTTAGTTTTAAAGATTTATAATGGAAATATATTCATTTAAAACAGTAACTAACTGATTATATTTTAGATCTTCCTTACAAACGTTAACGTTATTGAGTGAAAAAGGTGTTGCATTGTGTTTCTTCAGTTATTTTACTTTTTACATCGTTTTAGATGAACGACTTAAAATCAACAATCTTAACCCATCTAAATTCCATAAAATCTATTCAGAAATTTAATAAACAAGCGGGTGATATATTTTTGAATAAAAAAATAATCCGCTATATTTTAACTATATTTGATTATTTAAAGGCTATTAACATTTATTATTTATAGTGTTATTTACATTTCTTTACAAATAATTCGGCTTAATGAGTGACTTTTTTTTATCATAGCCTTATAATTCCGAAAATTAAGCTTATTTAAGCTTGATTTATAGCCATTTAACATAAAAAAATCAAATAAAATAACAGATTAGTTGACGGGTGGAACGCCATGCAGTATAATTATAGACACCAGACACCAGACACCAGCGCTGGCAAAACAATGTTTTAAAAACTCACCAATCTCTCTTTAGGCTAAAATTTAATTCAACTCTTACTTCTACACTTAACTTATTTCATCGAAGCAAGGTAACTCACCCTCGTTTTTCAGCAATCAGTGTAAGCAAAAGATGCATATTTAGTTTAGCGTTATGCTATCGCTTACTTAAAACAGTAAATTTAAGGTTAATCTTACGTCTAACCTTGTTTTTTACGCAAACTCAAGTATCAGGTCAATTATCTAAACTGGCTTTAGCATCGATACCATGGTTATTATTGCTGTATGCCACTACGACTCAAGCATTGTCGGCAACGACGGCGCAAGTCATTCATGGTAGTGCGCCGTATTTAACCTTTGATAATGGGGTCACTAAGGTCACCACGACTGAGGGGCTGTTAGGTATTACCGTCTCTGACGGCACGACTCAAACCATCTACACATCGGACAATAATACTTCAACCGCAGATAATCCAATCGTTCTCCCAGAAGCTAATGAACACTTTAGCGATATTGGTATGCTGGTCCCTGCCACTGTTAACGCTATCGCCTTAAACGATTTAATTGGTGAGCCTTACAATTATTGGGGGGATGGTGATGGTGATGGTCAGGGTGCTAATGGAATTACCGCGACCGGTAATTTAAGCGTGAGCATTACCGATAAATTGAATCGAGCCGTGACGCATAGTGCCAACATAGATAGCTGTATGGCACCTTATAAAGTAGAATTAACCAGTACTGATGGTAGTTTAACCACCCAGTATGGGGTACCAAATAGTGGTAATTTTAGTGGTAGCACGGCTGCCTATTATATCACCAGACCTAAATCCGTGCCTAAAATCTGTTACGCCAGGCCGAATCTGAACCCTCTTTCCCAACTCTTCGCCGGTCCGGCCGATATTTGGAATCCAGAACGAGGTTTTGTAAAGCAAGCAGCTGAGCCATCACAGTACAAGCTTAACTTCCCGACTACCGGTGCTAATAATCTGTATTTTGATTTAGACATAGAAGGTATTGATGGTTCTACATTAACCTGGCCAACTGTCACTCAAGGTGGTATTACTGCTACCATGACACCATCACCCGCTAATCCAAATTTCATACGTGTCACGCTTACTGGTCCAGCAGTAACAAAAGCCCAACAGGATTCAGCATTACCGGGTAGTGTGGCTCCACCTAGCTTGCCGCAGACTTTTGTGATAGCGGGTAAAGATAGTCGTAATAAAACGGTATTAAGCTATGGTTTTGAGTTAAAGCAGTGGTTTGTTGTCCGCCCATTAGGCGTAGGCGATATCACAGTTGATAACGCCTTATCCTGGTGTGGCAGTTTAGGTGGTGGTTATCGTCTGCCACTGGTAAAAGAGTTAACTAACTCAATTGGACGTTCTGATTGGTGTGGGGCGACTTCTGTGTGTAGTGGTGGGAAGTCGCCGTTACCGACACTCGGCATACCGCCATCCAGTGGTAATTATTTTCAGCGTAATATCGGTGCTGGTCTCTTTACTGAATGGGGAGATATGTACTACTGGCTTTACTATCGCTCTGCCGGTTTCAACAGGGGCGGCTACTGGGCTACCGCTAGCGATGGTTCGGACCTGTTGTTCGGTGCTTATGCTGGCAATGGCGCCGTTAACTTTATTGGCAATGCCAAAAATACTACCTACAACTTGGTTTGCGTCTATCCTTAGTGCTTAATCCTTAAGTTGTGGGTAGTACTACATAATAGGTAATAAAGGATAAACTGCTAATGTAAAGTTGCAGCGCAGGGGAGCCCGAGCAGACCAAGTTGCCGATTCCAAAAAAGAGCAATCGAACGCTGTATAAATAAAATTAAAAAAATTAGCATTAAGAGAAAGTGGATTCTTGTCTTGATACAAGAAATGCTTTTAAAAGCATTTCTTCAATCGTTTTATGTGATTAAGTAATTATTGTCGTATAAGTTTGAATCAATAATTTAATTTATGAAAAATTTGATCAAATTATTATTCATGGTGATTTTTAGGAAAATTTCATGAATTAATGCTGTCCAAATGTAGCCCTCTATCATTTGTACTTACGAGTCAATAACGAATGATGATTTAGATAACAGCGGTGGATTTTAAATCCGCCGCGGCTACTAATCTCGCTACTATGGCATTTGAAGTATAAAGAAGTAAACGATTAGCTATACCAATATCACCAACTACAATGTTAAATAAAAAATCAAAGCAATCCAATATTGAGCAAACAAGCAAAACGGTAACAAATGATGAATTAATCATTCAATCATGATCTAAAATTATTGCTCATTATCAACAGACAAATAAAATAGGGGGGAGTAACATAAATCATAAATAAGGCTTTAACCGTGTAACATTAATTATTTTATCCTCATGGCAACCGAACAGATATTCCTCTATTGCTATTAATACACTTAGAACTAGACGATTATTTTAATTTCACCAATGAATGGTAAAGCACATGATCATTAGTAAACTAGCGCACAGACTTTAATTGTAAAAACCGCTACGACGGTAGATTAAACTACCAATACAGTCAGCACAGTTTGTAAGTTAAATGATCTGTTACTTTGTTGGTCATTTTAAGTGAATCCCGTCTTGTTGCAAGCCGCTAGTTTCAAGCTTAAGGTGTGAAAATAGACAACATAACAATTATGTAGATGCTGGCTGCTTTTTAGCAATAAAGAATAATATTGAAGAGCCTAAAATGCTTGATATAGTTAAATTTCTAATTTTTTCAGTATGTAATAATAAAAAAGCATCCTTAACTTTGACCGGAAAATATTATATTTATATAAATATTATTGAACGCTTTAATCTAAAAAGTTGATTACACTAATCACTTAATTTTGATTACTACTAAATAATTATCTAAAATTTACATTTCTTTACAAATCTATTGTGTTAATAGGTGATTATTTTTTATTAAAGAATTATACTTTTCAGCAAATGGATTTAGATATTTTTATAAATAATGGAAGGTAAAAAAACTTAAATAAAACAATAACAACTGACGGATGAAATGTTATGCAGTATTATTATGGCTACAGGCATTATCAGATCTATGTTTTAAGTTCCAAATTCTTTTCAGTATTACTTTTATCTTGTTTATTTTCTTTAATATCACGTTTGTTTTTTAAGCTTTTTTTTGTAGTTGTATTGATATTATTGTTTTGCTCATTTAATGTAAAGGCACTTTCGGCTGTTACTATTAAAATCATTCAAGGTAGTGAACCGTATTTAACCTTTGATAAAGGTAAAACCAAAGTTACAGATGCTAATATTTTGTCTGTTATTACCTTTTCTGACGGTACTACCATGAGTTCAACAACCAATACTTCATCTTCTGAAAATCCTATAGCCTTACCCAAGGAAGGTGAAACCATTAAAGACATTTCTATGATGATTCCCATCATCAATAGGTCTATAAACTTAAAAACTATAATTGGACCTCCTTATAGTTATTGGGGAGATGATGATGGTGATGGGCAAGGTGCCGATGGTATTTCTGCTACAGGAAACATAAGTGTTAATGTTACTGATAAAAATGGTAGTATTGTCAATGCTGATACGGCGTTAGATATTTGTAAAGCACCTTACCTTATTGATTTTGATACAAGTGGTGTTTGGAGCTTATCTACCAAATATGGAATTCCTAACATAGCCACGTTATACATGCGCCCTGTCAAATATTATATTAAGCCTAATTCTGCTCCGGCAGTGTGTATGTTAGTACCGAGTTTATTTGCGTCACCGGCTAATACCGAGGTATGGCGTTGGTCAAAAGGGTTTTATGCTCAATCTCGCGATCCGGCAACTTATGAACGCAATTTCCCAACTACAGGGGGAAATAATTTGTTTTTCGATTTAGAAATTTCCGGTATTGATGAAAGTGAGTTAACTTGGCCTCCAGTTACACATGAAGGAATCACGGCCACTGTGACCCGATCTGAGCATAATGAACTTTGGCTAAATCCTACGCCTAAAGTTGTGACGCGAGTAACCTTAACGGGCCCGGCTGCAACGACTACACAACAAAGCTCTAATTCACCAGGAGCAATATACCGACCACAATTGCCACAGACATTCGAACTCGTTGGATATGATCGTAATAACAAACCGGTGATAAAATATGGTTTTATATTAAAACAGTGGTTTATTGCACGTGGTAAAAAACTATCGAATATGGTAAATCATCAAGCTTGGTGTAATAGCACTGGTTATCGCGTGCCACTCGTTAAAGATTTGACCAATGCCATTCCAGACCCAAATAGTCCTGCAGAGAATCAAGGATTTGTAGGTGCCAAACCTGAATCACACGGAAACTATTTTGAACGTCAAATTGGTGCTGGGTTTATGTCCGAATGGGGAGTGCTTGATTTTTACAACGATGCAGTATTTACAGGCGCGATGTTAATAACCAGTGAATTTAGTGATGCATCAGGAGTGTGGCCGTGGATAGTTAATATGGCAGGTGGAGGCGTTTACCCAAAAAGAGGTCAAGATCCTATTTTTACTGTTATTTGTGCTTACCCATAGCGAGGCGAACTTACCGTTAGCGATAATACTATATTTAAATTAATAAACTATCAAAACATCATGTCTTTTGTTAAAGACAGTTAAATCAAATTATGGGCTTTTGCCGTTATGAACGACAAAAGCTTTTTTTATATGAGAATGATGACATTAAATAATTGTGAACAGTATGTTTTTCAAAAAGCGTTATTGGAATAGTGATAGGTTAACTTATGTTAAAAAAGCATATTTTATGCGATGTTATCGTCAACTTACCAGCAAGTAAAATTGCAACTTTATGTTCTCAAGTTTTGAGTGTTTATAAAATCATGTTAGTTGTGTATAGGTAGCTTAGACAAGCTTTTTAACTGAATTTATCTGTTTTAATTTTCATTCAAATTCCATAACGGTATAGATAAATTGATTTAGTTGATCGTTAATCGATAGCAATAAAATTGAAGTTAAGCGCGATCATATTTAATAACACAAAAATTTTTATTTTGTGTGATAGCGGTTATACACAGTTTTAAGCCATGTATTAATTTATTGAGCACATAAAAATTTGATTAAAATTTTAATGCATCTAACACTAATTTAAATACTTGAGAATGTCCTTTACGACTAGGATAATAGATATAAAATGGTTCATAAGTGATAGCAAAATCCTCCAATAATTCTATTAAATTGCCTTTGGCCAGATCGTCTTCTACCGTTGGTCTACCTATCCATGTGATACCTAATCCATCTAAAGCCACTTGTTTACGTAAATTACTATTGCTTGATAATTGAGAAGAAGGTTGGTATTTAATAATATTGCCATTGTCATTGAATTCCCAAGCTAATTCTGTTGCATGTTGAGCAGAAATTTTCTTACCGATTAATTGGTGCTTATCAAGATCTTTAATTTGCTTAGGTAGAGGTCTGTTTTTTAGATAATCAGGACTGGCAACGACAGCCATCGTTAATGGCGCAGAGATTTTTACTGCAATCATATCATTAGCAATATCATTACCCAAACGGCACCCCATATCAAAACCTTGTTTAACTATATCTACCCAATTATTGTCTGCTTCAATTTCGATCTTGATTTGAGGATAACGGGGTAAAAATTGACGTAGTTTAGGATAAATAATACTCTCAACAGCTAAATGTGGTGCATTAATTCTAATGGTTCCAGACGGCGTGCTTAGAAAATCTGATAATGCACTAACTTGCTGATTTAACGATTGAAATAGTGGGGCTATTTGCTTATATAACTGCTCGCCAGCTTCGGTTAATGACATACTTCGTGTGGTTCGATTAAACAAACGTAGATTTAGCTTGGTCTCTAAGTTGCTCATACTATGGCTTAACGCTGAAGATGAAATACCTAATGCCTTTCCTGCTTTTACAAAACTAGAAGCTTGTGCGACGACAACAAAATAGTGCAGTTCGTTAAAATTATACATAAACACGTATGTGATTAATGAATTTATTTCATCATACTATAAATGAATACCATATTTATCTCAATAAAACCTGTGCCTAAAATAAATCATCGACATTAATTTATTTGCGTGAATTTATATTCGAAGGTTATTCATTGTGGCGTGAATATTAATGTTATTAAACATCAATGTATTTAAAACTAATGTGGAACAAGAGGGGCTTTTATGGATTATATAAAACTTGGCAATTCGGATATTAGCGTATCACGTTTTTGTTTAGGCTGTATGAGCTTTGGCGATCCTGCCAGTAAAATGCATGCATGGACACTTAATCCAACAGAGAGTGAGTCAATTATTAAGCATGCCTTGGATTTGGGGATTAACTTTATTGATACTGCAAATATTTATTCAGCGGGTACCAGTGAGGAGTATGTTGGGCGAGCAATTAAAAATAACATAGCTCGAGATAAAGTCATACTCGCAACAAAAGTCTATTTTAATCCAGGTAACTTATCTAAAAATGCGATAGAAACAGAAATCAATGGATCATTAAAACGGCTTGGCACCGATTATGTTGATTTATATATCATACATCGCTTTGACTATAACACCCCTATAGAAGAAACAATGGAGGCATTACATAATTTAGTAAAAGCAGGTAAAGTTAGAGCATTAGGGGCTTCAGCCATGTATGGTTATCAGTTTTTCAATATGCAACTTGCTGCTGAGCAAAATGGCTGGACTAAATTTGTTTCAATGCAAAACCATTATAATTTACTTTATCGTGAAGATGAGCGGGAGTTAATTCCAATTTGTAAACAATTTAATGTTTCGTTAACGCCATATAGTCCTCTAGCGGCAGGCCGACTTGCTCGCTCACAATGGCATACAGATACCTTACGTAGCCAAACCGACAAAACCGCTGTTGATAAATATGATAGTACAGAAAAAACAGATATGGGTATTGTCGAGCGAGTATCGGAAATTGCTGAAAAACATCATGCCTCAATGACTCAAATAGCATTAGCGTGGCAATTTGCTAAGGGCATTACCGCTCCAATTATTGGTGCGACTCAAACAAAATATTTAGACGATGCGGTTGGCGCATTACAAGTATCATTAAGTCAAGACGACATTGATTATTTACAAGCGCTTTATATTCCTCATCGTATTGTTGGTGCAATTTAAAAGCAAACTAAGCAAAACAAGTTGTTATAGTTTAAAAATATCACTTATTATAGACCGATATATTTTCAAAACTTGTTTTGCTAACAATGTTAAACGATCAAAATCACTCTTTAAGACCGACTCTACTCGCTATTGAATCTCATCGCAAATGGCAGAGTTATGCCGAATATTGTAAGTTACGTGAACAGGGATTGCGAAAGCAAGCTTTTTCTTCACTTGATATTTTTTTAGCCGATAGCCTGCAATGGTGTTTTAATGAGCAGAAGGAGTTTGTAGCCTTTGTATTCAATCTTTGTGAGGACGATCTTGAGCTTCAACTTATTTATCTATGCTACCCGCTAATGAGCAAATTGATAAAACCGACACTTGATAAGTGGTGTAAGCAAGAAAAAGTCAATAGCCAGCCTTTTCGTTGGTATGGAAAATTCTTTTGTGACAGTTCTTATATCTATCACGCACTTCAAATCGATCCTTGTGATGACAAAGCAAGAAAATGGATTATCACTAACTTGCTAGAAAAAATTGACTTTGCAACGCATCATTTACCTGACTATTATATTGGCGATCCTTTATTGGCAATTGAGTGGGGAAAGGAAGTACAGCAACATATCAATTTATTAATTGACAAAAAAGCCCAACCGTTTTGGCAAAAAGAGTTAGAACAATCACTTATACTTGTTAATAATTATATTCAGTGGCAGGCAAGCTATCATCCTGATTTTGAACAATGGGGTAAAGAAAATAAATTACAAGTCGATTCAAACGATGAAACTTATTATTATCAATAATAGTTAAGCAATGCTCAGAGTGCAATGAGGATTAGTTGTTTTTAGTTTATCATCATTACCAAACTTAATATAACTAGTTTGAATATAGTTATAATTTTTTTGTATTATCGCTATTTAAAATAGCTGCCTATAATGTGATAACTAAAATAATAGATATTGATTGCAATTAGTTAATTTAACTAGTTAAAAAAAGAGGAGTGATAATGAAAAAACTTTTTAATATATTAGCAATAATAGTGACGGGGTTTATTTTATTTGGTTGTGAACAAAAGTCTGAAACGAATGCTAATAATTTAGAAAAAAAAGAGATTGTCGTCGGTTTACCGCCAAGTATGCATAATATTTTAATGGAAAGGGTGGTCAAGCCTGAATTAGAAAAAAAAGGTTATACGGTCAAGTTAGTCAATTTTAGTTCATTACGAGACTCCAATACAGCATTGGTTGAAGGTAGTATCGATATGAATGCTGCTCAGCATCAAGCTTATTTAGATGTTTATAATAAAGAAACGAATAACGATCTAGTCTCGTTAGTGCACATACCTTCTATTTCAGCAGCGCTATTTTCACAAACTCATCGATCTTTAGACGATATTGCTCAAGGACAAACTATCGCTATACCAAATGATCCTTCGAATACAGCTAGAGCATTGTTATTACTGCAATCTTTGGATTGGATAAAATTAAAACCTCAAGCGCAATCGGGCACTGTCAGTGTTAATGATATTGCTGAAAATAAATATAACTTAAAATTTAAAACATTATTATCCGAAATTATTCCTCGAACGCTTAGCGAAGTTGATTATGCGATTATGCCCGGCGGTGTTGCTTGGTTAAGTAAAGTGCCTGCTGATAATGTGTTATTACAAGAAAAACTGTCACCTAATTTAGAGTTAATGGTGGTTGTTAAAAAAGAAAATTTAAATACTCAGTGGGCTAAAGATGTGAAACAACTTTATCAATCTGATGAACTTAAAACGTTTATTAATGAAGATCCTGATGCTAAAGGTCGATTTATTTGGCCACAACAATAGTAGAAAATTGTTATCAGGTGACCCAATATCCTAATTAATTGATTAGGATATTTTTGTCGTTATTGTAAACTATGATTGGTTATCTTATGTAGATAAATAATCAATATAAAATTTTTCTTAATTTTTTTCATGAATATTAATTAAAAGATTTTAAATCTATTAATTTAATTGGAATTATTGACTTTATTTTGATAAAGTTACTGTTCGTTTAATAGACATGAAATTTGCAAATAATGGAAAAAATTAAATATATTTTAGTATTTTTTTGTAGCATTGCTTTAGCGGGATGTTTTGAAAAAACTACCTTAGATCGTTTGATCGATAATCCAACAGCCAGCGACATTAAATTAATAATTGATGGTACAGAATTAACTATTCCTGCTAAGTCAGAAGTTAATTATAGTTTCGAGTATGGTAAACATACGATGACTTATAATAACGATTCAATCAATTTTATTATAAAGCCCGCTAAATTCGGCGGAACTACAATTATTAATCCTACCCAAAGTAACTATATTTTACATACTAATGTTTACGTTACCTCGGCTATGAAAGAGAGCGAATCTGATAAAGTTATTGAACAACAAATTAATAATATTCCCATCATTATTAATGGGGAAGTTACCGAAATACCGCTTACCGCAAAACTAATTAATGATGTATTTATTGATCAACAGGATTATGATTGGGATTATGGACTTGATCAGGATTTACCTGAAGAAATAACGCGAGAAATGTCAAAAAATTATGCTTACTCAGAGACACTTACAAAACTTTATCGTGAAAGTGAATATATCAAACTTTTAAAACAAGATGATATTGAAGAAGAAATCAGTTTTCCCTATCAACCTAAAAAATTTAGTGAAATCAGTTCTACTCATTTTTTCCCAACAGTTGATCTTAATGCAATAGAATGTGAACCAGGTCGAGAATATATTAAAAATCTTTACGATCAATGGCAGCATCTTTTTACCCTTAAAGGGGGGGATTTTGTAAGTAAATATAATAAGTTAATGGACGATAGTGATTTTGATAAGCAAAAACAATTAGAAAATATTTGTAACAACCAGATTGATCCTAATCGTACCTATCATACAGCTATGACAGATTATAATTATAATATCCTCAGAGATGCTAGAGATTTTAACTTTTTTCTTATTAAACAATAATATTATCTAATTGCTTTGTTTAAGATAAGCTTTATCTAAGCTATTTAATAAATAAGCATAAAATTATTTTTAATAGTTTTATGCTTTAATTTTTTGTGTTTTCTTTTATTTTTTTAACACATTGTTTTATCGATTTTAATTTTATGATTAAAAAAACAATTCGTGTACTTCTTCACCAGAAAGTCATTTTACTTTGGCTATAAAATAGTTATAAAAAATTGATTGAGCTCTCATTTTTCATTTTCTTCCTTATGTAATATTAACATTACCTTTAAGAGGTAATAGTACTGGTTAGTCTAGAAACTAAACATAATCGTATACTAAGGAGAGCCTATTTATGTATAACGCCAATAAATTGTTTAAATTGACTATGATTAGCTCGGTAGTGAGTTCATTTTTTATCTCATGTCAGGTATGTGCTTTTCAAAAAGGTTCGACTGAAGACTTTTTAGGGCATGAAGTTGGTATTACTTATCATACCGCCGAACAAGCTGTGAGTAGTAAAGATTATTTACCTCCTTTCCCTGATAAAGATAGCCCTGAATTTGAAGCCGACAAAATCGCTTACTTACAAGGTTATCAATTAAAAGATACACCGCGCTGGCAACAAGCAACGTCTGATGCTGATTTACATACAGATAATGTCGCTAAGATATTTTCAATACCATTAGGTATAAAAATCTCACCAAAAACAACACCGACACTTTACAAAATGTTTGGTGATTTGCTAGTTGATTCTGCCGATAATGCCACAAAAACAGCGAAAGAATTTTATAAACGAACCCGTCCATTCGTTTATTTTGGCAACCATCCTTGTCAACCTCAAGATGAAGAAGAGCGATTACTGCAAAATGGTTCATTTCCTTCTGGGCATACTTCATACGGTTGGACACTAGCTTTAGTTTTGGCACAAATATCACCAGATCATGCGGCAGCAATAATTAAACGTGGTTATGAATTTGGACAAAGTAGGGTGATTTGCGGTGCTCATTGGCAAAGTGATGTTACTGCCGGTAGAATGGTTGGTGCTGTTGAATACGCTTTTTTACAAACGCTTCCAAAATTTCAAACGGATCTAAAACAAGCAATGGCAGAAGTTAATTATCAATATAGTTTATTAAAATAGTTTTAGATAGATAATTTTGTTGATATTGTTAGCTATACTTCAATTGGTGATGTTAGATAACTCTATGTTTAACATCCGTTAATTATCATTTTTTTGACAAAAATAAATATCAATTTTTGCATAGGATATGATAAAGTGTATGCTCGATTTAAATATTAATAGAAAAGAATGTGATGAAAAAAATACAATATACGTTATTACTTACTTGTAGTTTAGGGTTGGTTGGTTGTTTTGATTCTAACCCTATTGAATCAGGCTCAGTAGACCGTTGGATAGATAATCCAACTGCTAATGAAATCAAAGTGTCTATAGATGGTAAAGAGTTAATTGTACCTGCTAAATCTGGTATAAATTATACATTTGACTATGGAAAACACAGTTTATCTTATAATAATCAGACACTTAATTTTATAGCTAAACCTGCAACAGTATCTAATTCAGGATTTATTAATCCCACACAAAGTAACTATATTTTGTTAACCACTTACTATACGACTAATCAACAAGTCTATGAAAAAATGATCGCTTCAAAACTTAAGAATGTTCCTATTATTATTAATGGTGAACAGACTGAGATTGAATTACCAGTAAATGTGGTTAATGACGTATTTATTGAAAGGAATAAAACGCCTTGGGACTATTCTATTGATGAAGCATTACCTGACTCGGTTACTGTAAAAGGTGAAAACCAATATCAATCTCAACGACGTAAACTCTACCGCGAAGATGAGTTTTTGAAAACGTTAGATATCCCAGAAAATGAAAAGGTCAGTTTTCCTTATCAGCCTAAGAATTTTGCAGATTTACCAAAAGTTGTGATGCCAACCATTTCGTTAGATGCGATTACATGTAAAAAAGGGCGCGAGTTTGTTGACACACAAGTAAAAGATTTGAATAAGTTTTTCAATTCAACAGGGAAAGAGTTAGCTAACGTCTATTATCAATTAACGTCAAGTGAAACGTTCCAAACTAAACATGCACTCCTACACGAATGCGTAACTAATGGCGAAGATAAAAATAGAACTTACGAAGCAGAAATGGATAAGATAGATGCAACACTCAAACCACAAGAGCAAGTTAATCTATTTATCACACAATAATAATGTCTTTCGTCTAGTGTAAAAATTAGATAATACGTTACTTAATTCTGATTAATAAGACATAAAATCGATTTCATCAATTTTATGTCTTACATTTCCTCAATCAAACTTTTATCACTTCGTTAGTTAAATAAAATAATTGATTTGCCAGATGACAAAGTCAAGTAACATTATACTCGTTGAAATTATTGAGCTATATCACATAAATTACATAAAAATCTTGGCGGTCTCAAGATTCAGGATAATATCTATCCATGTATAAAAAAACAAGGAATCGGTTATGAATAAACCTAAATTAAAATTAGCTGCAATTATTGGCAGTATTATTTTAAGTACATCGACTGCTTTTGCCTCGCTCGAGGATGTGAAGAATTTAAAAATTATTAGCTACAATGTTTATAATGGGATGAAGTTAGACGAAAGTGAAGGTAAACAAAAATTTATTGATTGGGCAAAAGCACAAGATGCTGACATTATTGCTTGGCAAGAGATGAATTTTTTTACGCGTGAAAAGCTTGAAAAATTTGCAGCAAGTTATGGACATAAATATGCTGTACTTTTGAAAGAAAAACCAGATGATGCCGCTTTTTTCCCTGTTGCAATTACCTCAAAATATCCTATAGTTAATGTCAATAAAGTCGTTGATAATATGTGGCATGGCGCTTTATATGCCGATATTGGCAATTATCATTTTGTTATTACTCACATGAATCCATTTTGGACGGCAAAAAGAATCGATGAAATAAACTTAATTATTGATTCAATTAAGTATAGTCGTGATCCCAATGGCAAATGGATTATAGCTGGTGATTTGAACTCTTTTTCACCTGCTGATAAACAAACCTACGATAAAAGTAATCTGTTAAATGATATTAAAGAAAAGCAGAAACAAAGACCAATATTAGAAAATCTTGTTAATGGACAATTAAGTTATACCGTGCAACAAAACTTATTGGATGCAGGTTTTATTGATGCCTTGAAAATTAAAAATAAACAATTTATCGCAACAGCGCCAACGAAAGTATTTTATGATCAAGCTTCAACGCCACTACGTTATGATTATATCTATATTTCTCCTCCCCTCAAAAAGGATGTTATTGACGTTAAAGTGCTAAAAGATGATTTTACAGATAAATATTCTGATCATTACCCAGTGCAAATGATAATTAAAAATAAATAGTTTTAACCAAGATCGGTAAAGCCATGCATAAGCTGCATGGCTTATCGTGTTATTTTTATATGGACGTTTTTTTATTATTGATAAACACTAAATTGTGATTGCGATCGCAATGTATCAATTTGAATTTAATTAATATCAGCTATAACGTCAAATAATCAATATGAATGAATTTAACTAAAAAAGCAGTAGGATAAATATATGAAAAAAATTTTTTTTGTGTTCAGTTTTCTGGGATTGTTTTCACTGTCTTCAAGTGCACTTGCTACAGATGATTTAGTGGTTTCTCAATATCAAAGTTCACCGAATAAAGTGTATGCCGATAATGCTCAACCGCAGATTACTGTTGCTAATTTTAATATTGCAGGGGGACTTAGACATCACAAGGTCGATTTAGACTTGGTTGCTAAAGCAATTAAAGCGATGGATGCTGATATTGTCACACTTGAAGAGGTTGATCAAAATACTACCCGTAGTGGCGGCGTAGATCAAGCTAAAATCATCGCTGAAAAAACAGGAATGCACTATCTATTTGGTAAAGCTACCGATATGAAAGGCGGCAATTATGGTAATGCTATACTTTCGAAATATCCTATTGAAAAAAGCAAAACCTTTTTGTTACCGTCTGGCTCTTTTGAACAAAGAGCATTGATGTTAAGTAAAATTAATGTTCCTGGCTTTGATTCGCCTATTTATGTATTTAATACCCATTTTGATTGGCATGAAGAAGATGAAGTAAGAATGGCACAAGCAAGGTTTATTAATAGCATTGTGTTTGATGATTTAGATTTAGATACTGAATTTCCTAATTTGGCTTCTGGTATTATGTTGTTACTCGGCGATTTTAATTCAGTCAAAAATGATAAAGTGATAAAAGAGCTTGAAAAATACTGGACGTTGGTTAAAAAAGATTATGTAGATACTCGCACTTGGCCAGCAGGAAATCCGGGATTAGATTTAGATCATATCTTTACCAGTCGCAATCAAATATGGAAAGTTGAACAATTAACGATTCCTAATGATGGTAACGAATGGAATGGTATTAAATGGCCATTAGTCAGTGACCATATTCCCGTTATAGCAAAATTAAAATTAATTGAACAATAACCCGTGGGCAATATGCCCACTTTTACTTCGATGATCTACCTAATTTAGCAATCAAATAAATATAGACTAGCTCACTGAATAATTCGACTAGTGTTTGGGTGACAATTACTGCCGGTAAAATTGGCATGATGTCTGCAATAGCCATTGCTATTGGCAATATCACTAACGCATTGCGTGTACCAGCACTAAAGGCGATAGCTCGACTTTCTGTGATGGAGACACGAAAAAAACGACCAACAAACCACCCAATAAAAGGCGCAAAAATAGCAAATAGTAGATAAAATGGAATAACTGATATGACTTGTGACAAATTCCCTTTAAGTTGAGGTAAAATCGCTATAATTACAATAAATAAGGCTAAAGCGGTGGTGGGGACCGGTAGTATATTCAATAGATTGACTGTTTTTGTCATAATTTGACTTCGACTTGCACATATCTGGATTATTACAGCAATGGTAAGTGGAAGTAAAATTAGCCATACAAAAGCATGAATAAATGGTGTAGGTTCAATGAGTCCTTTAACCTGTTCACCAATAAATATATTTAGATAAAAAGGTAACAAAAACAGTTGAAGCAATAACAGTAATGGTGTCGCCATTAACAGTGATCGGGCATCAGCATGACCAATATGTGCAAAAGTGACAACGTAATCAATGCAGGGGGCTAACAATACAAATAAGATACCGAGCTTAATCAAAGGTTCATTGGGTATAAAAATAGACAATATCCCTACAAATAGTGGTATAACAACAAAATTAGCAATGACTAAAGCAACAATAAATCGCTTATAAAGCAAAAATTTTGTTATATCGCCAATTGGAACTTGTAGAAAAGTCACAAATAGCATGACCCCTAAGGCAGGAGTAATGGCTATCGCAAAAACTGAGGTTCCATTTATACAAAAAACAACAATCATTGCGATAAAAACCGATAAAAAATAAATAGCTATTTGTTGTTGCTCTAATTTTTTTTTGAGGCTTTGCATATTAATCAAATACTTTCATCAATTCAAAATTAACCTTTAGCATACTGTTGATCTTCAATTAAATAAATGGGATTGTTTTAACAAGAAAAATATTTATTATTTTTCGAAAAAACGATCTTAATATAGAAAATATTGATCATTCTATTTGAACAAGTTACGTTTAATAAAATCAGTTCATTGATCTGCTTAACAAAATTTAATTATTAGAATTGTGAGCTTTGTCACATCGTATAATAAAAGAAGTGCAAAGTTAATTGGTACAAAATACTTTCGTTAAAATTATCAATTTTGTTTTTAACCATAAGTTAAATCGAATTAAATTAGATAAAATCACTATTTATTAACGCCAGTCTGTTATTTCGTTTTGAACCAAACAAAAGTCATTTATACCAAATTTTAATAACCAATAAACTGCAATAAAGATCACAATTTATGGTTATTTTACTGCCTATACTGATATTAATACTTCGGTTAATTTTTTTCCGAATTTTATATTCATCAGGAGGTAGTAATGAAAAAATATGTCAAAAATTGGATCACAATCGGATTACTCACTGCATTTTGCCTGCCTATTGGTTCGATATGGGCTAAAGAGTATCAATTAACGGGGAAAAATACACAAATCACGCTATCTGATAATGATAATCACAAAAATGTCACATCTTTTAATATTACTAACCCTATAACCCATGATTCAATCAATGTTAATACGCTATTTGAGATTACTTTGAATTCCGGACAAAAATTGACCGATAAAGATTTCCAATTAGATAATTTGCAACAAAAAGACAATCAAATTTATATAAATTTAAGTGGTCATGATATTGCGATTCAAACCCTATTGATTCTCAATGACGATAAACATTTTGCAAGTTATGAGCTGCAAATCACCCCTAAAAAACAAGCACTTTCAATGTCAGCCGTTTCTTTAATGCCATTCCATTCACAAGCGCCATTTGTTTATGGTTCTGTTGTGAGTTCACCTATTATCAGTGATACCTTTTTTATCATTCCCGAAAATCCATTAACCAATACGGTTGCCTATGAAGGCGGTGTTTTGCAAAAAATTCCGCAAGCAATCCCGTTACAAGTTAATCATACCTTGAGTTATAAAACCTATATTGGTACCTATGAAAATGGGCAATTAAGACGCAATGTAAATGAATTTATTAATCACGTTCGAGAACGACCATATAGCCCATATTTGCATTATAACTCTTGGCTAGATATCGGTTTTTTTAATCCTTATACCGAAAAAGAAGCTTTACAACGCATTGATCAATATGGTGAGCAATTGGTTGAAAAACGTAAAGTCAAACTTGATGGTTATCTGTTTGATGATGGATGGGATAATTTACAAGGAAACTGGGGATTTAGTGCAAATTTTCCTAATGAATTTAATAAATTAAAAACTGCATCTGAAAAATATGGTGCGGCACTTGGTATTTGGTTGTCACCTTGGGGTGGATACAATAAACCACGAGATACTCGTGTTGCCAATGCGTTAAAACTGGGTTATGAGACAATGGATGGTAAACTGGCTTTATCTGGTCCTAAATATTATGCTAATTTCCATAAACGGATTTTAGAATTAATCAAAAATCAAAATATTACGATGTTTAAACTTGATGGGACAGGCAATGCGGATAAAGTGATTGCTGGTAGCCAATTTACTAGTGATTTTGATGCGGCGATCCATTTAATTGAAGATATGCGTAAAGCGAGTGATCATTTATATATTAATTTAACAACCGGAACCCAGGCTACGCCATCTTGGCTGTTTTATGCCGACTCCATCTGGCGAGGAGGCGATGATGTCAATTATTATGGGCCAGGCAGTAAAGTTCAACAGTGGTTGACTTATCGTGATGCAGAAACTTATCGATCAATTGTACTTAAAGGTCCATTGTTCCCATTAAATTCTTTAATGCTGCATGGCATTGTGTATGCTAAACAAGCAAAAAATTTGCAACAAGAAACCGAAAATGACTTTGCCGATCAAGTTTGGAGTTATTTTGCAACTGGAACGCAATTGCAAGAAATGTATATCACCCCTGAACTGATGACAACAAACAATTGGGATACGTTAGCGTCGGCGGCTAATTGGGCAAGAGATAACCAAAAAGTGTTATTTGATACCCATTGGATCGGTAAAGATCCCACAAAATTATGGGTATATGGTTGGGCTGGATGGACGCAAGATAAATCCATTATTACTTTACGTAATCCGTCAGATAAACAACAAGTGTATTATCTTGATTTACAGAATGATTTAGAGTTACCAGCAACGGCAAACTCGAATTTTACCATTCACATTGATTACAATAGTCAATCACATGCACCAAAACCAGCTGTTATTGATAAAACAGCGATGATCACCCTTGAACCATTTGAAACCGTTGTGATGTCTTTAACGCCTCAATAGTAATAATATGCCTTGTATGCGACTTACAAGGCATTAAAAATTGTTTTAAAACAGACGTGTTAATTGATGATGTTTTAACTATGATTTAGCGCATATGGTTAAAAAATGTTATGATTAGGCTATTTACAATAGTAAAAAAGCTCATTATGATACGCGCCATTATTAACTGCAAAGGAGAACTGATTATGATTTATTTAGATGACCTTTGCAGGCTTATCGCACAATAATTGGGTGATTAACTTTTCCATTCTTGCTTCAATTCATTCTGCTGATCTTAGCCTGCCAATTAAATGCATACCTATAATTTAAAACCAATCTTAGTTTATTGATGTAAATTAAAGAGTTTTACAACCTAAAAATGATTTGATAGTTAATTTATCGCTTTTATTGGCGACAAAACAATAATGTTTTGACCATGGTGGTTTTTCTTACTGGTGTGGTTGTTATTTATCTGTTATATCGCATTTAAATTATAGGCACTAAACAATAAAAATATTTTTAATGGATTGATATATGGACAATTCTATACAGATACTATCTGAAAAAGTGTCATTAATTGCTTCAAACAAAACATGGATTGATGGTTTAGCTATTGAGCAACTAGAGGTAACGGCTGCATTACCCAATATGGTTAAAGTGGTTGGAATGCCTGACCTGCATCCCGGAAAAGGTTACCCGATTGGTGCGGCTTATTTAAGTCGTGAAATAATTTATCCTGCATTAATTGGCAGTGACATTGGTTGTGGTATGGGGTTTTGGCAAACCGATATTAGTATTGCTAAGTTAAGCATAGATAAATTAACACGCCAAATAGGCAATATTGATCAACCCGATATGCGACATAAATATAATCTTGGTACGATTGGCGGTGGGAATCATTTTGCCGAGTTACAAAAGGTTAGCAAAATTTTTAGCGAGCAACTTTTTGAGCACTACCAACTTGATGCTAAAAAATTATTTTTGCTAGTGCATAGTGGTTCACGGGGATTAGGGCATGCAATTTTGCAAAACCAAATATCACGATTTGGTTATCAAGGTTTAGCAGATCAAAGTGCACCCGCACTTGAATATTTAGCAAAACATGATAACGCTGTCGCATTTGCTATGCTAAATCGTCAAGTGATAGCTGAACGGTTACTCAATAACCTCAACAGTCACGGGCGTGAAATACTCAATGTTTGTCATAATTTTTTGCAACAAGTGACATTAGACCATAACGACTATTGGTTGCATCGTAAAGGTGCATCTTCAGCGCTGGATGAGCTTGTTATTGTACCAGGCTCTCGTGGGGATTATAGCTATTTAGTTAAACCGATACCGAATGAAGCGCTACTCTTGTCACTAGCTCATGGGGCAGGGCGAAAATGGCGCCGAGCAGACTGTGAAAGCAAACTCGATACTCGTTACACAATTGCTGAATTAAAACGAACAAAATTAGGTAGCCGTGTCATTTGTGAGGATAGTCGTTTAATTTTCGAAGAGGCACCACAAGCGTACAAATCAATAGATAGTGTGATTGAATCGATGCAACAAGCCAATATTGTAACAGTTATTGCTCAACTTACACCAATATTGAATTATAAAACACAAGGAGGTCACTAATGGCATTACTGCTTTTTTCGTCTGCCAGAGGGCCTGATGAATGCTCATTGATGGTTGCAAAAGCCATAAAACAATTTTTTATCGAAGCGAATAAATTATCGTTATCGATTGAAATGTTAGAAAGTATATTGGACGACAAGCCCAATACATTTCGTTCAGTATTGATTTCTGTTGAAGGTTGTCTAAGTGAACAATTAATCTCACGTTGGCTTGGCACCGTACAGTGGGTGTGTCAAAGTCCTTACCGACCACATCATAAACGTAAAAATTGGTTTATTGGTATTACTTGCTTACCTAATCCTGTTCCAATACAAGATAGCTCTATTGCGTTTTCGACAATGAAATCTTCCGGAGCAGGCGGGCAGCATGTGAATAAAACGCAGTCAGCTGTACGTGCAACACATATTGCAACCGGTATGACTGTCAAAGTTCAATCAGAACGTAGCCAACATGCCAATAAACGTTTGGCAAAACTGCTATTGGCTCATAAATTGGCTGAACATAAAGAAGAACAATATCAACAACAAAAAGAGATTCGTCAACGATTTCATGATGTTATTCCTCGAGGTAATAGTTGCTTAGTGTTTTATGGTGAAGCGTTTTGTGACAAATAAAAATGATTTTATCCAATTAATCATTGAATTTTTTGTTATTTTTTAAGTATTCTAAAAAAATTATTAATTTTATTATTATCAATAAAACAAAGGCGCTAAATAAATCTCTTTTGACTAAAAAGCGAGCTTTAGTGCCTAGTCTTTCTGCTTTTTTAATGGTAAATCAAATTTTTTGTAACCTTTGTATTGAATAAAACTATTACAAAATAAATTCATGTTTTTCTTTGTATTCTTTCATAAAACACATATACTTTGCAGTCCACCTAATTGATAATGATTATCATTACTAATTGTGTGGTTAATGTTATTTTATCTATTTAATTAATTATTCAGTATTTTTTATGAAAGGAATTTAATATGATTTATAAAAAGGTAGGTTTGTTACTATTTCTAACCAGTTTTACTGTTCAAGCTGATCAGTCAATCAATGAGAATAATGAAACAAGTAAAAATGAAGAACAAGAAAAGCAATATAAAAAAACTAAAGCTGACAATCAAAGTAGTAGCGAAGATATAAATGATGTTATTACTGTGATTGCTAGTGCAAATAAACAAAATGAACTGAAAAAAATAAATAGTGTTATTGCTGGTCGTTCAACGCTTTCTTCGGGTTTAATAGAACAAAAACAAGCTGACAATGTTGCGGAATTATTAAATACATTGCCTGGCGTAAGCTCGGCCGGTTCAGTAAGGCAGGGTGGGCAAACATTAAATATCTGGGGGTTTGGTAAAGTTGAGGATGTTAAAATTATTGTTGATGGCTCACAAAAAGGATTCCAAAAATATCAACAAGGTTCAGTTTTTATTGAGCCTGAACTACTTAAACAGATAGAAGTTAATAAAGGTCCCCATGATGTGAAATTTGGTAATGGGGGATTTGGTGGGGTTATTAGAATGGAAACCAAAGATGCAATTGATTTGCTTGAACCCAATAAATTAGCTGGCGCATTAGTTAAATATAGTTTTCATTCTAATAACCATCAAAATATGGTTACCTCTGCTGTGTATGGCAGAACCGAAAATGATATGTTTGATGGACTCGTTTACTATACTAACCGTAATAGCGGTAATTTTAAACGTCCAGATGGGTCAAGATTTGAGTTTTCGAAAGATGACATGGACTCTTATATGGCAAAACTTAACTTTAGGCCCAATGAAGAAAACACATTCACTGTGTCAGGCATTCGTTCTAAAGTTGATTCATGGCAACCATGGGCGGCAAAGTACGTTGAAAAAATGACGCCTCCGACAGCTGCACAAATTGAAAAATATGGTTATCGAGCAGCTTGGTTAAGAAAATTAGTTAAACGCGATCAAACCGATGAGTCGGCGCAATTTAAATGGAATTACCAACCAACGTATAATCCTTTGGTTAATTTTACTTTACACACAACCTATTCCAAAACAAAGCAAAATGATAATCGACCAGAAAAATACAATCCAGTAGCTGCGCTAGGAACAATGGGAAATAGAAGTTGGACAAGTTATACCGATAAAACTGTAGAACTTGAAAATATTAGTATTTTTACTACTGGTGCTATTGATAATGCATTAAAAATTGGTGCTCAAGTGCATTTACATGATCGTGATACGTTGATGTATTATAAGAATTACGCCAATAAGCCTAATTATCATAATGGTTATTTCCAACCAGCTTATATGCCTTCCGGTAAACAACAAAATTATAGTTTTTATATTCAAGATGAACTTTCTATTGATAACTTTGTCTTAACACCAAGTCTTCGCTACGATTATGTACGTAATCACGGACAAAAAAATTATGCATCAGCTTATAATGATCCTGATCCTCGCTTTGGACATGATTATTCTCCGGTTAGTTATTCTGGTTGGACACCAAGATTTGGGGCTTATTGGCAAACAACTGAAAATGTTGGGTTCTTTGGCGATATCAGTTATGCTTGGCAAGCACCAACAATTGATGAAACTTATGAGGTTCAATTTACACCTAAAAATGGTGGATCAGGTAAGATTACAGCGACCAGCCGAAATCTTAATAAGGAGCGTAACTTATCAATTAGAGTAGGGAATATACTCGACTTTAACAACTTATTATTAGAAAACGATAAATTACAAGTTCGTAGTACCCTGTTTAGACAGCGTGTCAAGGATGAAATTTTTGTTACTCGAGGATTTAATAACTCAATTTGTGGTCCTGATAGGGCGTGCCCGCTAGGACAACCTAATTATCGTAATTTACCGGGTAAATTAGTGGTAAACGGGTTTGAATTAGAAACTTTCTATGACAGTAAATATTGGTTTGCAAGTGCCACCTACTCAATTCAAAAAGGAGAAAGAGATACGGCGCCTCAAGCACCATGGATGCATCATAAAACCTATGTCGCAACAATTGCACCACGCACGGCAACATTAACAACGGGTTTTAAAATCCCAGAATGGAATCTTCGAGTAGGTTGGAATGCGCAATTTGTTAGAAAGCAAGATCGCACAGGGCATGAAGATAGAAATCATGACGGTTTTGCTGATCTTGGTGCTTATTCTTTATCACCTTCGTCGGGTTATTCTCTACATAACTTATTTGCCACTTGGCAACCAACTTTTTTACCAAAAGCAGAAGTAAGATTTTCTGTTGATAACCTATTTAACAAGGATTATCGGCTTTATTTAGGCGAAAACACCTATGGGCTTGCACGTAACTTTAAAGCGAGTGTTTCATACCGATTTTAAATTTTGTTAAAATTTAAATACTGCCAGTTTACTGGCAGTTTAACCAAATCGGCCGTTAAATCTGTTTACCACTTACCAGCAGTTGAGCCGCCATCAACAACCATAACTGTGCCTGTCACAAAATTGGAATCAGTTAAGTACATCACCGCATTAATAATGTCTTGCACATGTCCAATCCGATTGACAGGCGCCATGGATTTTAAAACTGTTTGAACTTGAGGATCCGTTGGGTGCATTGGAGTTTCGATAATGCCTGGCGCAATGCCGTTAACCATAACCTGACTTGATGCTAATTCTAACGCTAAGCCTTTTACAGCACTATTAATACCACCTTTGATCATAATCGGTAGTAAAGCCGGAACAGTCAAATTGGGTTGCATAGCAATGGCAGCAGTGATATTGATGATATGCCCAGATTGATTTGCCATCATATGTTTAGCGGCAGTTTGTGCAGGGTAGAAAAACCCTTTAAGGTTTGTATCAATAATAGTGTTTAAATCATCTTGCGTATAATCAATAGCGGGTTTAGAAATAAATATGCCTGCATTATTGACTAAAATATCGACTTTACCAAACCTTGCGATAGCGTGTGAAAAAAGTAACTCTGCTGTTTGCGGTTTTGCAATATCCCCAGCAACAAGTAATAGATTGTCGGGCTCACCTAAGTTTATGGCAGCCTGTTCTAAACGGGCTTTATCTCGACCATTTGCAACGACATTGAAACCTCGTTCAAGGTAGGCTTTAGCAATCGCAAAACCAATTCCACTTGAAGCGCCTGTTACAATAACGGTTTTGTTTCCTTTATTCATTTAATTTAATGCCTGTTTTGTCTCAAAAATGCGGATAATTATATAAGAGATGGATTGAAATAGGAATTCGATTGCAGAAAGTAAGTAGCGATATTTACCTGTAGGCAAACAATAAAATCCATTTGCTGCTGGTCTGTTTAAATCAACGCATAAGATATTGTTTCGATCGATTAATCCAAATCACTAGAAATAAGGTGCGCCCTAAACTGAACAAAATATAGGAAAACCACAAACCATTATTTCCCCAAATTGGCACAAAAATAGATTGAGCAATCAACCAAAGTAAAAGGGCAAGAATCATGGAATCTCGAATAGAAGAGGTATAACTAATTCCCGAAAAAACGCCATAATAGATCAATCCACCCGCGACGACAATCGGGAAAATGATTAACCATAATTGATATTGAAGGCAAAGATCAATAATGTCGGTTTGATTGGTTAATAATTTTATTATGGTGGTATCTAACGCAAACCAAATTGTAATTAAAATTACAGGGCAAATAATACATGCTTGTAGTGACCAACGTAAGGTTTGATTGTATAGGACTATATCTTTGGTTCCTTTAGCTTTACCACTAAACACACTTGATGCATTAGCAAAACCATCAAATAAATATGCCATTAAATAATGAATTTGAAACAATACCGCATTGGCTGCTAACACGTTAGTACTAAAACTTGAACCAATTGAAATAAAATGATTGGTAACTACCAACAGGCAAATAGTTCGAATCATTAAATTGGTATTAACCAACATGACTTCTTTCAATGATTGCCAAGAAAAAACCGATTTCAAATCAGTTTTTTGGTGTGATTGGGGTAAATAGCGAACAATAAATCCGATCCCTAACAACGTACAAATCACTTGCGCACTGAACGTTGCCAACGCCACGCCTTGAATATCGAAATGAAACCCCCATACCAAAATGGCTGCCATAAGAATATTGAGCACATTAATTAACACCTGCAAAAACAGTACAGCTTTTATTTTTGATATCCCCATTAACCAACCAACAAGGACATAATTGATGAGTACAAACGGCGCACCCCAAATTAAAATCGAAAAATAAATATCGGCATAATGTCTAACCTCATGATTAGGTTTGATGACTTGCATCGACACGCTAAAAATGAATTGCTGAAAAATAATAAATAATATACCCAACACAATAGCAATAAACAGGGGACGGATCAGCGAAGAGCGCAGTAATCGTGGATCGTTTAATGCTTGAGCTGCAAATCCTGTGGTACTCACACGTAAAAAGCCAAACAACCAATATAGCGTATTAAAGATAACTGCACCAACCGCTATACCAGCAATAAATGCTGGATTAGATAGATGACCGACTAAAGCGGTATCGACCACACCTAATAATGGGGTTGTGATAGTTGCAATGATAAAAGGAATAACCAATGCTAAATAATCTTTAAAACTAAGCTGGCTGTTTGATTGTATTGTCATAAATTTAGAAACCTAATATAGATTCTAGAAGTTGTTTAAAATACGCATGTTAACATCACCTAATTGTTCAACAATTTGTCCTTGATAAAAAACAGTACTCGATCATATAGATAGGTAATTGTCGTTAAATCAGCGAAATAAAGCTACTGGTTAAATGTAATTGTTTTTATAAATCGGTCAATAACGATAAAATTTGCGTTTATGCGAGCAATACAAATACGCTGTAATTGGGCCGCCACGCATTTTGTCAACGAATTGATAAACAAACCAATGTGCTTTGACAATTATCCTTAATGTTTTACGTTAGTTAAACGGCTAGTTTTAGAGTAAGAAGTTATATAAAATTACCTATAACAAGGATGGTTTTTAATCACTTTACAATATTAACATTCAATTGCAATCGTATAAAAGTGTGAAATTAAAATCCAAGCCTCAAGGATAAATGATATATGGAAAAACTGGTTAGAAATCGAAATTTAGTTTTATTATCTCTGTTTTTTTTACTTTATGGCATAAATGTTTTGTTCATTATTTACGTATTAAATATGGACTCTCGTTGCCCTGATTATTTATTGAGTATTGAGTTGGTATTGGTGTGCACGATGTTATTAATCCAGCTTCTTTTATTTTGTTCTATACTATTTGATATAATTATTTTACCTGATCATGATCGTTTTTCTTCTTATATTGGGTTGTTTTACGGATTAGTCGTTTGTTTCATCGCTTTTTTTCTTGCTTTATTTGTGCTTTCAATGCTAAGTGTTGGTTTGGATGTTTTAGCTTTCGCTTTAGTCATACCATTTCATTTCTGCCTAGGCGTTATAGGTTATTTTGTCCTACTTCTCATTAAACTTTTTAAAAGTCTTTACTTGACGTATAAACAAAAAAATAGACTTGAGCATTGAATTACTGTCCTTTTTACTAGTCTACTATTGAATAAAAAAGGACTAGTTCTATCTCGTTTTGATTTATCTATCTAATTTCAATTGAGAAAAAAGAATTGTTCCTGATATAAGCCGTGAAAGCTAAACCGTGTTAGGTTTTCCTTAATGCATGGTTAAATAATCAAACATTTAATATTGAATTGCTTTATAATACACATGAATAATTCATTTTTTACGTTTATTTAGGAATCCTTTCATGTCATTTGACTCTCTTGGCTTAGATGCCAAGATTTTACAAGCTATTGAAGAACAGAACTATACCGATCCGACCCCTATCCAACAACAAGCTATTCCGGTAATATTGTCAGGTAAAGATTTAATGGCCAGTGCTCAAACTGGTACGGGTAAGACGGCAGGTTTTGGCTTACCGATTTTGCAGAAATTAGTCGAACAGCAAGCAAAAACAAATAATCGATCTGAACCTAAAAGGGGCAAACGTCCTTTATATGCCTTGATCTTAGCACCAACTCGTGAACTTGCTGCGCAAATTGGGGAAAATATTCGTGACTATAGTCGCTATCTAGCTGTTCGATCATTAGTGGTGTTTGGTGGGGTAAGTATCAATCCACAAATGATGAAACTTCGCGGTGGTGTAGATATTTTAATCGCCACACCCGGACGATTATTAGATTTAGTTCAGCAAAATGCAGTTGACCTTTCAACCGTTAAAATATTAGTTCTGGACGAAGCTGACCGTATGCTTGATATGGGCTTTATTCATGATATCCGTCGTGTGATCGCAAAGTTACCCAAAAAACGTCAAAATTTATTGTTTTCAGCGACATTTTCGGATGAAATTAAATCATTAGCCAATACGCTTTTGCATTCACCCGAATCGATCGCTGTAGCCAAAACTAATAGTGCATCAGAACAAATTACTCAATATATTCATCGAGTTGATAAACGCCGTAAACGTGAACTTCTTTCTTATTTGATTGGCAAAAATCAATGGCAGCAGGTGTTAATTTTTACCCGGACGAAATATGGTGCTAATCATCTTGCTGAACAGCTCACCAAAGATGGTATTAAAGCTGCGGCAATTCATGGTAACAAAAGTCAAGGAGCAAGGACCAAAGCCTTAGCGGACTTTAAGTCGGGACAAATACGAGCGCTGGTTGCTACCGATATCGCGGCCAGAGGTTTAGATATTGAATTATTGCCTTATGTTGTTAATTATGAATTACCTCAAGTGGCAGAAGATTATGTGCATCGAATTGGTAGAACAGGACGAGCTCAAAATCAGGGGCAGGCGATATCATTAGTTTGTATTGATGAGCTTGCTCAATTAAAATCAATTGAGAAATTGATTAAAAAAACCATTCCAGAAATTTTTACTCAGGGATTCGAAGTCGATCCTCGAATTAAAGCCGAACCCGTAAAAAAAGTGACAGCAAAACAGGTTCCGGCAAAAAGAAGACGTGTTAATCAAACGCGAACTTCAAAAAATAATCAGAATAGTATGACGCAATCTAGCCATCATACATATTCTAAAACTCACTAAATTTTCTAAAGTAGAAGGATATTATTATGGCTAAAGTTAATCGCAGTCGTCGTTTAAGAAAAAAATTACATATTGAAGAGTTTAAAGAGTTAGGTTTTACTGTCAGTTGGTCTTTTGACGAAGGGACGAGTGAAGAAACCATCGATTCTGTTGTCGATCAATTTATCATTGAAGCGATACAAGCAAATGGTTTGGCCTACGAAGGCAGTGGGTATTTAAGTTGGCAAGGTATCATTTGTACGCAAAAATTGGGTAATTGTACCGATGAGAACCGTGACGTTGTCACTAAATGGCTTGAAAACCATGGTTTAAAAAATGTCAAAACTAGTGAATTGATTGATATTTGGTGGGATGAACTAGATTTTTAATCATTTAATTCGATAAATAATAAAATAGCCACTAACGTGGCTATTTTTTATTAATGAAACAATATTATTATTCAATCCCTTGGCTACGCAAGTAATCTTCATAATTACCGGTATAATCAATCACTTTTTCTGGGGTGATTTCGATAATACGAGTTGCAAGTGAGCTAACAAATTCACGGTCATGCGAAACAAAAAATAGCGTTCCTTGATAAAGCTCTAATGCCATATTTAACGATTCAATCGATTCCATATCAAGATGATTGGTTGGTTCGTCCATGACAATGATATTTGGACGTTGCATCATTAATTTACCAAATAGCATACGACCTTTTTCACCACCAGATAATACTTTAACTTGTTTCTTTATATCATCTTGTGAAAATAGTAAACGCCCTAAAATACTTCGAACCGCTTGTTCATCATCGGTTGGTTGTTTCCATTGACTCATCCAGTCAAATACCGTTAAGTCTTCTTCAAATTCATATTCATGATCTTGGGCATAATAACCAATATTGGCATTTTCTGACCATTTAATATCACCTGATTCAGGTGTTAGTTCGCCCATTAACGTTTTAAGTAAGGTTGATTTACCAATACCATTAGTCCCCAAAATAGCCACTTTTTCACCGACCTCAACCATTAAATTAAGATCTTTAAATAGTGGTCCGTTATCAAATCCTTTGGTGAGATTTTCAACGACAAGTGCATTACGGAATAATTTTTTATCTTGCTCAAAACGGATAAATGGATTTTGCCGACTAGAAGCTTTAACTTCTTCTAATTTAATTTTTTCAATCTGCTTTGCGCGTGATGTCGCTTGTTTTGATTTTGATGCGTTAGCACTAAAGCGACTAACAAACGATTGTAATTCATTAATTTGTGCTTTCTTTTTGGCATTATCGGCTAATAAACGCTCTCTGGCTTGCGTTGATGCCGTCATGTAATCATCGTAATTACCTGGATAGATGCGCAATTCACCATAATCCAAATCTGCCATATGGGTACAAACCATATTGAGAAAATGGCGATCATGCGAAATAATAATCATGGTACTTTCACGTTCATTAAGGGTATCTTCTAACCAACGGATAGTGTCAATATCAAGGTTATTGGTTGGTTCATCTAATAATAAAATATCGGGATTAGAAAACAGTGCTTGTGCTAAAAGGACTCTTAACTTCCAACCTGGCGCTATCTCACTCATTAATCCATAATGTTGTTCAATGGGAATACCAACGCCCAATAATAATTCGCCTGCGCGAGCTTCAGCACTGTAACCATCCATTTCGGCATACTGCGTTTCTAAATCGGCAACTTTAAAACCATCTTCTTCACTCATTTCGGGCAGAGCGTAGATGCGATCACGCTCTTGTTTAATTTGCCACAGTTCAGTATGGCCCATAATGACAGTATCAAGAACCGTGAATGTTTCAAAGGCGAACTGATCTTGACGCAATTTACCTAGTCTTTCATGTGGATCTAAAGCAACATTACCTGAAGTTGGAACTAAATCACCACCAATAATCTTCATAAAAGTTGATTTACCACTACCATTGGCACCAATAAGACCATAGCGATTACCATTACCAAACTTAACAGAAATGTTTTCAAATAAAGGTTTACTGCCAAATTGCATTGTGATGTTATTTGTACTTAACACTTATTTATACTCTCGAATTGTTAAGGCTATTTTGCTCAAAGCCATGTTGTAAAATAGCCAAAATATAATTTGGCGCACATTATGCCATAATTAATCGTTATTGAGGATTATTGTTTAGTGTTTTATATCTCCCTTTTATTGGTTATTTAATGTGGTCAATGATGGTAAACATTTAAGTTTAAATTTTGTTTACATTAAAGGCGCGGATTGATACCATGCCTGCCTGATCATTATTACTTTAGATTAATTATGCTATATCTTATTATTGTGACAATTGTCTGGTCGTTTTCTTTCAGTTTTATTGGCATTTATTTAAGTGGACAAGTGGATACTTGGTTTGCTGTGGTAATGCGTGTACTTTTAGCATTTGTTACTTTTATTCCTTTTTTTCGTATCAAAAATATTTTGCCAAAACAGATGGTATCGTTAATGGGGGTTGGCGCATGTCAATTGGGCATTATGTATTTTTTTTATTATAATTCTTTCCAATATATTTCAGTCCCAGAAGTATTACTCTTTACTATTACTACCCCTATTTATGTCACAATTATTTATGATTTATTGCAGCGCCATCGGTTAAGACTGTCGTATTTATTAACGGCTGTTATTGCTGTTATTGGTGCAGCAATAATTCGTTATGATCATATTAGTAGTCAATTTATTATTGGATTTTTATTGATTCAAGGCGCGAATATTGTGTTTGCATTAGGGCAGGTTGGTTATAAACGAATCATGGAACTCTATCCACTGCCGCAACATCACGCTTTTGCGTGGGTCTATTTAGGCGCGATTATAGTTGCAAGTATTGGCTGGTTAATATTTGGCAATTCATCTAAATTGCCGACGAGTAGCATACAATGGTGGATTATTGTATGGCTTGGAGTTGTGGCATCGGGGTTATGCTATTTTTTATGGAATTATGGTGCGACAAAAGTCGATTCTGGCACCTTAGCCATTATGAATAATGTGGTTATACCAACAGGTATTTTAGTGAATGTTGTTATTTGGCATCAATCGATTGATTGGGGCCGTTTTTCACTAGGTAGTGTCGTTATTGTTTTTGCTTTGATTTTGCATCATAAATTCAAAAAATTAGAGGCAAATTAATTTTTCTAAGCAAGCTGTAACATTATGGATAGAATTAACGGTGTTGTCACGGATGATAATGCCGTTGATATCAACAAACTTGAAGCAATTGGACCTTGTAATACAGCAAATTGCCTTGCCATCATATAACAATTGATGGCAATCGACACAGAACTTAATAGCACAACGACTTGTAATTCTAAAGTTGGTAGCCCAATGAGTTTACCTAAAATATAGGTAACAATGGGTAACACCGCTAATTTTAATGTACAGATTGCTGTCGTAATCAAAATATTATCGCGAAGCTTATATTCGGCAAGCCCCATTCCTAATACGATTAGCGAAAGTGGTGCAGTCATATCGCTAACCATTTGGCTTGATTGGTTAATAAATTTTGGCAAAGGAATTCCAGAGTAATTTACAATAAGACCAAAAAAAATGCCGATAATGATAGGGTTTTTTGATACTTTTTTAAACGCTTGCAGTATGCTCTTAAACGATAGTTTACCTATTTGGACAAATTCAATCGATACACTAGCCAATGTCCATAAAATTAATGCATTAAATATAACAATGATGGCAACGATTGGGATAGCACTATCGCCTAACAACATTTTAATAATGGGGATGCCGACAAAAACCGTATTTGTGTAAATGCCGCCCATTGCAAACATCGTACTTTCACTGCCATTTAATTTAAATAATTTAGATGCAATAACGCAACCAATAGCAAACACTATAAATGTACCACCAAAAAAGACTAATAATAGCTTAATATCAATATGCGAGTGCTCAGAAAAATGACTCATTATCTGAAATAGCATAATTGGAAACGCTATATAAAATGTAAATTTGGTTAAGCTATCAGTCACTGTTTTTTGCCATTTACCCAATTTAATGGCTAAGTAACCCAATAAAATTAAAATAAATAGAGGCAGCGTTGCTAAAAATTGTAACCATAAGGTAAAAAGGAATTCCATTTGATCATTCTACATTAAGTTAATGCTTTCGCGTGAAGTACCATTCTAATTCAGTTGAACGTTTGGCATCAAACTGATAGCCTTCCAAATTAAAATTTTTAATATCCTCGCTGTTATCAATGCTATTTTTTATAATAAAGCGACTCATTAATCCACGTGCTTTTTTAGCATAAAAGCTGATCACTTTATATTCATCTTTGCTTTTATCTAAAAAAACGGGTTGAATAATTGTTGCTTTTAATTGTTTTGGTTTGATCGCTTTAAAATATTCATTTGATGCTAAGTTGAGTAGCGTTGGTTTTGGTGTTTTAGCTAATTCTTTATTTAGGCTCTCAGTTAATTGTTCACCCCAAAATTGATAAAGATTGGTATTTTTACCATTTTTTAAGCGAATTCCCATTTCGAGGCGGTAAGGTTGAATTAAATCAAGAGGCCTTAAGATACCGTACAGTCCCGACAAAATTCTTAAATGAGACTGAGCAAATTGTAACTCTTTCTCATTAAAATCCTGAACATGAAGCCCTTCGTAAACATCACCTTTAAATGCCAAAATAGCTTGCCTTGCATTTTCAAGATTAAAATCACTATGCCAATTTTGAAAACGTTCATAATTAACTTCAGCTAAGTTAGAACTTATAGCCATTAATTTAGACAAATCTTCAACGTTCAATTTTTTACAATCCATAATGAGTTTTTCTGATTGATGTAAAAATTGCGGTAAAGTATTTTGTTTGGTAATAAGTGGACTTTGATAATCAAGTGTTTTTGCAGGGGAGATAACTGTAAGCATATATTCATCACCTATTGAATTTTGTCTGATTTAGGTTTATTTTACACATAATCTTATCAAAGAAGGAGCAATAAGATGAATTTAATTAAAAAAGATATACATGAAATTCGTGCGTGGGCTAGTGTTCGTGAAACTTCAATTGAAATTGCAGAAGCTATTTTTGAATTAGCCAATCACGATGAAAAGTTAGCTGAACAAATTTGGTCAGAAGGGAGTGATGAGGTTTTAAAACTTGCTTTTTCTAAAACTAAAGCAGACAAGCTATTTTGGGGTGAGCAGACTATTGAGCGAAAAAATATTTAGTATCTCATCATCAATATCGTTATTCATCAATAAGATTGCATAAATCAATTGATGCTGTACCTTCATTATCAGATATGAACAATATGTTAGGTATGTGATGATAAATAATCAAAAATGAGAATAGTTACGTTAATTGTAGTGTTAACATTGAATTTATCATCCTTTAGTATTTTTGCCTCTACAACTGCTGACTTGGCCGATAAAATGATAGCCCAGCTTGATGAGTGTGAGGCTTTTTCACAATCAGATCGATTAGTGTGTTTACAAAAACAGGCTAAACAAAGCCAACTTGCTTTACAGCAGGCGGAGCAAAACGCTTTTAATTTACTTTCAAAATGGGATGACGATGAGCAGTTTACGCTTTTAGCTAAACGCAAATTGACTCTATCTAACAAAGCGTTTGCTCATTATCGTGATGTACATTGCCAATATTTCAAATCTTTAGGCGGTGGTGCAATAACTAATGCACTTGAAATGCGGCGTTTAACTTGTGTAACCAAACTTAATTATCGCCAAGCCGATCACCTTGGTCATGAACTTTCTGATCTGAATTTAAAAAATAAATAAACCAAGGTTACTATAATAAATAGTTGAATAGCCAACAGTTGAGCTATTCTTATATTGAGTACAAAAACAAAAATAATAGATAGATTTTATGAACATAACCTTTTTAGGCACCAGTGCCGGCTCACCAACGGCTGAACGTAATGTTAGTAGTATTATGCTAGATGTTAGGCAAGAACGAGGGCGACTCTGGCTTTTTGATTGTGGTGAAGCCACACAAATGCAGATGCAAAAAGCGAAATTTAGCTTGGCTAAATTGGAGGTGATTTTTTTAACCCACCTGCATGGTGATCATCTGTTTGGCTTACCGGGTGTGTTAACCAGTCGTTCTTTACTACAGAATCAATCACCTCTAACATTAATTGCCCCAAAAGGGATCAAGCGATTTATTGAGACAGTAATTGAAGTCAGTCAATCTTGGTTAACTTATCCTCTTAATATTATCGAATTAGAAGCGAATGGCACTGTTTTTGACGATGATCAGTTTTGTGTTGAAGCTAAATTATTACAACATCGTATACCGTGTTTTGGGTATCGAATAATCCAAAAAGATCTACCTGCAACGTTAGATATTGATAAATTACAGCAAGATGGGATTCATATTGGTTCGCTTTACTCATCCTTGAAGGAAGGAAAAACCGTCACGCTTGAAGATGGGCGAGTAATTGATGGGCGTGATTATCAAGGCGATATTCGAAAAGGTAAAAAACTGGCAATTTTAGGTGATACAATACCTTGTGATGCGTCAGTTGAATTGGCTAACGATGTTGATTTGCTGGTGCATGAAGCTACACAGGAAGATGCCTTAAGTGAGAAAGCCCTTGAGCGTGGGCATTCAACTACTGTTCATGCAGCCACAATTGCAAAACAAGCTAACGCTAAACGCCTAATCATAACGCATATTAGCCCTCGTTATAACGCAAAAGATAATCAAAAATTAGTGGAGGAAGCGAAAACAGTATTTGCGAATAGTGAGATCGCGACTGATTTTGCCACTTTTCAAGTTTAATCTGGTTTACCGTTATTGCCGGATTGTTCGCTACTGCATCAATTTGGTAATAAAGGGCAATTAGATCTAAAAACCTTAAATATTTGTAAACACTATTTAGGTGCCTTGGTTGTTTTATTTTTCTGTTTAAAAATAGAATCATATGTACCAATTTCAATGAAAAATTCGCTACATTGTTGGTAATTTAAGTTATATTTTTAACTGTTAATAGCTTTATTTAATGATAGGCATGAATGTACTTTAATTAAATAATTTAAATTAGCATTCCTAAATTTTTCATCCAAATTACATAATTGTCTGCACTTTTTTCGATATCGTTTTGTGTAATTTTATCTGGGTAGTCTGGCTCATTATTTGCGCCATAAATCGCAAAAAGGGGCTGATAATCAGCTTGAACATAATTCATTGTTAATTCGAATGGTCTTAGAATTTGCTCGAGCGTATATTTATACTGTCCCGATTCGCAGTAGTCAGCTTTTTTTATGCCCGCTGAAACCGCTAATCCTACTTTTTTATTTTTTAATTTATTTCCCGAAGAGCCAAAGGCCCAACCATAAGTCATAACCTCATCGAGCCACTGTTTTAATAATGGCGGGCAATTAAACCAATATATTGGAAATTGAATAACTAAGTTTTGATGATTTTCAATTAAGTTTTGCTCAAAACTCGGATCTATTTTATGTGAGAGGTAGTGTGAATAAAGATCATGCAGGGTTATTTGATCATGATATTGATTTAATTTATTAAACCAGCATCGGTTAACCTTTGAAGAAGCTAAATCTGGATGAGCAATAATCACTAAAGTCTGTTTCATTGTAAATATCTCTTATCTATTTATAATTGAGCCATAATAGTCTTGATACCATTATTTTTAAAGTACGGTAATTACAGTTATGTACTATCGTTAGGGAGAGTGTAAACATGGAAAATCATCATTGTGCCAAGGATCATTTTGAGAATAGTGGATTTAATTACACACTTTCAATGATTCGAGGCAAGTACAAGATTGTTATTCTTTATTGGTTAAACGAAAATCAACCATCAATGCGATTTAATGAACTTAAACGGAGTATCAATAACATTTCGTTTAAAACGCTAAGTAATACTTTAAAAGAGATGGAAAGGGATAAATTGATTTTCAGAAAAGAATATCCGAAAATTCCCCCTAAAGTGGAATATGGGTTATTAGACCGAGGTAAATCTTTGGTACCGATTTTAGATATGCTTTGCCAATGGGGAAATAACCATAAAAATGACACATTAACATAATTCAAGATAACTTTATTCGCCGACGGAGTCGGCGTGTTTCTATGGTTAGATGCAAAAATCTTTAATCAAATTTTCAATCGTTACTTTTGTTGGTTTTATAAAGTCCATTGAAATAAACTCGTCTGGTTGATGAGCTTGTTCAATCGAGCCAGGACCTAAAACTATGGTTGGCGCAATTTGATTTAAATAAGGCGCTTCAGTGCTGTAATTAACCGTTTGAGCGGTGTGACCAACTAGCTGTTCAATATGTTGTAATGCGGGATGATCTTTTTTACATTCATAACCTGGAATGGGTGCAACTTCGTATTCAACTGACAGCCTATTGGGATATTTATCCATCACGGGTTGTAATGCTTCACATAGCGCATTATATAATGTGTCAACATCATTATCTGGTAATACCCGAATATCAATAATTAATTCACAACAGCCACAAATGCGATTAGCCGCATCACCGCCATGAATCACACCTAAATTCAAGGTAGGATAGGGCACACTAAAGCCATCATTATGATATTGTTCTTTGAATTTTTGTTTAAGGATTAATAGACGTTCAATAGCTAAATGCATTACTTCAATTGCATTAATGCCTTTGTCCGGATCGCTTGAGTGCCCAGACTTACCAATAACTTTAATTGAATTGGATAAAAAACCTTTGTGAGCTCGGATAGGAATTAATGATGTGGGTTCGCCAATAATTGTGCAATCAGGTTTTAATTGAGTTTGTTTAGCAAAAAATGAAGCACCAGCCATTGAGGTTTCTTCATCGGCAGTAGCAAGAACATAGATTGGTTTGGTGAGTTTTTTTAGATCAATATCGCGCAAAGCATCGAGAATAAAAGCAAAAAATCCTTTCATATCAGCGGTACCAAGTCCATATAACTTATTATTTTCTTCAGTTAATTTGAATGGATCTTTTGTCCATTGCCCATCATCAAATGGCACTGTATCACTATGACCACTTAATAATAAGCCACCTTGAGTTTTATTGTTACTATTTGAATACGTTGCGAGCATATTAAACTTATGACGCGTATTTGGGACAGCTTGAATTTCGATAGTAAATCCAAGCTCTTCAAACCAATTGGCTAATTTATCTATGAGTGGTTTATTGGAATAATCTAATTTAGCATTGGTTACATTACTAATGGTTGGAGTCGAAATAAGTTCGTTATAAAGTGTTAAAAAAGAAGGAAGTGTCATAAAAATCACCTTGTGAAAAAAATCTTAATGTCGAATAATCGTTCTCGCAAGCATACCACTTACATTATCATTTTCCTATATACAACTAAATGGTTTCATTAATTATTTTATAAGATGAATTTCAATTTTATAAAGTTTTAGTCAGATAATATTAAACGTTATAGTCGATAACGTGCTTTGATACAAAAATAGTTAATTTGTAGATAGCGGATTAATACATTATTTGAAATAAATTAGATAAATCCATGGCGTAGATAATAAATACGTATTTATCAAAAAGGGTTAATTTACCAATAATTGATTAATAAGCTTTCTGAATTGAAGTACACTTTTCTTTATGATTACTCATGTTTTTTAAACATCCTTGATGTTTTAAATTAAATTTTTTAGCTTTTACTGCCTTTGTTTTTATAGTTGATTTTATTTATAAAAAACATCTGATATTATTTAACCCATGTCGATGCATTATGCATATAAAACACACATTAACGTTATGAAATTTATAATATAAATAATCAGTTTAAAATGGGATGTAGGTCATGAAACAAATAAGTAAGAAATGGGGTCTTATTGTTGTTGTCGTTGTTATTGGTGGTGGTATCTTGTGGCAACAATTAAAAACTGATGGATTTGGTCCAGATTTTGTAAGTGGCAATGGTCGTATAGAGGCGACAGAAATTAATATTTCAACAAAGCTTGCTGGCAGAATCGAGAAAATTAACGTTAATGAAGGTGATTTTGTTAAAGCAGGCCAACCATTAGTTATTATGCAAACCAATACCTTGCAAGCTCAATTGAACGAAGCACAAGCTCAATATCGACAGGCCATAAGTAATGAAGCAAGTTCCAAAGCCCAAGTCTCGCTAAAAATGAGTGATAAAGTCGCTGCTCAAGCTGATGTGAATCAACGGGAAAGTGATCTCGATATTGCTCAAAAACATTTACAACGAACAACAACTCTTTACCAAAAAGGGGCATTATCTATCCAACAATTTGATGACGATACCGCAAAAGTGAATAGTGCAAAAGCAGCGTTAGATTCTGCAAAATCCCAAGTGACAGCCGCTGATGCTGCTATTGAGGTTGCTCAAGCAGGTGTGGATAGTTCTCATTCAGCGATTAATGTTGCTAGTGCTAATATTACAAAAATTCAAGCAGATATAGATGATAGTACATTAACCGCCCCTGTTGATGGGAGAATTCAATATCGTATAGCACAAGTTAGTGAAGTATTGCCTGCTGGTGGAAAGGTTTTGAATCTGGTTAATTTATCCGATGTTTACTTAACCTTCTTTTTACCCGAAACCATAGCTGGAAAAGTAGCGATTGGTGATGAAGTTAGATTAGTCTTAGATGCGCTTCCAGATGTTGCGATTTCGGCTAAAGTTTCATTTGTCTCTAGTGTGGCACAATTTACCCCTAAAACTGTTGAAACCAAAGATGAGCGTCAAAAATTAATGTTCAGGGTTAAAGCTCAACTAAGCCCAGAATTATTACAATGTTATCTTACTCAAGTTAAAACTGGTGTGCCTGGCGTTGCTTGGGTACGGATCGATCCTAAAACTCCGTGGCCAGCTAAGTTATCTGATGTTGCTAAATGTCCAACTAAATAATTGGAGATAGCTTATGTCAGAATCAGACAATAAAGATTTATCTATCGCTCATAATGTTAAATCGATAGATGACGCAGTGGTAACCGTTTCAAATGTGACGTTGCATTATAAAAAAACCTGTGCGTTGAATAATGTGAGTTTACAAATTCCACCAAAGTGCATGGTAGGATTGATTGGACCTGATGGGGTAGGTAAATCAAGTTTATTGTCACTCATTGCTGGTGCACATGTTATTCAAGAAGGGGTGGTGTATGTTTTAGATGGTGATATGCACGATAAATCACATCGCAATAAAGTTTGTACCCGTATTGCTTACATGCCTCAAGGCTTAGGTAAAAATTTATATCCAACATTATCCGTTGAAGAAAATTTACAATTTTTTGCTCGGCTTTTTGGTAATGATGCGGCCGAACGGCGACGTCGCATTGATGAATTAACGCATAGCACAGGACTTTATCCATTTTTATCCAGACCTGCCGGTCGTTTATCCGGTGGGATGAAACAAAAAGTTAGTTTATGTTCTGCTTTAATTCATGATCCTGATTTATTAATTCTTGATGAGCCTACAACAGGGGTCGATCCGCTTTCACGTGCTCAATTTTGGCAACTGATTAACAAAATTCGTTCGCAAAGACCACAAATGAGCGTGATTGTAGCTACTGCTTACATGGATGAAGCACAAAATTTTGATTGGTTAGTTGCTATGTATGGCGGAAAAATCCTTGAAACTGGAACGCCTCAATCGCTATTAAACCAAACTGGAAAAGATAATTTAGATGATGCTTTCATCCAATTAATGCCAGAAGATGCAAAACAAGGTTATCAACCCGTCGAAATTCCACCCTTAGATCTTTCAAAAGATTTACAAGTAGCCATCGAAGCAAAAGATTTAACTAAACAATTCGGTGATTTTATCGCTGTTGATCATGTTAATTTTTCGATTAAACAAGGGGAAATTTTTGGCTTTTTAGGATCTAATGGTTGTGGCAAATCAACAACCATGAAAATGCTTACTGGTTTATTACCGATTTCGTCAGGGCAAGCATGGTTATTTGGTAAGCCAGTTGATGCCAGTGATATTAATGTCAGGCGCCACTTAGGTTATATGTCACAAGCTTTTTCATTGTATAGTGAATTGACGGTTGAACAGAATCTTGTGTTGCATGCTCGTCTATTTGGTATCGCAGAAAGCAAAATACCAGAACGCGTTGAACAATTAGTTAAACGTTTTGGACTTGAACAACATAGGCAAAGTTTACCTGATAGTTTACCTTTAGGCGTTAAACAGCGATTATCACTCTCTGTTGCTGTTGTGCATAATCCTGAAATTCTTATTCTCGATGAACCCACTTCAGGTGTCGATCCTATAGCCCGTGATGACTTTTGGCGTTTAATTATTGAATTATCAAGACAAGATAAAGTTACTGTCTTTATTACTACCCATTTTATGAACGAAGCAGCAAGGTGCGATAGAATATCGTTAATGCATGCTGGTAAAGTATTAGCAAGTGATACCCCAGATAATATTATTGCGTCAAAAAAAGCTAAAACACTAGAAGAAGCTTTTATTGATTATTTAGTTGAAGCAGGTGCGGATGATAGTCATGCCGATGAAAATTCAGCAACGAATGCTAAAACGGTTACTAATGATCAAGATCATACTCAAGAGCAGCATCACCTTAGAGGCTTCAGCTTTACTCGCATGATTGGTTGCTTATGGCGTGAAACTTTAGAATTATCACGTGATCCACTTCGCGCATTATTAGCCTTGTTAGGATCAGCGATCTTAATGCTCGTGATGGGATATGGAATAACGATGGATGTTGAGGATTTACGCTTTGCAGTATTAGATCGTGATCAGAGTGAGCTTAGTCAAAATTACACGCTTAATTTGTCAGGATCTAAACGCTATTTTATAGAACAGCCTCCTTTAACTGACTATAATGATATGGATGCAAGATTGCGTAGTAATAAGATAGCGCTAGCTATTGAAATTCCACCAAATTTTGGTCGAGATGTGCAACGTGGTGATCCGGTTGATATTGCTATATGGATTGATGGTGCTATGCCAATGCGAGCTGATACCATTAAAGGCTATGTTCAAGGTATGCATCTTGCTTGGTTAAGTGAAAAAAACAAAGAAAGCTCCAGTTCACAATCATCTAGCTTGGCCAATATTGAAACCCGGTACCGCTATAATCCCGATATTAAAAGCTTACCATCGATGGTTCCAGCCGTTATTCCAATTTTATTGCTAATGATTCCTTCTATGTTGGCGGCATTATCTGTCGTTCGTGAAAAAGAGATGGGCTCAATCATTAATTTATATGTCACGCCGGTAACACGGGCTGAGTTCTTATTAGGTAAACAAGTTCCTTATATTATTATTTCTATGTTTAGCTTTCTATTGCTATTGATTATGGCAATTACAATATTTGGGGTGCCAATTAAAGGTAGTTTGTTTACTCTATGTTTAGCTGCTTTTGCTTATTGTATTATTTCTACAGGATTTGGATTGTTAGCATCAACCATAACACGCAGTCAAATTGCCGTTATCTTCTTGACTTGTGTTGGAACCATGCTACCTGCTATACAGTTTTCTGGATTGTTAAATCCCGTCGCCTCGTTAGAAGGGAGTGGTCGATATATTGGTGAAGTTTACCCTACAACCCATATGCTAATTATTGCGCGTGGGATATTCAATAAAGCATTAAATTTTGTTGATTTGCATAACTCTATTTTGGCTTTATTAATTACCATACCAATAGTGCTTGGTGCTAGTATTTTTCTGCTTAAAAAGCAGGAGGGGTAGATATTATGCAAACGTTAATCAACATTTATCGTCTAGGTATAAAAGAGCTATGGGGATTATTACGCGATCCTATTATGCTCTTATTAATAGCCTACTGTTTTACCTTTGATATTTATATTGCTGCAACTGCGACTTCAGATTCCTTACATCATGCGTCAATTGCGATTGTTGACGAAGATGACTCGCCCTTGTCCAGGCAAATTACTGCGGCGTTTTATCCACCTATGTTTAATAATCCTGTTAAATTATATTCAATGAAGGATGTGGATCGGGGTATGGATACGGATAATTATACCTTTGCATTAAATATTCCGCCTAATTTTCAACGAGATGTACTTAATAACCAAAATCCAGAAATACAACTTAATATTGATGCAACGCGAATGGGACAAGCTTTTGTTGGTAATGGTTATATAACACAAATTATTACAGGTGAAATTACTGAATATGTGAATCGTTATAGCAAAGCGACAAATCTACCCGTTAACATTCAAGTGCATACGGCTTTTAACCCAAACTTAACCCGATCATGGTTTGGTTCTGTTATGGAAATCATTAATATAGTCACTACGTTATCGATTATTTTAACGGGGGCAGCTTTAATGCGAGAAAGGGAACATGGCACCATTGATCATCTTCTTTCCATGCCTGTCACACCATTTGAAATTATGCTTTCTAAAATTTGGTCAATGGGATTAGTTGTGCTGGTTTCAACTTGGGTCGCTTTATTATTGGTTGTGCATAGTTGGTTAAGTGTACCTATAGCGGGTTCAATCAGCTTGTTTCTTATTGGTGCTGCTTTACATTTATTTGTGACAACGTCACTTGGTATTTTTATGGCAACAGTAGCAAAATCAACAGCTCAATTTGCGATGTTGCTTATCTTAATTTTGTTACCATTACAAATGTTATCAGGCGGAAGCACTCCTCGAGAAAGTATGCCAGAGATTGTTCAAAATATTATGATGATTGCGCCAACTACTCATTTTGTTGAGTTAGGACAAGCTATATTATATCGTGGGGCTGGTCTAAGTGTGGTGTGGACTTCTTTCGCGTGGTTATTAGCTATTGGTAGTGTGTTTTTTATCATCTCCCTCAAGCGTTTTCGAAAATCAATTGTCAATATGGGATCGTAATTACATATTTTATACCCCAGTTTCTGGGGTTAATAACATAAACCCATTGATTACCTTAACATTTCACATTGTGATTATTCAAAAAATTACTATTATTGAAATATATAAATGCAATTAAACTTTCTTTACCAAATTGTGTTTCTTCTTTTTATTACTGTTATGTTACTTTAAAAAAATAGCTAGTCCAGCTCGTATTTATTAATACATTAATTTCTTCAAATAAATTAATGTATTATCTATGGATTTAACTTGTGTAAGGGTGTTTTTTATGGTATTATATAGTGGTAAAGCAGGCAGCAGGCAGCAGGCAGCAGGCAGCAGGCAGCAGGCAGCAGGCAGCAGGCAGCAGGCAGCAGGCATACATTTGTTGTATAACAAACAGTCTGTAATTGAAAAAGGCTATTGTTGTAAATTATTTTATTCTTTTCTTAAAAATCTTGATCAAAAATTAATACGCTTACTTTATCGTCTTATTGTCCATCTCTTTTGTCACAAAATTAAATTTTGTTTTAAGGTATTTTTACTGTTAGTCATGACATTAATGTTTAGTCAGTTAAGTTATGCGCTAACTTCAAAAACGGTACAAATAATTCAAGGTAATAAACCCTATCTAGATTTAGATGATTTGTTTAGTTTCAAAGCACCGATAACTAAACAAGGCGTTATTAATATCACGCCTTCAAAATCAAACGAAATACTTTGGGTATCGGCCAATACTAAATTTAATCAGGTCGAAACGAAAGTCATTGCTGACGGGGTGGCAAAAAATATTTCTACCATAGAAGGATTACATTATGGTGATATCGATGGTGATGAATTTACATCAATAAAAGATGTTAATGAAAAACCACCCGTCTTGGGAAAGCTGACAGCTATTTGGAGTTATAAAGATTATGATGGTACGACTAAAACAGTGACCGCAGATCAATTAAATAGCATTATGGATTCATGTCTAAGCCCTTATACTTTAACCATTAGTTCTAATAATATTAGCGTTCAAACAAAATATGGCATTCCCTATATTAATGACTATGGCAGTTTCAGCAAAATCTATACAATAAAAGTTGATGAACAACAAATCTGCCATATTAAACCAGGTAGTTTGAGATTTTTTGACTCTTCACGACGAGATCAATATAACACATGTAATTCAACCAATTGTAAATTTGCCAATGGTTATAATCCAGCGGTTTTTCAACCTTATCGCGGTTACTCTCCTACAGCATCAAAAAAATTTCCAACAACAGGATTCAACTACGCAAATTTCACACTCAAAATGAGTAATGCACAGACTGATTATAGTTTTTCTTCAAGTAATCCATCTTTAGCGCCAATTACGAGTGAGGGGGTTGTTACACTTAGATCTGACAATCGTCCTACTATTCCATTTACCATAACATTAACCGCTAGAACAAAAGTTGGTGCACCGCTCGAACAAAGAACATTTAGCTATACGTTTACAGTGAATAAATGGGCTCGCCCACTTCCGAGTACACAGTATAAAATGTCAGATACCATGAGCTCGGGCGATAATATATTTCCTGCTGCCAATGCTTGTTCAGGAAAACCAAATGGATTAGGTGTTATTAGTGCCTCTGTTGCAGCGAGTTATTTCTATCCAGTTACAGATTTAACCAATGTACCTAGTGCTAAATACGCTGTCACAGGACATGGAACAGGTTCCTTACCTGCATGGATTAAAAATAACGAAGAACGTTTATCAAGAGATATTGATGGTACGTTTGCTGGAGAGTGGGGCGAGTTATATAAAGCTTATCCTAATAGTAACTTTGATACCTCAACAGGTTGTACTTGGACTAATCAAGTATACATGGACAAAATGATGTTTAGTACTGATATTGAAACAGGAGCCATAGGTTATAACTTATTACAGTTAGCACAGGGATGTACACCGATTTGTCGATAAAAATATTGTGAAACTATATACTTAGTTCCTATTTTATAGGAGCTAAGTTGTAATGGTTAGTTAGGTGTATTTTTAGATGCCTCATTAGTTGCAAGTTAGCTACTATATAGGTTTAAAGCAAGAGACTTACACCTATATAGTCTCTTTATTGGAACGACTATTTTGTGTACAAACTTAAACATCGCTACATAGCTGTATGAATTAGTAATATTAGATGCGATTTTAATTAGATCTGAAATATTGACTTTCAAAACATGAATAACACAATTGAATGATTGTTCTATTAACACCATCTGCATCTTAATATTTACAATCAAATAAATTTACTATTAAATCATGGTGATAGTTTGCAATGATTTGATTCTTCGACACTAAAGCTTTTAAAAAGGTCGATTCTGACTGATTAAGCAATTCACTATCTAGTCTGTGTTTTATATCTATTAGCAACAAAATTTAAGCAAACGTAAACCGTTTATTTATTATTTTATTTAGGATATTAAGTTGATATTAATCAATATCATAAATTGATTATGATGTAAACTTTATGTTTATTTAACTAGCGGTAATTCATCCCAGCGCGTAGTGTAACGTTTACTGAGCAGTTCTCTTTTAATTTGCCAAGGTGCCGTTTTTCTATTACCCCCTAATTGAATGGTATTTTTGCCCATTTTTTGATTAATGTTATCGATTGTTTTCATTAATTGATCACTTTTTTGTTGCGAGTTAGGCGCAAGCTCAGAACTAAATAAGTCAGTTTGACAGAAGCTATCTTTTACCTTTAAATCAAGTAACATTACACCCGCTTTCATAAACAAAAAACCTTTTCTATAAATAGCCTGTAACCCTTTTTGTGCAGCGTGAATAATGAGTCTTGTATCATCAGTTGGTGTTAATAAAGGGACTACAATTGAAGGGTTATATTGCATTAAATCTTGACGAAAGCGGTTGGTTTTCAAAAAGACTAGCACCGCATTAGCAATAGCATTTTGCTGTCTTAGTTTTTCAGCTCCTCGACTGGCATGAATGCGAATGGCTTCTTGTATATCAAATAGTTCCCCAGTTAGTTGTCCAAAACTTCGCGATGTCATGATGTTTTGTTTAGGTGTGTTGAGATCATCTAATTCAATGCAGTTGACACCTTGTAGCTCGAGTACTGTACGTTCAAGCACGACTGAAAATTGTTGCCTAATCTGTTTTAAATTTGCTTGACGTAGATCCCATGCACTATGAATATTTAACGTCTGTAATTTTTGGGCAATACGTCTACCCACACCCCAAATCTCTTCTACTGGAAATGTTTTTAAAATTTTATCCAATAAAACAGGCTTGTTAGGAAGGTGGTAGACCCCTTGATATTTAGCTTGTTTTTTCGCTATATGATTTGCTAATTTTGCTAAAGTGTGGGTTGTTGCAATACCAATGCTGACAGGAATACCTGTATCTCGTTTTACAATTGTTCTTAAATTTTGGCAATGTGCTATCACATCGTTAAACCCATTTAATTGAATAAAAGCTTCATCAATGGAGTAGGGTTGAATATCGGTAGTATAATGACCGACTGTATTAAAAACCCGTTGGCTCATGTCGCCATAAAGTTCATAGTTAGAGCTTAATAAGGTAATGTGTTTACGGATTTTGGGTTCAATTCGATATGCGGGCATACCCATTGGTACTAATGGCTTAAGTTCATTTGAGCGAGCAATAACACAACCATCATTATTGGACAAAATACCAATTGGTCTTTTTTCTAGTTTTGGGTTAAAAACGCGCTCACACGAAGCATAAAAGTTATTACAATCAATCAAACCAATCATGTGTTGCCACGCTTTCGTAAGGCGTGAATCGTATGTATTACTACGCCCCAAATATGTACCTCTTTACCCGCTAGCGAAATAGGCGGATAAAATTCATTGCCCGATAATAAATGGTGTTGCCCATTAATAATCCCTAAACATTTACAGGTTAATTCACCATCAACTGCGGCGACCACAATATCTTCTATCTGCGGCATTAAAGAGCGATCTACAACTAGCAGATCACCACTATAAATGCCGTAATTAATCATTGAATCGCCTTGTGCTTTGATATAATAGGTTGCGCTTGGATGTTTAACTAAGTGATCGGTAAGATCAAGCTTAGTTTCCAAATAGTCATCCGCTGGAGAAGGAAAACCCGCTCTGACGGGCGTATCAACCAAAGGTAAATGTTTTTTTACTGAACCATCTACCATGCCAAGCACAATAATAGAAACTTTACGCAAGCATACTCTCCTAACATAATTTATCGATACTAACAGAATTACATCTATTTAATTCGTGATAAAAAACGAATAATACTGTATAAATATACAGTTTATTTTTGAGGATTCAATAAAAACTAGTGTAAATAGATCGAAATGGACTAAATAATAGCCAAAAATTAATATGTTTACTGCTAGGTTAGCCGATATAGTAAATGAAAAAATGATGGCTAAATGATCTTAATTTAAATTGAGTTAAACAACGAATAATCGATAATTTGCCTATAAAATTTATGCCTTATCTTTGCGTACCAATAAATAATTTACATTATATTGATTAATCGTTAATTAATTTTAAAGATAATTGTCATAAATACTGTTACCTTTTGATGATTATTTTGCGGTTTTTTTGTAAAATAACAAACCAGCTTAATGATAAATAAATAGATATAAGTCAATTAAATAAATTGATTTATTATCGACTGAACATTTACACCAATAATCTATACTTAGGCTATACTTTAAGGCCTTTTTGTATAGATTTTATTTTTACTATAATTTAACACTCATCTTTTTGATTTTAATAACATTATATTTTATATTGATTTAAAAAAATTCCTTTGACATAAATCGGACTAAGTTTTAATGGTTTTTTCTTTTTTTAAGAATCTTACTAGGGCTTGCTTAACACAAGGTAGATCGGAATAAGCTATAATAGCGCCCAAGTTATAGTGTGACCAATAAAGATGCTGTGGATTTTAATGTTAACCATGTCTTAAATATACCAAGCTTACATCAGGTATGTTCAGCTTTATTGTCTAATTAATTTAATTTGGTTTATAAAAATAAGCGTTCATCCAAAAATCCAACCAAATACCGAATATGTATTTTAAGTAATATTATTTTAGGAGTTTTAAAAAATGAATTTGATTTGGTCTGCCGTTTGGCAAGTTGTAAGTTCTTGTCTTCCCGTTTTTTTATTGATCTTTCTGGGGTGGTTTTGCGTTCAACAAAAAATCTTCACAAAAGATTCAAAAAAACTATTATCTGGCTTGGTATCAAACTTTGTCTTCCCAGCGTTACTTTTTGTCCATACTGCCCATGCAAAGCCATCAGAGATATTTAACGGCATTTGGATGATTGCTTTTTTCTGCACAATGTCATTTTTGTGGATAATTTGTTTTTTAACTAATAAATACTTATTGGGTAAAGATTTAAAATCAACCACCATGAATTCAATGTTATGCTGTTTCCCTAATATGGGCGGGATGGGCGTACCATTTTTGACATTAATGTTAGGTGCATCGTCAACCATTTCTGTCGCCATTGCGAATTTTGTTGTGGCTTTATCATTAATTCCAATGACAATTTTCTTATTAGAATTATGTCATACTAAAGTATCTGGCGGTAAAGTAACAGGCAATATGATTTTTAGCGCAGTGAAAAACTCGCTTATGAAACCAATGTTTTTGGCTGTTATTTTAGGGTTAATTGTTAGTGTCACTAATGGTTTAACTTGGATGCCGCATTTTGTGTTTAATACTTTTGATATTATGTCTAATGCATGTAACTTTATTTCACTTATTGCTGTTGGCGTAGGGATATATGGTGTTCAATTAAATTTATCTAAACTATTAGTGGTTAATGTGCTTTTAAAGAGTTTTGTAACTCCCGTTGTTGCATTAATTGCTGTGCATCTTTTTGGACTTAAAGGTATCGAAGCCGAAGAGTTAGTCTTTTTATTAGCGATGCCAACTGCATCAACCGCAGTTATTTTGGCTTACGATTGGGAAGTCGAACAAGAGCACGCATCGAGTATTTTCTTTGCTTCAACAATCTTATCTATCTTTATTTTACCAACGTTATTACTTATTATGGAATTCACTATTCCTGGCGTTCATTAATCATTTAAATAATCTCATCCTCATTTAGCCAAGTGCTAGATGAGGATAGTTTGATTTTTTAACAAAAAAATTCAGATAATTAAAGTTATGCAATACTTTGCTAACAATAAAATTATCAATAATAACAACTGACATCATCGATACTCTTCCTGGCAACAATATGATTGTGAACTAAGGTAATAGGGTATAACAAGTTATAATTCCCGCCAATTATTTGTAATCTATAAGCATCCTCCCAAGTTGAATGCTTTTTACTTGTGAACAGAGTTTATCTTATGCTCGTAGCTTCAAACGGATTAAAATTATTAATGAACCTAATAAATTAAAGTGGCACTTATAGCTATTGGCGTACCAACTTGGTTTAGTTATTTAGCTTAGTTTTGATTTTTTTCAATTTGTTTATATGAAAGTATTGAAGGAAATATAGCGAATAAACTACATATAAATGCAAATATAAACGTTGCATTATAACCAAAACTCGACACAATAATTCCGCCTGTAAAGCCAGATAAAAGAATTCCAATATCAAAACACGATTCATAGGTACTTAGAGCAAGACCAATATCTTTATGTGACATACTTTTTATTGCAGGTAAGGCAAGAAGTGGATAAACCATTGATAAGCCAAATCCAGTAAGAAACAAACTCATCAAATCATGTTTACTCAAGAATGCAATATCAGATATTACAAAATGTAAAAAAAGATATTACCTCGACGATAATGATCTTTTCATAAAAAAATATTATAAAAGTCAATAAAATAAATAATACGAAAAGTAGGTTATTTTTTTATGAAGGATATTCGAATAGAACATTATAAATACACATTATATTTATTGGTGACTGTCTTTGGCTGGGGGATTATGTATCCCGCTTCAAAACATGCGGTATCATCGGGTATAGATGGTTATTATCTTACTGTTATTCGCTACGTTCTTGGTGCTTTTCTTGTAAGCATTGTTCTGCTTGTTATCGAAGGTAAAAAAAGTTATCAAACGGAAGGAAAAGCTTTTCAATTGTGGCTTTTTGGCACAATCGGTTTTGCTGGATTAAACTTCCTAACGTTTATCGGCATTGGTTTTTCATCTGCTGAGCATGCAACAATTATATTAGCGTTAATGCCGATGCTCTCAATGATTTTATCATCTATCCTCAATCACAATATACCTAACATTAAAACAAGTTTATGCACGCTATTAGCTTTTGTAGGAATAGTTTTGGTTATAACGAATGGAGATTTTAATCATCTGATAGCTTCATCAAGCTTTTTAGGTGATGTACTATTGTTGGCCGCTACAATTTGTTGGGTTATTTATACCTATTTTGCAAATATGGTGATGACAAAAGACAAATGGAGCGCGTTAAGAGTTACAGCGTTAAGTTCTTCTCTTAGCGTAATAAGTATTATCACGATTACTTTAATTGCATCTTTTTTAGGCTTAGCAAAACTTCCTAGTCTGAGTGTATTTATCACAAGTGGATTTGATATTTTTATACTTGTCATAACCACATTAGTGATCATTACTTGGAATGCAGGTATCAATGGTCTTGGTGCGATTAATGGTATTCTTTTTGTTAATTTAGTCCCTGTCATTGCTTTTATTATTGGTATCTATCAAGGTCATTCTATTTCATATATCGAAATTATAGGTGCGATAATCACTATAATTGCACTGATTCTTAATAATATTTTTATGAGAAAAAATGACAGTAAACAAAAATAAATAAATTCATAATATTAAAAATAAGAAAAACTGCGATGAGAAACAGATTATTTGTTATTATTTTTATTCATCATATTGCTAAACTCGGTTATAAAACTGGTTTTGTGATGATAAGTTCTCATTCTTTTTTAAAACGGTTGTAAATAATGGTTGGAATATAAATATTGGATCAATAAAAAGGGAGTGGATTCTAAAAAAATAGAACGTCGCTTGCTAAATGTATTCGCACAAAAGTGTAAGCAGGTTTTTTAAGTGATTATTTCTATTTTAATAAATTGAAAAATAGTATTGCCATTGAAGATATTCCTAATAAGAATTAGGAGACGATACTTATCCATAAAGGACATGAAAAACAGATGTAATTTGTGGCAAAATTGATGTATTAATATTTCTTGTAATTCATTACATTGCTTATAAATAAGTTTTTTGTCAGCAATTAGGCCAAAATATAAAATATTTTGATAGCAGTTAGTATTCATAAATAAAGACAATTGGATGAAAAAACAGTTTAAAACTATGCATATCGCTAGCCTCGAGTTATTTTTAGTCGCAGCCGAAAATGAGAATTTTTCAGTTACGGCTCAATACTTGAATATTACTCCTGCTGCTGTTAGTCGTTCTATTAAAAGACTTGAAGAAAGAATCGGATTTGACTTGTTTTCACGTAGTACACGCCAAGTCAAACTAACGCAGGAAGGGCGTATCTATTATAAAAAATGTTCTGAAATATTCGATATGCTAATTAATGCTGGGCATTCTATTAAAAATGAAAAAAATACAATTGGTGGTAAATTAAAAATAAGCGTACCAGAGACCTTTTTTAATTATAAAATATCACCTTATCTGGCTAATTTTTCCGAAGAATATCCTAATTTAAAACTTGATTTTCATGTAACTAATAGAAATATTGATTTTATAGCAGAAGAGTATGATCTATCAGTTAGACTGGTACAAGAAAACACCAAGCTAGAGGCTTTTCTCATCAAAAAAAGATTGTTTATTGCTACTACTGGATTATATGCTAGTCCCAATTATCTTGCCAAAAATGGCATGATTGTTTGTCCTGATGAACTAATTAATCATAAATGTATCAATTTTAGCTCAAGTCAGAATAATAAACGATTTCAATGGGCATCTTTAAATAAAAATATAGATAAAGATAATATTGAAAATAGCCAAATACAAATCTTTGATAGTATTCAAGCGACTAAATTTTTAGCCTTAAATGATGGCGGTATAGTTCAACTTTTTAGTTTCTCTGTACAAGAAGAGTTAAAAAGAAAAGAATTAGTTGAAATTTTGTCTGAGTATAATAAAGAACATACTTGGGAATTTTGCTTTCTTTATCCTTCTACATATAAAAATTCAACTAAACTTAAGGTTTTCATCGAGTATTTTACTGATAAAATTAGTAGATAATACTGGTTTTCTATAGCCGCATTTATTCTTTTATTAGTGGAAAAAGGTGAATTAAACTATTAACGTTTTTATTATCTATTATGCTTATTACATTTGTATGCATAGTTTACTGGAATTTTTTTATAAAAACTTTAGCGTTTTAATAAACGATGATGCCCTACAGTTATTAATAAAAAGTTTATTTAGACATGAGGTTAAAAATAGATGCACAACTATAAAGTTTGATGTTACAAAATGAATAATCACTTCCAACTTACTAATTGATATTGGTCTTTCAATTAATTCTGCTAATTTTGTGTCAGTAAATACCTTAATGGATCTCAATTTTAATGATTTTTTTAAAATTAATCTAACAATTAATGATATAACCTTTTGGTTATATTGAGTTTTTAGGTTAAAAAAATTCCATCAATAGCAATCATTGACATATTAAAAAGTAGGATAAATGAAAAATTTTCATTAGTGCATGTTGTATTACCTACTTTATCATTGTAGTAAGCTGTTTAATAATAAGCTAACTATAATAACTGAGGTATGAGCTATGAAAAGAACAATAACATTAAATAATGGTATCGAAATGCCTATCTTAGGGTTTGGTGTTTTTCAAATGACCGATAAGAAAGAGTGTGAAACAGCCGTAAATGATGCGATTGATTCTGGCTATCGGTTGATTGATACAGCTGCAAGTTACCAAAATGAAACTGAAGTTGGTAATGCTATTCGTGCACATGGGATTGATTGAGCAGAATTATTTATTACCACTAAATTATGGTTGCAAGATGCCAATTACAATGGTGCTAAGGCTCAATTTGAACGTTCATTAAATCGTTTGCAATTAGACTATGTTGCTTATATTTAATTCATCAACCTTATGGTGATGTTCATGGTGCCTGACAAGCAATGCAAGAGCTTTATTCAGCAGGTAAAACTCGTGCTATTGGCGTAAGTAATTTTCAACCTGATAGATTAGCTGATTTAACTGCATTTCATTCCATTATTCCTGCCGTAAATCAGATTGAAGTTAACCCATTCCAACAACAGCTTGAAGCCGTGCCTTATATGCAAAAAGAGAGCATAACGCCTCAAGCCTGGGCACCGTTTGCTGAAGGGAAAAATGGTTTATTTTCGCATCCTATGTTAGGTCAAATTGCCGTTAAATATGGTAAAACAATAGGGCAAGTGGTATTACGTTGGTTAGCACAACGAGGCATTGCAAGCTTGGCTAAATCTGTGCGTAAAGAGCGTATAGTTGAAAATCAAGATATCTGGGATTTTGAGCTTTCAGATAAAGATATGCAACAAATAGCAGCGCTTGATACAAATACAAGTCAATTTTTTGATCATCGAGACCCGGAAAAAGTAAAATGGTTAACCAGCCGGAGATTAGATGTTTAAATTTTTAGTTATTGAGGCTAATTTGACATAAATGGATTGACAGTTTCTTTGTAAGATTTAACTAATTTTTCCGCTCGTTCAACGAGTTTTTGACGTATATGCTCAGGCTCTAAACAAATACATTTATGACCTAAGCTTAGTAAAATGCCATAACTGTAGTCATCATCAATAAAGTTAAAATCTACAAGATACTGTTGTCCATTTAATTTCTTAATATCTTTTTCGTCACAAAAATCTAAAATACGTTCCAAAAGCGATTCATCTATTAGTAATTTTATTTTAAAACTCTTTTTTTTCATATCCGTTTGGAACAAAGAGAAGACTTCAGGCGTTGTCTGCTTGATAAATTTAGTGTTTGTTTTTCTAATGTTTGACATTTTTGACAATTTAAATACACGAAAGTCATTTTTAGTTAGACAAAAAGCTTGTAAATACCACTCTTTTTCCTTAAAAATAAGTTTATATGGCTCAATTAAACGTGAGGCTTGTTTATTCCTAACACCCAAATAATCAAACGATAAAAGCATTTGCTCTTTCAGTGCCAGTCTTATAATAGATAGTTTGTTATCAATATTTTGTTTGGAAAACCAGGGAGATAAATCAACAATAAGTTGATTTAAGTTATTTGTCACTTCATCAAGTTCTTGTTCTGATAAAAAACTCTTTATTTTCTCGAGTGTTCTTAAATTTTCACTTTCTTTTAAAACCGGTGAGGATAATAAGTTGAGTCCCTTTAATAAAACAATGACATCTTCTTTAGTGAATAGACCTTTACTAATTTTATAATTTTTTAAAATACTTATTCCACCGGCACTTCCTTGATAGGTAATAATGGGTATACCCGCTCCCTCGATAACTTGTATATCTCGGTAAATAGTACGCAATGATACATTTAATTTTTCTGCTAATTCTTTACCAGTTATTTTTTCTCTTTGTAGCAATACCATGATGGTAGTAATTATACGATTAATTTTCATGCTTTATGTTTGCAAAATAATTTAGATTGAATTTTAAATATGACATACAGTTGTCAGCAATGCTACATCAAAATAGAGACAACTAAAATTAATTGAACTAATTTTTATCACTAAAAGGAAAGAAAAATGTTTAAACCTAATAGCGTTATTGTTTATGTCAAAGATGTCGATGTTAGTACAGCGTTTTACACAAAAATACTAGGGCGCCCACCAGTTAAAACTTATCCTGGTTTTGCTGTATTTTTATTGAATGATAATTTTATTTTGGGCCTTCAAGAGGCTGATAAAATAACCCCAAAGGCACCCAATCATTATGGCGGTTTTGAGCTGTCGTTTAGTGATGTAACAAAAAATGAAGTAGATGAGATTTATGCGACCTGGAAAGAACTAAACGTCAAAATTGAACTTAAACCGCAAATGCTCGATTTCGGGTACACATTTGTAGGAAATGATCCCGATGGTCATCGACTCCGAGTTTGTGCTACCGATACTTCAAAGTTTGAGTGAAATAATATCTTAAAAAATTAAAACCATGGGGACTTCATTTTGTAGCCATGGTTTATGAGGATTTCATTTCATAAAAAAATAGGATTGAGCACGGGAGCATCTCGTGAATTGGATTTTGCTTAGGAAAAATATGTTTGGGATTGAGGTGATAATTTGAATTGCAAGATACATTAATAATGTCGATGTATTTAAATAAGCTATCGCTTAAACTTCATTTCAGTTCAGAATCAGTAGGCATCAATCAATATCTGAACTTTGCGGACTTTAATAGATTATACAGGATTGTGATATTGGAGCGGGAAACGAGGTTCGAACTCGCGACCTCAACCTTGGCAAGGTTGCGCTCTACCAACTGAGCTATTCCCGCATGAGACGTGTTTTAAATGGTGCCCGGGGCGAGACTTGAACTCGCACGGCCAAAAAGGCCGAGGGATTTTAAATCCCTTGTGTCTACCGATTTCACCACCCGGGCTCAAAACTGCTTACTAAAATGTAATTCGTTTTGAATGCTGTGCATTTTACCTATCTTATGATTTCAGTCAACAGATATTTTTGATTAATTGTTTAATTGTTCAATGTTTAACTTATTGTTGTTTTAATATTGTGTTTTTTGGGGAAAAGGGCGTGTAATTTTGTGAATATAATGGACTATCACAAAATTACACTAAAGCTGGTTTTTAGTGATTTTTAGATAAATTACTCTTCATCCAACAGATCGCTATGTGCTATCCATAAATATTGTAACATGGATAGTAAAGTTAAAATTGTTGCTAGAAAAAGAGCTGCAAGACCTGCATAAATAACAATATCACAAGGCCGCCAGAGTAACCAAGTCAAGGCTGTCATTTGTGCGATAGTTTTTATTTTGCCGATTGAAGATACCGCAACATTACCGCGTTTGCCTATTTCAGCCATCCATTCACGTAATGCTGATATGATGATTTCCCTTGAAACAATAATGATTGCAGGAATAGAGATCCACCACGATTGGTAGTATTGAGTAATCAAAACTAAAGCAATAGTGACCATAATTTTATCGGCGACAGGATCTAAAAAAGCACCAAATTTTGTTGTTTGACCTAAACGACGCGCAAGGTAACCATCTAACACATCAGTGACTGCTGCGATTAAAAAAATTAAGGCAGAAAAAAAACCTGACCACTCATGCGGAAATAGATAAAAAGCCATCACAAAAAAAGGAATTAATATAACTCGGAATAAGGTTAAAACTGTAGGGAAATTAATTTTCATGTGACATAAGCTCTTTTTTGTTTGATTAATCAAATAATTAGTAACAATTAAAAAAACAGTGTTTTTATTATGATTATGTTGCCTGAAAAATTTTAATTTTTCAATGTGTTATTGTTGCAAATTGAGATAAATTTTTTCAGCTAAAGATTTAGATATCCCTTGCACTTGTGCAATTTCATCTATACTGGCGTTTTTTAATTCTCGTAAACCACCAAAATGTTTAAGTAATGCTTGTCGGCGCTTTCCGCCCACGCCCTCAATATGCTCTAAAGCACTGTCAGTGAGCTGTTTTACCCCTTTTTTGCGTTGACCAACAATGGCATGATCATGTGATGCATTACGTATTTGTTGAATTAATAATAGTGCAGGGGAATGGTCATCTAAATAGTGTCCTATTCCATGCGCTTCAAAAAAGAGTGTTTCTAATCCTTCTTTACGTTCAGCCCCTTTGGCTACACCAATCAAAATAGGGTGATGTTTATCCCAATTTACATCGAGTTGTTCAAAAACTTGTAGAGCTTGGTTAAGTTGACCTTTACCACCATCGATAAAAATAATATCGGGTATCTTTTCTTCAGGTAGATCTTTTTTGCTGTAACGACGTGTTAACACTTGTTGCATTGCTGCATAATCATCGCCCGGTGTGATGCCGGTGATATTATAACGGCGAAATTCTGATTTAACTGGACCTTTGTCATCAAAAACTACACAAGATGCAATAGTGTTTTTTCCCATAAAGTGACTGATATCAAAACATTCCATGCGATTAATTTTTTTAATTCCCAAAAACGTTTGTAAGGCATCATAACGTTGTTTAATTGTGGAATTTTCTAGCAGTTTATTTTTAACTTCTGTTTGTGCATTAATCGTTGCAATATTCAAAAGCTTTAAATTGTCTCCTTTGGGCTCATCGATCAGTTTAACTTGATGTTCAGCAATAAGTGACAGTGTCTCTTCCATTGGCAGTTTATCTGATAATGAAAAATTGAGTAAAATTTTTCTAGGTATATTACGATTTTGGTTTCCTTGTAGATAAAATTGACCTAAAAATGTTTCAATAACTTCTTCTAATTCCGTATTTGATGGAACTTTAGGGAAGTAGGAGCGATGTCCAAAGGTTTGTCCATTACGAATAAATAATACATAGATACATGCTAAACCGAGTTCATAATGGAATCCAATTACATCAAGATTATCATTATTATTGTAAATGGCCTGTTTTTCATTAATGTGTTTGATAGCTTGTAACTGGTCACGTAATACCGCTGCTTTTTCAAAATTTAATTCGCGGCTTGCTGTTTGCATATCTTCAGTTATTTTTTGTAAAATTTGTTCAGATTGTCCCGATAAAAATAATCTTACATAATTAACCTGTTCGTTATAATCTTCATCACTGACTAACCCTGGTACACAAGGCCCTAAGCATCTTTTTATTTGGTACTGTAAGCAAGGGCGAGTACGGTTACGATAAGTCGAGTTTAAACATTGTCTTATCGGAAACGTTTTTTGCAATAGTGCAAGAATTTGTTTAACCGCATAGCCACTTGGGTAAGGACCAAAAAATTCATCTTTTTTGCGATTAACTGTCCCTCGATAAAGTGATAATTGGGGATGACGTTCTTTACTTAATTTGATGAAGGGATAACTTTTATCATCTTTTAATAGTACATTATAACGAGGTTGATGCTTTTTAATATAAGTCTGTTCGAGTAATAAAGCTTCTGTTTCGGTATTAGTAATAGTAAATTCAACTCGATGAATGTGACTTACCAGTCTATCGGTCTTTAACGTTTTTTTACTATTATTAAAATAGCTTTTTAATCGATTATTGAGATCTTTGGCCTTTCCTACATAAATAATCGTGTCTTTATCATTGAACATCTGATAAATACCCGGTTTATGGGGAACAGTTTTTAAAAAAAATGTCGAATCAAATTGGCTCATATTTATTAGTTTTCGAATGTGAGGGCTTTTTTCTCTATAACTCTCATAATGGTGCTTAATAAACCATTTATCAAGAGATAAATTAAGCCTGCAACAATAAAAATTGAAAAGTCGTAGTAATCACCATTTAATTCATTACTGTATCCCATAATGTCCATTACCGGTATCATAGACGCTAGAGCAGTGCCTTTAACTACAAAAACCACTTCGTTGGAATAGGTTGATAATGATCGTTTTAATGCATAAGGCATAACAACTTTCAACGTCTGCCATTTGTTCATACCTAAAGCTTTACAAGCCTGCCACTGCCCTTGTGGCACTGCTTTTAGAGCCCCATAAAAAATCTGAGTAGTATAAGCTGCACTATTAAGTGTCAGAGCTAAGTAAGCACAAAACCAAGGAGAGGAGATAAGATCATAAAATGCTGGTACATGACTTAACGTTTGACCAAATTGTGATGGTCCATAATAAATTAGAAATAATTGGACTAGCAGTGGTGAACCCGTAAATATAATAATATAGGTTCGAATTGCCTTAGTTAATACTTTCGAATTCAATGATAATAAGCAAGAAAAGATTATTGCTAATAAACCAGCAGATAAGATCCCTAAAATACCCAAACTTAGTGTATTAGGTAGCCCCTGTAAAATGATTTTAAGATAGTAAATAAAATTATCAAACATAAATTGACCTTACTGGTTATTAGCAGAATTAGATTGTTCAAAATAGGTTGAGCGTTTTTCGATTCGCCCGATAACTTTTTGGCTTAAAATCGAAATAACCAAGTAAATAATCATAGCAATAAAATACCAGAGAAAGGGTTGATTTGTTCGAGCTATAATTGTTTTCGTTTGCATCATTAAATCATCAATAGCAATGGCTGACACTAGTGCTGTATCTTTTAGTAAAATTAACCATTGATTACTTAATCCAGGTAGAGCATGGCGCCACATTTGAGGCAAAATAATACGGAAAAAAGTACGTGATTTACTTAATCCCAGCACCTGTGCTGCCTGTTTTTGTCCACTTGAAATCGCTTTGAATGCCCCTCGTAATGTTTGTGATGCATAAACAGCATAAAGTAATGATAAGGCAATCACACCACATAAAAAAGGATCGGGTTTTGTATTTTCGATATTCATTTGTAGTGTGAATGATGTAAAACCTAATGATATAGAAAAACCATCATCTAATGCCATTAACAGCAAAGGTAATCCTGTATAAATTGCTACCACTATCAAAAGTTCTGGTAGGGCACGTATGGTTAAGTTAAACAGTGACATTAACCATGCAACGGGTTTAAAAGGAATGGATTCTAAAATTGTAAAAATAAACGCAAAAAACATGCCTACAATTAGCGATATAAACGCTAATGACAAGGTAATAGATGTCGCTTTAGTTAGCGGCAAAATATAACCATCCATTGATGATAAGATCCAGTTCATCCCGTTTGCAAGAAAGTCTGACATAAAAAAACCGTTGTTAAATTAAAAAAATAAACTCGCCGCAAAATATGCGGCGAGGTCATCATAAAGTCTAAATTAAAGTTTAATGATTATTTATTAAACCATTTTTTGTAAATTTCGTCTAATTGACCATTTGCTTTCAGTTTATCAATAGCTTGGTTAAATTGATCACGTAATTTATCGTTACCTTTACGTAATGCTATACCTAAACCTTCACCAAAAAATTCATGATCAGTAATTTTATCACCTAATGCGACAATTTCACTATCTTTACCTAGCCAGTCACCAGCAACAAATGAACTTGCAACAATAGCATCAATGCGTTTAGCTTTTAAATCTAAAAAAGCAAATTGATAACTGTCATAACTTACGGCTTTAACATCAGGATATTTTTCATTCAAATATTTTGAATAAGTTGTCCCTTTTTGTATACCAATTCGTTTGCCTTTTAGTTGATCTAAACTGGTTAATGAATCTTTTAGCGTAATAAATTGAATAGAACTATCATCATAATATATTTTAGTAAAATCCACTTGTTTTTGGCGTTCTGGTGTCACATCAATACCTGCAATTGCAGCATCAATACGGCGAGTTTTTAAACTAGGAATTAATCCATCGAATGATTGATTAACAATATTACATGATGCTTTAATTTCATCACAAATTTTATTAATCACATCAATATCAAATCCAACAATTTCATTTTTTTCGTTGGTAAACTCAAAAGGCGCATAAGTCGCTTCTGTACCAATGGTTAAGGTTTCTGCAGCTTGAGCAGCAAAAGCTGATCCTGCAAGCAAAATGGCTAGTAACGTTTTTTTCATATATCCACCCAATTTTATATTAATTAATGTGATAAATAAGATTTAAATTCTTCGGTTTTTGGATGAGCAAAACATTCTAGTTGTCCTTGCTCAATAATTTTACCGTGTTCCATATAAATCACTTGTGAAGCCACTTTTCGAGCAAAATCAACTTCATGCGTGACAATAATTTGTGTGATCCCTGTTTGGGATAATTCATTAATAATCTCGGCTATTTGCGATGTAATTGCCGGATCTAAAGCCGCAGTTGGTTCATCAAATAATAAAATTTGTGGTTCCATCATCAATGCTCTAGCGATAGCAACACGTTGTTGTTGACCGCCAGATAGATGAAGTGGGTAGCGATGTGCCATTTCATCGATTTGTAACCGAGCTAAAATCGACATAGCTTTGTCACTGGCTTCTTGTTTAGAAAGCTTTAAAACTTGGCAAGGCGCCTCAATTAAATTTTCTAGTACTGTTAAATGTGGCCACAAATTGTAGTTTTGAAAAACCATACCAACATTTTTACGTAATTGTCGTATTGTTGATTCACTAATTTTAGTTGAGAAATCAAAATGAGAATCAGCAATTGTCATTTTACCTGATGTTGGAATTTCAAGTAAATTAAATACTTTTAATAAAGAGCTTTTCCCTGCACCACTTTGTCCTAACAAAACAATGGTTTCGCCAAGGGGATAACATAAAGAAACATCATTTAAAGCTTGGTGGGTACCATAAAAACAGTTTATATGGTCTAATTCAATATTCATTATTCGTTTTCTTAAATTCAAATTGACTAAATATTACTTTTTTTTGCATAAAAATGCAATCACAAAAATGAGACAAAAAATTAATTATTGGTTTTGTTCGACATTTTTCATTTTTTTAAGATGCTGATCATCAAAGTTAACGATCAGGGGCAATAATAGGAATGACTGGCCCTAAATATTTTGGTTTTTGATTAAGAATATAAAGATCGACAAAAGCACTGACACGAGCAAACATTTCACGAATTCTTACTAATTTCATATTGTCAGGAGAGGGGACTGCAAAACATTGTGCTTGAATGCCTTGTGCTAATGCAATAAAGATTGCTCGCTCACAATGAAACTCTTGAGTAATAATCGTAAAATCATTGGCATCAAAAACTTTATTTGCTCGAACAACCGAATCAAATGTCCTAAAGCCTGCATAATCAAGAACAATAGATTCTTTTGGAATACCAGCTTTAATCAGATCTTTTTGCATTGTAATTGGTTCATTATAACTGAGTAATGCATTGTCACCACTAAGCAGAAGGTAATCCACTTTACCTTGCCAATAAAGGTTTATGGCACCCTCTATGCGATTTCGATAAAATCCATTTATGCCGCCGCCTCGTACATATTTAGATGTACCTAGAACGACACCAATAGCTCGATGCGGTAGTTGATTTTCGTCTTGATAAATATAAGGCGCAGTTTTATAACTGATCCAGTAATCAAGACCAAGAATCAACGTTATTATAATAAAGCAAAATCCGATAAAATAAGCCAATAGCTTTTTTAAGTTCATGCTATAACCAATCAAAAATAAAAACCATTATTGGGAATAAAAAAGGTGCTGTCAATGATGTCATAATACCACATAGTACCAAAGATAAAGAACTGTATGCACCTTCGTTATAATCAACTTCGATACAACGAGCAGTACCAACAGCATGTGAAACCGCACCAATTGCAAGACCTCTTGCTGAAGCAGATTTAATTTTTACCATATTTAATAATTGATGACCAAAGATTCCGCCTAAGGTGCCAACTAAAATAACACAAAGTGCAGCAATTGAAGGGACGCCGCCTTGATTAGATGCGATAGTTACAGCAATAGCTGTGGTTACTGATTTCGGTAAAACTGATGCCGCAATTTCATGACTTCCCCCCAACCAAAATACGATGCATACCCCCGTTATCATTGAGGCGATTGATGCAGTGAAGGTGATTAGCATTATTGATTTCCAGCGTGCTTTGATTTGTGGTATCAATTCGTATAAAGGATAAGCCAATGCGACCACTGAATAAGGTAGTAAGTCATTAATTATTTGTACGTTATTTACATATTGAATATAGCTAGTTTTTGTAATGAGTAAAATAGGAATTAAAACAATGACAGAAACCACCAATGGATTAAATAATGGCGATTTAATTTTTATTGAAATTCTGCGAATAATAAGAAATACACAAAGCGTTAAAGGTAACATCCATATCATGATTGCTTATCCCCATTATTTTCTGATACTGTTTTGGCGGCTTTTATTGTTGATTTATTATGTAAATGTTCTGTCAAAAAGGCCGTTAATAATAAGACAATAATTGAGCCACCCACACTACCAAAAATGATTGGGAGCCAGTTGTCTAATAATAACGAGTAATTATCCATAATCCCCATTGCAGCAGGGATGAATAGCAGAGTCATGTAACGCATGAATAAATTACAACTGTTTTTAATCCAACAAGTTGGAATTAATTGAAAAGCTAATAAGAAAAACAGAATTAGTAGTCCAATAATACTGCCTGGAATCATAATTGGTAATATCAGTGAGATGATATTACCTACCCATAAACAAGCGGTTAATACGAGTAATCCTCGACCATAACTAAATAACGTGTAGTATAAAGAGTATATACGGTGTTTGATTGTGGCATGCTTTGCTAAAAAATGTTTCATAACGTTAATACTAATTAATTTTTCTTTGATAATGATGATCACTTCAAAGTTTAGAAATGATATGAATATTTCTTTATATGATACGCCGCTCAAATTTAATTATCCAACTAAATAATGGCAATAATGATAAAGTTGTTTAATTAAATTCAGTTTTTCAGGTTGTTGTATATAGGTTTGAGCAAGTTGTTCTAATGTTAACAGATAATCTTGGACTTTGGTTATATTCAGTTTCTGTTGGCAATAATCTTGCCAGATTATACGCTCTTGTTCGGTTAGTATTTGAGGGTAATTTCTTGCTTTGTAACGAAAGAATAATGTCTTTAATCGTTCATCATCAAAATTCATTGATAAATTTTCAAGTGATTGAATTGGTGTCGTACGAATAGTTTCACACCGTAATTTATCTTGGTTGTTTAAAAATCCTGCATAAATTTGAGCATCAACATCGCTATTAGCGGAGTAATCATCAGTTGAGTTAAATAGCTCTCTCATCTTGTTTTGTAAAGCGTGTTGATGTTTAAATAACTGTTGCTGTTTGATTAAACATTGCGCTACATTAATATTTAACCTTTGTGCATTTTCAGGTAATAAGGTTTTTAATGGTGCAACGATAGGGCATTTGTTTATATGAATCAGTTTTAATGGGATCCGCGATTCATTTAATGCTAAATCTTCGTTTTTGGTGTACAGTTTTTGCCTTATTTGTTCAATTGGTAAATTAATGATTGAATCGATATCACCAGTAAGATCACAGACAATAACCGCATTATTTTGTGTTGGATGCCAAGCTATTGGACTCACGATGGTTATATTGCCTCGATAACTACCTAACATGCCCGATACATGTATTATTGGTGTCATGTTAATGATGTCTATAAGTTGCGCAACGTTATTTTTATGGCGAAGTTTAAAAAAATAATCAAATAATTTAGGCTGCTTTTGTTTAATTAATTTACCGATAGCGATAGTCGCATAAACATCTGACATCGCATCATGCGCGTGTTCATGTTCAATATTGTTGGCTTTTGTTAAGTGCTCTAAACGAAAACTTGGGAAACCCGCATCATTAATAGGCCAATTGATACCATCAGGTCTTAAGGCGTAACAAGCACGCACAACATCAAGAAGATCCCACCTAGAATTGCCATTTTGCCAACTATAGGCATAAGGGTCATAAAAATTTCGATACAAAATATTGCGAGTCACTTCATCATCAAAACGAAGATTGTTATAACCTAAGATGCAGGTATTGGCTTGGCTGAATGCTTGATGAATTAATTTGGTAAACTCTGCTTCACACAGACCTTTCGAATTTGCTTTTTGTGGTGTAATTCCTGTGATTAATACTGCTTCTGGATTTGGTAAATAGTCTTGAGCAATTTGACAATAAATGACTAAAGGTTCCTCAATGATATTAAAATCACTATCTGTTCTAATTCCAGCAAATTGCGCTGGCCTATCCAAAGCAGGATTGATACCAAAAGTTTCATAATCATGAAAGTAAAAAGTAGGAAGTTCGGTGTTGTTTTTCATTTTTATCGTTTTTGCTGCCTTATAGCCGTCAACCAAGTTGCATGATTTTATAATTGATTATTGATATTCAAAATGACAGCTTAATGGCTAAAAAGTAATGTTACTAGTTAATTAGCTGATTATAACAGAATCTAAGTATTTTCTTGGGGATTATTTCATTGAGAATTATATTTTTTGTGACATTGTAACAAATGGTAAGTGTTTCGGGCTTAAATAAACCAATTATGACATAGCGAAAAAAGTAGGTAAAAATGCATTACCCACTTTTATTAAACTACGATTATTAATTGATTTTGTTTTCTTCAAGAAATGTGGATAATTGGTCTTTCCATAAATCCGCTTTCATGGTTGTACTATGTCCACTAGTTTTATCACTGGCAGGGATTAAAAAATATTTAACATTAGGAATTTTTTTTAATGCGTTTTCCATCACGCCAGTTTTTGCAGGGTTTCTTTCATCATCAGCTGAATTGATCACTAATAGATGGGCTTTAATTTTTGTTAAATCGTTCGATGGATCGAAATTTCTTGCTGCATCCCATTGGTATAGAAAATCATTAGTATCCATTGTCACATGTTCATTAAGTTTTTTTGTCAAAATCTGTTCAGTTATTTCGGTATTATATGCTTGGTTTTGCCAGGCGATATCCCCCCCATCGGTTGCAATATTGTAGTAATTATAAACAGTTTGGAACTTTGTCGGCTGTTTATCATAAAAGCCATTATGCCAATCAGGATCGTTTTTAATTGCATTAATGACCATTTTTCGCATTATCCAATTTCGACTAGACATTGCTGCTGGTGTGGATGCTAATGGTACTGCTGCAGTCATAAAATCAGGGTACAGGGTAACCCATTTCCAAGTTTCCATGCCACCCATTGAATTACCAATTATTAGTGTAAGATGTTTTATTCCTAAACCGTTTTTTACAAGTTGATACTGCGCATTTACCATATCGGTATAATCATAATGTGGAAAATCACTTTTTAGACCATCCGAAGGTTTCGATGATTTACCCGTACCAATAGCATCAGGAAGAATAATATAATATTTTTCAGCATCTAAGGGCATACCTTTGTCAAAAAGGGCATGACCAAAACTTTTATTTAACATTGCATTTCCACTTCCCGTTGTACCATGTAAGACTAGCACTGGTTTTCCATTTGGGTTACCAAGAGTTGTATAATGTATTCGTAAATTTTCGACCGTGTTTCCATCATTAAATTTGAAATTAGGTATGTTGTAGTCAGCCTCAAGCTGATTATTAAATTCGAGACAAAAGCTAGAAAATGACGTTGTAACAATCGCAATACTTATCATCAATTTTTTCATCAAAGACATAAAGGTTCCTCCTGTAATATTTTTCCGTTTTGCTGATAAATTGTTTAACAAAGATTAAGGTTCATGGGGAGTGAACACTCGTCATATCTCTGATAATTATTTCATCACCCTTTAAATATAACGCTATATAGGAGATAATGCTATGTCTAATTTAAGCTTCTAACAGTCTAATAAATAGAGGAAAAATAAACAGAACCCCATTTTTAAGAAATTTATTATGGTTCAAAACATATAATTAGTTGTTTATTTAATGATAGCTAAATAACAGTAAATGAATTATTGTTAGTTATTGAAAATAGAATGTCGTATTTGAAACGTTTATTTGCTCAATTTTGTTTAAAATTGAGCAAATTGACTTAATTCTGAGGTGCGGTTTGGATAATATCTGCAAGTTTTTCGAGTGTTATCCTTAAAAATTTAGGCATGGCTTCTATTTCAATCGAGTCCATAAGATTTTTGACATATAAACCTAGTTCAGTATCGCCTTCAACAATTAATCGACGTTGAAAGAATAATGTATCGGGATCTTGTCGTCGAGTTGCTATCATAATTAGATCGTTTGCATTACCTATAAAACTAACATCAGCAATCTCTTCACGACTAACAACTAATTTATTCTCAATCAGACTTACAAACCAGACTAGTTGTAAATCGGTCACTTCGATTTTGAGCCAACGATTTTCTAAAAAATCAAGATCTCCATCCTCAAGTGAATGCTTAAATTGTAATTGTAACAATTGTTCGATAACTTGTTTTTTTAAATTGAAAGGAATACAACGCAACGTTACCCCCAACATTTGAGGGGCTTTGTCGACAAATGTTGAGTGTATTTTTCCTAATAAGTGATGATTGCTTATCATTTATACATCCCCAGAAATCATTTTTTCATAAATATCTAAATCTGTATTTAAATGCTCGAAAACTTCTTCACTCACTTCATTACGAATTTTCATTTGTAATAACGACGTACGCTCTGCACCAATAGCAACTAAACGCATGCGCCTTTCAAGATTTTCGGCTTCAAGTGCTTTTTGTTCTAAGTCCTTCAGCCCCGTTCTACGTCTTAACGAACCGATAACACGAGAACCGACTTCATTAACAATTTCTTGATCCATGCTGTTTTCGGTTGTTTCTTGTAATAAGTTATTTTGCATTTTTTCTAAACTGACAATGGCTTCTTCGGCCATATGACCTTTTACAGTAAGAATTTCATTATCTTGTTCGGAATTATCTAAAATGACGCTACCTCTTAATAATATCGGTAATATAATCACAGCGGCAATTAATGAAATAAGGATAATGCCTGTTGCTATAAAGACAAGTTGATATCGGCCGCCGATTGTCATTGGAATAGAGAGAACACCGGCAAGGGTTATTGCGCCGCGTACACCTGCAAAAGTTGAAATTAACAAATCTCGGGTTGAATAAGATCGAAATGCAAGAGGGCGTTTGGTACCAAATGGCATTGTTGGCATATGTTTCATTGCCCAAAGCCAAGCGAATCTTGTTCCCATTAAAGCAATGAAGACAAACAGCACAATTAAACATAATTGCCAGACTTCAATGGATGCATCGGTTTGATTCTCAGCAAAAGTATTCGTTAAAATACTTGGTAATTGAATTCCTAATAAAATAAATACAAAACCATTGAACACAAAAGTTAACATTGACCAAGTACTATCTGATTGTAAACGCGCTGTTAAAGGTGCATTTCTCATCATGCCAGATTGATTAACTGTCATGCCGGCGCTAACTGCAGCTAAAATACCTGAACAGTGGCATTCTTCGGCAATAATATAAGCAGCAAAAGGAAGTAAGAATAACAGCACAATTTGGATTGCCGGATCATTATGGGTAAGTTTATTTATTTTTCTTAAAATGCGTGCATATAACCAGGTAAATAAAACACCAATAGCTAATCCACCAATGGCAACAACAAAGAATGTCACGCTAATTTGTAATAAATCGAACTGTATCGCGCCTGCGGCGATGGCTATTGCAAAGTTTAATGATACTAAGCCAGATGCATCGTTCATTAAAGCTTCACCTTCAATTATTTCCATTTTTTCTTTTTCGATTCGACCCTTACCGACAATGCCACTTAACGCAACCGCATCGGTTGGTGATAATACGGCAGCCAAAGCCAAACCTGCGGCTAATTGCACATTTGGTAAAATCCAATGTAACAAATAACCCAATGCAATGATGGATATCACCACTAATACTAAGGCCAATCCAACAATTTCTCTGAAATTATAGACGAAATCTTTAACTGATGTTTTTCGACCATCAGCAAAAAGTAAAGGAGGTATAAATAAAACAAGAAATAGTTCTGGATCGAACTTCACATAAACACCAAACGCTGCCAATATACATCCCAACAATATTTGCATAAGTGGTAGTGGAATTTGTATTGGTAACATTTTAACAACGACACCAGAAAGTGATACAATTAATACTATAAGTAAAATTATTGAAAAAAGTTCCATAGCTTGTCTTTTATTTATCCTATAATCCTGTAGTTTTTAGCAATTGATTATATCGGATTTTCAGCTAGATTTCAGGTGAAAATTTCATAAAATTACTTAAATTTTGGTCAGATACCCTTGTGGATAAAAAATTGCGACGCAATTAAAAGGCTTTTTTAATGGAAAATTGGCAAAGAGCATTTATACTTCATACCAGAACTTACAGTGAAAGTAGTCTATTAGCTGATTTATTTGTTGAAAATAAAGGGAAAATAACTATTTTAGCTAAAGGTGCCAGACGTAAAAAATCCGCGTTAAAGGGCATTTTACAACCCTTTACTCCATTAATTGTTCAATATTCTGGTCAAGGTGAAATAAAAACATTACGCCAGGTTGAAGCGGTGTCTTTGACACTACCTTTGGTTTCAATTCATTTATATAGCGCTTTTTATTTAAACGAGTTACTCCATCGAGTGCTGGTTGCCGAAACAGAAATGCCTACACTTTTTGATGACTATTTACAAAGCTTACAGCAACTCGCACAGCAAGTTTCTGCTGAAAATGTGTTACGTAGTTTTGAGCTATCTTTATTAGAAAACTTAGGTTATCACGTTGATTTTTTTCATTGCAGTGCAACCGGTGATGATATTGTTGAAACAATGCATTATCAATATCAATCAGAAAAAGGGTTTATTAGTAGTTTACTGCAAAATAGTACTAGTTTTAGTGGTGAACACGTTTTAGCTTTTGGCAAACGTCAGTTTAATAATGAAGATACACTTAAAGCGGCCAAACGTTTTACCAGAATTGCATTGAAACCTTATATAGGTGCAAAACCATTTAAAAGTAGAGAATTATTTTTAAAAATATAACGTCGTAACGTTATTAAAGATAAATATTTTAAAATATAGGTATAATTTTCTTATCAAAATGATTAACTTTATTTAGTTAACCTATTAACTAAAATATCAAGTTGATTGGCGAATTTTTCGCGGTCCTTACTTGAAAAGGGAGCGGGTCCTTTAGTTTGTATTCCACTTGCTCGCATTGTTTCCATAAAATCTCTCATCACTAGCCGCTCTTTAATTGTTTCTAACGTATAAACTTCACCTCTAGGTGTAAGAACAAAAGCGCCTTTATTTAATACATCTGATGCTAAAGGTATATCAGATGTAATGACCAAATCATTTAATTCAACAAGTTCGACAATTTTGTTATCTGCTTTATCAAAACCATGTTCAACAAGTAATCGAGAAATAAAAGGTGAAGGCGGAATATTTAACCATTGATTAGCAACTAAATTAATTTTGATTGATTTACGAATAGCGATTCGATATAAAATTTCTTTAATTGGGTTAGGGCAAGCATCAGCATCAATCCAAATGTTCATAATAGCATTAACAAACCATTCAACTTAAACAACTATCAATCATAAATCGTTTAACCGTTTTAAGATGCAAATTTCGTTAAAAATTTCATGTTAATTATACGATTCAGTATAGTAAAAAATATTCATTATTAATATTCATAAGACCACTATTTCTATTTGAAATCCTTATGATAAGTGGTAGTATACGCGATCTATTATTTTAGATGCAATATTTACACACATGTGCGCTTTCGTGTGGCGCACCACTGTTATAAGGATTTATTATGCCAATTATTACTCTTCCTGACGGAAGTCAACGTCAGTTTGATAAACCGGTTACTGTTTTAGAAGTCGCTCAAAGTATTGGTGCAGGTCTTGCCAAAGCATGTATTGCAGGGCGTGTTAATGGACAGCGTAAAGATGCTTGTGACCTCATTGATCAAGATGCAACATTAGCAATCATTACCGCTAAAGATGAAGATGGACTTGAAATTATTCGCCATTCTTGTGCACATTTATTGGGTCATGCCATTAAACAATTATGGCCGGATACGAAAATGGCTATTGGGCCGACAATTGACAATGGTTTTTATTATGATGTTGATTTAGAACACTCTTTAACACAAGAAGATCTTGATGCGCTTGAAAAACGTATGCATGAATTGGCTAAAAAAGATTATGAAGTTATAAAGGAAGTCGTTAGTTGGGAAAGAGCCAGAGAAGTCTTTTGGGAACGTCATGAACCTTATAAAATCGCTATTTTAGATGAAAACATACCGAAAGATTCAACGCCAGCACTTTATCATCATGAAGAGTATATCGACATGTGTCGTGGTCCGCATGTACCAAATATGCGTTTTTGTCATCATTTTAAATTACAAAAAGTTGCGGGTGCTTATTGGCGCGGCAATAGTGATAATAAAATGTTACAACGTATTTATGGGACAGCTTGGGCTGACAAAAAGCAATTAGATAGTTATCTACAATTTTTAGAAGAAGCGGCCAAACGCGATCATCGTAAAATCGGTAAACAACTTGACCTTTATCATATGCAAGAAGAAGCCCCTGGCATGGTGTTTTGGCATAATGATGGCTGGATTATTTTCCGTGAGCTTGAAGTGTTCGTTCGTACCAAACTTAAAGAATATGACTACCAAGAAGTAAAAGGTCCATTTATGATGGATCGAGTGTTGTGGGAAAAAACGGGGCACTGGGGTAACTATAAAGAGTTAATGTTTGTGACTTCATCTGAAAATCGTGAATATTGTATTAAACCAATGAACTGTCCTGGGCATGTGCAAATTTTTAACCAAGGTTTGAAATCTTATCGTGATTTACCTTTGCGCATGGCAGAGTTTGGTAGTTGTCATCGTAATGAGCCTTCTGGTTCTTTGCATGGGTTGATGCGTGTACGTGGTTTTACCCAAGATGATGCGCATATTTTCTGTACTGAAAACCAAATTCGAGGTGAAGTAAACAGCTGTATTAAAATGGTTTATGACACTTACAGCACTTTTGGCTTTACTGATATTACGGTCAAATTATCAACACGTCCTGAAAAACGTATTGGTAAAGATGAAACTTGGGATTTAGCTGAAAAAGATTTAGCTGACTGCTTAACCGAAAATGGTATTGAATTTGAATATTTACCAGGTGAAGGAGCATTTTATGGTCCTAAAATCGAATTTACGTTACATGACTGTTTAGGTCGAGCATGGCAGTGTGGTACAGTTCAACTTGACTTTATGTTACCTGAACGTTTAGATGCAACTTATGTTGGCGAAGATAATGAACGCCACACACCGGTTATGATTCATAGGGCTATTTTAGGTTCTATGGAGCGTTTTATGGGTATCTTAACCGAAAACTGTGCAGGATTTTTCCCAACATGGCTTGCACCATTACAAGTTGCTGTCATCAATATTACCGATAATCAAGCTGAATATGCAAAACAATTAACCGAGCAACTACAAAAAGTTGGTATTAGAGCAAAAGCAGACTTGAGAAATGAGAAAATAGGGTTTAAAATCCGCGAGCATACTCTAAAACGTGTTCCTTATATGTTTGTTTGTGGAGACAAAGAAATGGAATCAGGAACAATTTCAGTTCGAACTCGTCAAGGTAAAGATCTTGGTAGCTTTGAAGTGAAACATGTTATAGAATTGTTGCTTAACGAAATTCATAGTCGTTCATTAGAACAGATGAATTAATGATAAATTAATTTGGAGGAATGAGATATTAAAGTCAGTAAACGAATTCAGTCAACACGCGCGCATAAAATCAATGATGAAATTACTGCTCGCGAGGTGAGGTTAACCGGCGTCGATGGTGAACAGCTCGGTATAGTTAGCTTAGATGAAGCTTTAAAGCAAGCCGAAGAAGCAACTCTAGATTTAGTTGAAATAAGCCCTAATGCAGAGCCACCTGTTTGTCGAATTATGGATTATGGCAAGTTCCTCTATGAAAAGAGTAAAGCAACAAAAGAACAGAAGAAGAAGCAAAAGGTTGTTCAGGTTAAGGAAATTAAATTCAGACCTGGTACAGACGAAGGCGACTATCAGGTAAAACTCCGCAGCCTGATGCGCTTTCTAGAAGATGGCGATAAAGCTAAAGTAACGCTACGTTTTCGTGGTCGAGAAATGGCTCACCAACAGTTAGGCACTGAAATGCTTGATCGCATTAAAGAAGACTTAGCTGATTTGGCAATCATCGAATCTTATCCAACTAAGATCGAAGGTCGTCAAATGATTATGGTGCTTGCGCCGAAGAAGAAATAATGGTTCATCAAGTTAATTTTTAATTTTGTTAAACGTTACACCATTATTTTGTGTTATTAACAATGCGAAGTAGGAATTAATAAAATGCCTAAAATTAAAACTGTAAAAGGCGCAGCAAAGCGCTTTAAAAAAACAGCTTCTGGTGGCTTTAAGCATAAGCAAGCTAACAAAAGTCATATCTTAACTAAAAAATCAACTAAACGTAAACGTCATTTACGTGGTTTGACAACAGTGTCAAAAGGTGATTTAGGTTTAGTTGTAGCGTGTGTTCCATACGCTTAATTTTGGTTAACTATTTAGAGGATATGATTTATGGCTCGTGTTAAACGTGGTGTTATTGCTCGTGCACGTCACAAGAAAATTTTAAAACAAGCAAAAGGTTATTATGGAGCTCGTTCACGTGTTTATCGTGTTGCTTTCCAAGCAGTAATCAAAGCTGGACAATATGCTTATCGTGACCGTCGTCAACGTAAACGTCAATTCCGTCAATTATGGATTGTGCGTATCAATGCGGCAGCTCGTCAATGTGGTCTTTCTTATAGCCGTTTCATTAATGGTTTAAAGAAAGCATCAATTGAAATCGATCGTAAGATCCTTGCAGATATTGCTGTATTTGATAAAAATGCATTCGCTGCATTAGTTGAAAAAGCAAAAGCTGCATTATAATAGCTTTATAAGAGCCGAGTTATCTCGGCTTTTATTATTTTAAATATAAATGATTTATTTTAAAAAAGTGGATTAATGATGAATTTAGTTATTTTTCGTTTGTTTTTTAGCTTCAATAGTAATATTGGTTCGTGAGGCAAGGAAAAAACGAAAAATAATTATAAAGCCTCAAAAGAGGCTTTTTTTATATAATGAACAATAAGCAGGAGAACTGTATGTCTCAATTAGTTGAACTGGTGAATAATGCCAAATCCGCTATTGAAGGTGCTAATGACATTAATGCGATCGAACAGATACGTGTAGAATATTTTGGTAAAAAAGGTTACTTTACCATGCAAATGGCTTCTTTACGTGATGTTCCTGCCGATGAACGTCCCGCGGTCGGTCAAAAAATCAATGATGCTAAGCAAATAGTCGTTGAATTATTAAATCAAAAACGTCAACTTTTAGAGCGCCAGGCTCTTGATGCAAAATTAGCCAACGAAACCATCGATATCTCATTACCGGGTAAAACGCTTGAATTAGGGGGATTACATCCCGTCACCAAAACAATAAATCGTTTAGTTGAATTTTTTGGTGAGCTGGGCTTTGTTGTTGAAACAGGACCCGAAATTGAAGATGATTATCATAACTTTGATGCACTTAATATCCCTTCTCATCATCCTGCTCGAGCAGATCATGATACCTTTTGGTTTGATGCAAATCGTTTATTAAGAACACAAACATCCACTGTTCAAATTAGAACAATGGAAACACAAAAACCACCTATTCGAATCATTGCTCCAGGTCGAACTTATCGCAATGACTATGATCAAACTCACACGCCAATGTTCCATCAAATGGAAGGTTTATTGATTGATAAAGATATTAGCTTTACTCATTTGAAAGGGCTATTGCATGATTTTCTTCACTGCTTTTTTGAAGATGATATGGAAATTCGTTTTCGACCTGGCTACTTTCCATTTACTGAACCTTCAGCCGAAGTTGATATCAAAGCGAAAAACGGTAAATGGCTTGAAGTTCTAGGTTGTGGTATGGTCCACCCAAATGTGTTGCGTAATGTCGGTATCGATCCTGATGTCTATAATGGGTTTGCTTTTGGTATGGGAATCGAAAGATTAACCATGTTACGTTACGGTGTCACCGATTTACGCTCATTTTTTGAAAATGATTTACGTTTCTTAAAGCAATTTAATTAATTCTGGAGATCAAAACATGAAATTTAGTGAAAGTTGGCTACGTGAATGGATCAATCCAGAAATAAGTAGCGATACACTAGCCGATCAATTAACTATGGCTGGATTAGAAGTTGATGATATCGAAAAAGTTGCTGGTGATTTTACAGGTGTCGTTGTTGGAAAAGTGGTAGAATGCAAACAGCATCCTAATGCCGATAAACTACGCGTGACAAAAGTCGATATTGGTAAATCTGAATTATTAGACATTGTCTGCGGCGCACCTAATTGCCGTCAAGGTTTAATGGTTGCTTGTGCAACTGTTGGGGCTGTTTTACCAGGAGATTTCAAAATCAAATCAGCAAAACTCCGAGGTGAACCTTCAGAAGGAATGCTGTGCTCTTATTCTGAATTAGGTATTGCTGATGATCATAATGGTATTATTGAGTTACCTGAAGATGCTCCTTTAGGACAAGATATTCGAGAATATTTAAATCTTAACGATGTTATGATTGATATTAGTGTTACACCTAATCGAGCTGATTGTTTTGGTATTGTTGGCGTTGCTCGTGATATTTCAGCGGTTAACAATATACCAATGAAGGAGCTTAAAGTAACAAACGTACCAGCGTCAATTTCCGATACCGTCTCAATTCAAATAGATGTTCCAAAGGCAGCCCCTCGCTACCTAGGAAGAGTAATCAAAAACATCAATATCGAAGCAGCTACGCCATTATGGATGAAAGAAAAGTTGCGTCGTGGTGGAATTCGTTCAGTTGATGCCATTGTAGATATTACTAATTATGTATTACTCGAACTTGGTCATCCAATGCATGCGTTCGATTTAGCTCAAATCGAAAAAGGGATTGTTGTTCGTTATGCACATCAAGATGAAAAACTCACATTATTAAATGGTAATGAAGTCAAATTAAATGATAATACGCTTGTCATTGCTGATCAGCAAAAAGTACTCGCGATGGCCGGTATTATGGGCGGTGAAAAATCAAGTGTTACAACGTCAACCAAAGATATTTTTCTAGAATCAGCATTTTTTGCTCCATTAGCTATTACCGGTAAAGCACGTGAATATGGTTTGCATACTGAGGCTTCTCATCGTTATGAACGCGGAGTCGATCCTGCTTTACAAAATGTTGCAATCGAAAGAGCAACTCAATTAATTATTGAAATTTGTGGTGGTGAGGTAGGTCCTGTTGTTAATATTACCAACGAAGAACACTTGCCAAAACAAGCGACCATTCAATTACATCGTTCAAAAATAGATCGCATTATCGGTTATAAAATTGAAACGCAAAAAATAATTGATATTCTTGAACGATTAGGATGTAACGTCTCATTCAAAAATGAGATTTGGACCGTTGAAGCACCGAGTTGGCGATTTGACTTACAAATAGAAGAAGATTTAGTTGAAGAAGTAGCCCGTATTTATGGCTATAACAATATTCCTAATGCGAATATGAAAATTGAATTAGTTATGAAACCGAAGCCAGAAAGCCACATAGCGTTAAAACGAATTAAAGATTTATTGGTTGATCGTGGTTATCAAGAAGCCGTTACATATAGCTTTGTTGATCCAAAAATTCAAAGTCTTCTTCATTCTGAGCAAACTGCAATAACGCTGCCAAACCCAATTTCAAGTGAAATGTCTGTAATGCGCTTATCGCTTTGGTCTGGATTATTAGATGCAGTGTTGTACAATCAAAACCGTCAACAATCACGTATTCGTCTTTTTGAAACTGGTTTACGTTTTGTTCCAGATCAAAGTTGTGAATTTGGCGTTCGTCAAGAACTCATGTTATCAGGCGTTGTCACCGGTAACTTATATGAAGAACATTGGGCATTGCCTAAACGAAATATCGATTTTTATGACTTAAAAGGGGATATAGAATCTATTTTGGCACTATTAGGCTGTAGCGAAACTGTTGAATTTAAAAAAGCAGACATCAATGCATTACACCCAGGGCAAAGTGCGGCCATATATTTGAACAATGAAATTATTGGCTATTTTGGCGTATTGCATCCAGAAATCGAAAAAAAATTATCTTTAAATAGTAAATCGCTTGTTTTTGAAATAAATTTAGCTAAAATTAGCGATAAGAAGGTACCTGTTGCTCAAGACCTATCGAAGTATCCGTCAAATAAACGAGATATAGCTATTGTCGTCTCAAATACAATTCCAGCAGCAGATATTATAGCTGAGTGTAAACGTGCTGGCGGAGAGCAACTTATTAAAGTCAATTTGTTTGATGTTTATCAAGGTGATAACATTAAACAAGATCAAAAAAGCCTTGCTATCAGTTTGATTTTACAAGACAAATCACGTACACTTGAAGAAGAAGATATAACAAACATTGTAAGCAAATGTATTACAGCCTTACAAATTCGTTTTAAAGCCCTATTAAGAGAATAATAACTATGACATTAACTAAAGCTGATATTGCAGATCGTCTTGCCGAAAAATTTAATATAGATCGCCAAGAAGCTAAAGTCCTTGTTGAACTTTTTTTTGAAGAGATTCGAGTGGCTTTAGAAAAAGGGGAACCAGTTAAATTATCCGGTTTTGGTAATTTTGCTATACGAGATAAAAATTCACGCCCAGGTCGTAATCCAAAAACAGGGGAAAGTGTAGACATTTCAGCTCGTCGAGTTGTCACATTTAGACCAGGGATAAAATTTAGAGAACGAATTGAAAAAAATTTAGTTATCAATCGCTAAATTAATTTCTTATATCCATTGATCACATAGCCTTTCTTCAGTTGAAAAGCGGAAAGGCTATTTTCTTTTTTAATAAAGTAGTTGTTTTATTTTTCCAAATAAAGCATAATAACGCCTCTTCTATGGAGGCTCTATGGGTCCTCTTGCAACGTTTTTTTGCTCATCAGGTCAGGTCCGGAAGGAAGCAGCCAAAGTAAAAAGTATGTGTGTGGGATGCGGCTGATAGGGTCTCCTCCATAAAATTTCAATTTACAGTAATCATAAATAAATCCTCAATTACCTCACTCAATAACTGATTAATCTATCATCAAATAATCTTTATTTTTTAATTTGAACATATACATGGTTGTGACGAGAATAGTTTTTTGAGATCATATGATTAATCTAATTATCCAATAATTGGAAATGCCGATAAAAGATTTTAATTTTATAAAACAAGAGAGAAATATTTATGATGCGAGTTGGACTATTTATTTTAACTAACTTAGCTGTGATGTTTGTATTTGGTATTATTTTAAGCATACTGGGTGTTGATTCTCATAGCACATTAGGCTTACTTATTTTTGCTGCTATTTTTGGTTTTGGCGGCGCTTTCATTTCGCTATTTATGTCTAAAAGCATGGCGTTACGATCTGTAAATGGTCAGATTATTACACAACCACGTAATCAACAAGAACAATGGTTACTTGATGTTGTCGGTAGACAAGCAAGAGCTCTTAACCTTAAAATGCCAGAAGTCGCTATTTATCAGGCTACAGATATGAATGCTTTTGCTACAGGAGCAACAAAAAATAGTTCACTCATTGCAGTTAGCTCTGGTTTATTAAATAACATGACTCAAGATGAAGCTGAAGCTGTACTGGGGCATGAAATGAGTCACATAGCTAATGGTGATATGGTTACCATGACTTTACTTCAAGGTGTACTAAATACCTTTGTCATTTTTATTGCTAGAATCTTAGCTTCTGTTGCATCTCAAGCCATGTCTGATAGAGAAAGGGATAGTTCACCACTTGTCTATTATATTGTTGTTATGGTTTTTGAAACCATTTTTGGTATTCTTGCAAGTTTAATTGCAATGTGGTTTTCTCGCTATCGAGAATTTCATGCTGATGCAGGCTCAGCCAAATTGGTCGGAGCAACAAAAATGATTGCAGCATTAGAAAAATTAAAAATAAGTTATGAACCCCAAGAAGAAGCTTCCATCATGGCTTTTTGCATAAATGGTGAAAAAAAGGTGAAATTTTCAGAATTATTTATGTCGCATCCACCATTAGAAAAACGGATCGATGCCTTACGAAATGGCTCATATAACCGTTAATTTTAAATCCATTATTTAATCTTATATTGTCTTGACAAGTGTTGTGATAATCACTATAACACTTGTCAATTCCATACCTGCTTAACCTGAGTTTGTGAGATAGTTAAATGTTGCATCATAAAGCGACCTACAATAAATTAGAATTACTTAGTCCAGCTAAAAATATTGAAATTGCCAAACAAGCTATTTTGCATGGTGCTGATGCAGTATATATAGGTGGACCGAGTTTTGGTGCTAGACATAATGCGGGTAATTCTGTTAGTGATATTGCTCAATTAGTTGAATTTGCTCATCACTATTATGCAAAAGTTTTTGTGACTCTCAATACCATATTACATGATAATGAACTTGAAGCTGCAAGACAGCTTATTTGGCAATTTTATGATGCAGGTGTCGATGCATTGATTGTACAAGATATGGGCATATTAAATATGGATATCCCACCGATTGATTTACATGCCAGCACTCAAATGGATATAAGAACACCTGAAAAAGCTAAATTTTTGTCTGAAGTTGGTTTTTCGCAAATTGTGCTTGCTCGAGAGCTTAATTTAATTGAAATTGCTAAAATTCATGAACAAATAGATGCAAAAATAGAATTTTTTATCCATGGTGCACTTTGTGTTGCATTTTCCGGTCAGTGTTATATTTCTCATGCTCAAACAGGGCGTAGTGCCAATCGTGGTGATTGTTCTCAAGCATGCCGATTACCTTTCACCTTAAAAGATGATAAAGGTCGAATTGTTGCTTACGAAAAACATCTTTTATCTATGAAAGATAATAATCAATCAAATAATTTGCGGGAATTAATCAGCGCAGGCGTGCGATCATTCAAAATAGAAGGGCGTTATAAAGATCTAAGTTATGTAAAAAATATTACTGCATTTTATCGCCAAAAATTAGATCAAATCTTATGTGAGTATCCTGATTTATCTCCAGAATCAAGCGGTAAAACGGAGTTCTTTTTTACGCCCGATCCGAATCGAACTTTCCATCGAGGTAGTACCGATTATTTTGTTCATGGCCGAAAACCGGATATAGGGGCTTTTGACTCACCAAAATTTATTGGCTTATCCATAGGTGAAATTACAAAAGTTACATCCAAAACGATAGAGGTTAAAACAGATAAATTGTTAACTAACGGTGATGGTTTAAATGTTTTAGTTAAACGTGAAATTTATGGTTTTAGAGCCGATAAAGTAGAAAAAATTGCAGTTGGTCATTATCGAATTTTCCCGAATGAAATTCCTAAAGCGCTGTTTTCGGTGAAATTACCTTATTTAGTTAATCGAAACTTAGACCATATTTGGCAGCAAAATTTACTTAAAAACTCAAGTGATCGACGAATTGGTGTTATATTTGAATTAAGTAATCAAGATGATGGAATTATTCTTTCAGCTAAAAGCGAAGAGGGCATTTGCGTTACATTAGAGCTAAATAGCGTATTTGCTATTGCAGATCAACCTGATAAAGCAATTAACAATATTCGTGATAATCTTTCAAAACTTGGTCAAACTATATATTATCTAATTGATTTTAAAATTAATTTATCAAAAGTCTATTTTATTCCCAGCAGTCAACTTAACCAATTTAGACGAGATATTATCGCAAAATTAACCACAGAACGACTAAAAAGTTACTGTCGACAAAAGCGCAAACCTGAATTAATACCAAAGCCAATATATCCTGAAAATCAGTTATCGTTTTTGGCCAATGTTTATAATCATAAAGCGAGAGAATTTTACACTCAGCATGGGGTTGAATTAATTGAAAGTGCTTATGAAGCTCACCAAGTTAAAGATGATGCACCATTAATGATAACTAAACATTGTTTACGTTTTGCATTTAACTTATGTCCTAAACAAGCTAAAGGTATACAAGGTGTTAAAACTAAAGTTACACCAATGAAGCTTATTCAAAACAATGAGGAGCTACTGCTAAAATTTAATTGTAAAGCGTGTGAAATGCAAGTTTGGGGGAAAATAAAAAATCATATTCTAAAAATGCCATTACCCGGTAGTGAGGTCATTTTACTGACTAAAAATAGTTAAATTGTAAATTGGTTAATAATTTTTGACGTTTTTAGTTTAGTATTTAATTATGAAAAATTTTTTAGTTATGTTTAATAAGGTAACAACAAAACAGAAGTTCGCAATAATTATGTTAATTTAACATAATATACATTATGCAAACTTTATATTATTGATTATTAATAATATTTTTATTTTGCTTGGTATTTTGACTAAAAAATAATTAGTGATAATTCAATAGGATTACATTATTACCATTCTTAAAATCAAAGGGAAGTGACGACAATAAGACTAATATTGTTGTTATTTTATATGTTGAGAAGATATAGAAAGATTAGTAGCTCTTATACTGTTTATTTTTTATGCATCTAATTAACGTATTGATTTAGATCATGAATTAAATTTTATACACAGTGTTATTTACATTTTATGTTAATAATTGCGCGGTGTTGCTATAGCCAATCGGTCGCAGTCACGCAGTGAACTATTGAGAAGTCACCAAGTTTTATCCTTTAATGCGGGTGGAAGGAACGCACCGCGAGGCTTTCCGCTTAGGCGTCTTTTAAAAATTTTTCATAATTCAAATGTAATATCACCAAAACTAGCTAAGGAGTACAGTATTTGAGACCAAAAAGAGCGAGTGGAAACAATTGAAGGCATGATGAAACATGAATTCAGACACGCATTTGTGGTAAATTTAATTACACTAGAACAACATGAAATTATCTGCAGGAGCTCAATAAATTAACGTCTTACTTTTATAAAAATAAAAGATACTTTAACTTTTTATGATAAGGATTGGATTAAAATCAATAACTATTATGAAAAAATTGTAACCTTAGATTTTGTGCGTAATCGAATTAAAGAAACTTTAGACTATTCTTGGCTAATTGAGGTGTAATAAAGATGTTTGATAATTTTGAGCTGATAGCGCAGGCAGCAAAAAAACAATGAATTTCAAATTTTGACTCCACCAATGTCAATCACCCTAAAATCCCTATACTCAAGAAGTGTATCAAGCCAATGATTTATATAGACGCGGCATAATTTACAGATAAAACCAGATGAGAAAGATAACTTTTTTGAAAGTGATTTATATAAAGATAATGAAAAATTACGAAATATTAAATTTTATGATGTTGAACAATTAGATAAAACTTCATTTGATAAACTTCCGCCTGAAATTAAACCAGAAAAACAGTGGCAGGAAAATCTAAAAGTCGAGCAATTTATAGCAAGTCAGGGGGGTTAAGGTTTTACATAACAGCCCATCAAATCCTCGTTATGATCCCAAATCGCATACCATCTATATGCCCGATAATTCCCAGTATGAGACTGCCGAAGCATACTATAATGATATCTTCCATGAAATCGGACACTCAACCAGTCGGGAATTAAACAGAATACCGAAAACGCATGAACAAAAAAGATTATTTACACCCCGAGATGAATTAGTCGCCGAAACATCGGCGATGAAGCTTTGTAATTTAACGCAAATTGCATCAAATAAAAATAATAATTTAGCTTATATTAAGTTATATTTAGCTAAATTTGGTGACGATAAAGAGGTTCAAAAGGCAGAATTAGGCACAGCATTGACTGAGTCGGATAAAGTATTAGCATTAACCAAAAGTAAATATTTAACGGCTAAAAAACAGTACACAACGATATCAAGTCAAATGTTAAACCGGACATTGGATATTCCAAGAAAAAAGTTAGCCGAAAAATTTATTAGTCATGGAAAAATAACATCGCAAGATCTGGAGCTGGAGGATTAAACGATAAATTATCAATATAGTGTGCCGAGATTATATAGTGTTACAGATTGACCGATTCCAGATTGGTATTAGATGCCACAAATTTTTAAATTAGCGTCATGAATCTGTCAGTTAAATTACTAAAATTCATCTACGTTTATATTGGTACGCATAATGTATATTATGTTAAATTGATTAAATTGTTATTTTATTATTAATATTTCATTTGAATGTTTAAGTTGTTGTTGATTTAAATTATAGACCTTGAGTTTTGATTATGAAATGTTACGTATATCATCTTATTTATTCAAGCTTTTGAGTCTATGCTTCTCACCTACCTAGGCTTTTAATTTAAGTTACTTTGAAGCTCATAAAAATTTATGATTTGATCTTATCGAATTTAATCAGGCACTTTTAATCGAATTTATCATTTATTTTGTTCTTTTTTAACATATAAAAAAATAATGGCTAACTGTTATATATTGTTTTATTGTAAAATATGCGATTATTATCAATTATCGAATTGGAATTAATCCTTTTAATAAAATATGCAAAGTAACTATAAGCCATTACGTTCCAAAAGTTATTCAGTCCCTTGTGAATTATGTAGTGTAGGTTCATTATGTATTCCTATGTTAGTCAATAACAAATTGCATACAGTTTTAGATCGTAAATGTTCTTATACCAAAGATCAGATCTTGATAGAAGAAAATACACCTTTCACTAAATTTTTTATTATTCATTCAGGTGCTTTAAAAACTTATATCACCACCGCTGATGGTAATGAACATATTAATGGGTTTTACTTGCCAGGTGACATTGTTGGTTTAGATTCTATTTCAACAAAAGTATATAACTATACTATCAAAGCCTTAAATAATGTTGCCGTTTGTGAACTTAATTATGAAGAATTAATGTCACTTATTGAAGTCAATAAAACCGTTAGAGATATGATATTCAAGTTGTTAAGTACGGATATCTATAACTATCAGAAATTACTATTATGCTATTCCCAGAAAAAAGCGGATGAACGATTAGCATTTTTTATCTATTCATTATATAAACGCTATGAAAAACGAGGTCACACCTCTTTGAATATAAAATTATCAATGAGTAGGACTGATATTGCCAATTATTTAGGATTAACAATTGAGACCGTTAGTAGAATTTTGTCTAAGTTTCAAGAGCAAGATATATTATCAGTAAAAGGAAAATATATTTTTATCAAAAATTTAAATGCTTTAATTGTTTTGGGAAAGTAATTTATTTCATGATAAAATATTTTAAAAAGTTCATATTAAGGTTTAACAACTATGATAAGTTTAAAGAAAACTCTTATAGCAGCAACTGTGGCCATTATGCCAATGAGTTCATTTGCTGCACAACAGCTCACTGAAGAGCAAGCTAAAAATTTGCAATCATTCAAACAGATTACTGTTCGTGGTGCATTTTACACTGATAGTGATTATGTAATGGCAATGTCTAAAGCAGCAGATAAAGAAGGAGCAGCTGCTTTTTTTATTACAACAACAAATATTAGTCCTTCAAATGATACTTTGCGTATTGTTTATGCTAAATTATATAAATCAGATGCACCAAAATTAGAAGAGCCCGCTGAAAATCTTCGCAAATTTGAAGGTGTTTATGAATATCCTAAGTCTAAAGCTATTCGATTAGAACCTTTTAATATTGTTAGAATTCGTGGTTATTTTCCTAATGATTACGATGTAAATCAAGCGATTGCAAAAGAAGCCTCAGCTCAAGGTGCATATGCATTTTATATTGATTCGCGATCAGAACTTGGTAGTAATTTGCAAGTTGCTGCATATTTATTTAAAAAAGATGCGCCAGAACGAAAATTACAACCTGAAAATGCTATTCCTTATGATTCAGAAGCTGGGCAACTTGCCTTAGCTCAAGGTGGTGAAGCTGCAATGCAAGTTGAAAAACCAGGCTATTATTCACCATCAGCATTTAACGAAAAATTCTATGCCGAAAAATTCCACAATAAAGTTATTGATAAAACCGCTAAACCAAGCAATGTTAGCACAGTGAGTGGTACATCAACAACAGAAGCTGCAACCGCAGATGCAGCAAATGCACCACAACGAGCAAGCCGTTACACTGTCACTTTGCCAGATGGCCGCAAAATTCAAGAACTCAATGATGCAACTGCGGCGAAGATGGTTGCATATGATACCGTGAAGTTTAGAGGATATTATCCAACCGATCAGGAAATCTCGTATCAAGCGGGTAAACGTGCTATTGATGCTGGCGCTAAATATTATCATATTGCTCGCATCGCTCAAGATGCTAACGGACCAAATATCACAGTATTTGTTGATCTTTATCGATAATAACAGTATTGGGCGCTTTGGCGCCCTACTTTTTCAACTCTTCCTACCTTAATTTAAATCGGATTAATCAGCGTTCATATTTAAATTCAACACTATAAAAATTATAATTCCGATTTAACTAATTCAATTTGTTGTTTTATTCGTTTTGATGAAATTGGATATGGTGTACCTAGCTGCTGAGCAAATAGATTAACTCGCAACTCTTCAATCATCCAACGTATATCTTTCACATTATCTTGCAATCTTTGATTTTCAGGCAAAGTAGTTAGCCAACTTTCATATTGATTTTTAACTTCTTCAACAATGTTCATGGCTTGTCTATCTTTATTTGGATTAACTGTTAATTTTTCGATACGTTTTTCGATTGCTGATAAATAGCGATAGAGATCAGATAATTTTTTATAACCTGTTTTAGATACAAACCCTTTATAAATCAGTCCATCGATTTGTTGTTTTATATCTGATAATGCAAAAGCTAAAGACAAGTCAACTCGCCCTTTAAGCTTTTTATTAATACTGAAATGTAAAGTTAAAATTGATTCAACTTGCTTGGCGATATGATAGACATATTCATTCACATTAGCTTTGGTATAATTCAATAATTGCTGGTACTGTTCTTGGTTTTGGACAAATTGATTATTTTTGTCTATCAACTCATCAATTGCACAAGCAATACAATCATCGATTAAACTTAATACAGTGCCAAACGAATTAAAATAAAGACCTAATTTAGATTTATTGGGTAATTTTTCGTGTAAATACTTTATCGGTGAAGGAATATTTAACAACAACAAACGCCTTAATCCCAATTTACTTAATCGTTGTTGTTCTTCGTAACTATCCACTAGATTTATACTTACCGATGTCTGATTATCAACAATTGCGGGATAAGCTTTAATCGTGTAATTTTTTTGTTGTCCCTCATAAATAGTGGGTAGTGTTCCAAAATTCCAATCGATAATATTCTTTTTTTCTATTAAATCAGTTTTTTTAGTATTTATATTCGACAAAGCATGCTGTATTTGTGCTTTAAGTTGTTCTTTAAGCTGAACCAAATCTTTACCTGCGGCTAATTCTTTATTATTGATATCAATAATAGCAAAGGTCATTTTTAAATAATCAGGAATTTGATTTAACTGCCAGTCTTCATTGAGTATTTTTACACCTGTCATTTTTTTAAATTCACTTTGTAAACTTTCAAGTAAAGGAATGTCAGTTGAACTCACCCTACTTAAGAATGCATCAGCATAATTTGGAGCAGGAACCAGACTTTTACGTAGTGATTTGGGTAATGACTTGATTAATGCTATAACTAATTCTTTCCTAAAACCTGGTACTTGCCATTCAAATCCTCTATTTTTAATTTGATTAAGTGCATCGATAGGAATTTTAACTGTGACACCGTCACGTTTATTGCCAATGTCAAAATGATAACTTAATGGTAATTTGAAGTTGCCTTGTTGCCAAAAGTCAGGAAACTCATTAAGGTTAACTTGTTGAGCACAATGATTAATCAACATATTTTTTTCAAAATTCAGCAAATCCGGATCTGACTTTTGTTTTTGTTTCCACCATGAATCAAAATGCTTGGCCGAAATAACAGACTGATCAATTCTATGATTATAAAAATCAAATAATTCTTGATCATCAATTAAAATATCTTGTCGACGAGACTTATGTTCTAAATCTTCGACTTCTTTAATCAGCTTTTGATTTTGTATAAAAAAACGATAATTTGTCTGCCAATCGCCTTCTACCAGTGCATGCCTAATAAATAAAGTTCGGCTTAAATCAGGATCGATTTTGCTATAGTTTATGACTCTATTAATGACAATTGGCAAACCAAATAATGTTGCCTTTTCATTGGCGATGGCAACCCCTTGTTTTTTTGACCATCTAGGCTCACTATAGCTATACTTAAGCAAATGTTTAGCCAAAGGCTCGATCCATTCAACGTCGATTTTTGCCACTATCCTACCCCACAAACGACTGGTTTCGACAAGTTCGCTTGCAATACACCACTTAGGCTGATTTTTAAATAATGTTGAATTCGGAAATAAAGCAAATTTAATATTGCGAGCACCTATATATTCGTGCTTTTCAAGTTCTTTCATCCCAATATGTGATAGTAAGCCGCTTATTAACGCTAGATGCACGGAACGATAATCAGCAGGTTGACTATTTATTGGAAAAGTTAATTGCTTGATTGTTTGTCTAATTTGAGTATAAACATCTTGCCACTCTCGAATACGAAGATAATTTAAATACTCTTTTTGACATAATCGTCGAAATTGATTTCCTGAAAGTTGGTTTTGTTGTTCTTCAATATAATGCCAGAGATTAATGAAAGAAATAAAATCTGATTGCTTATCAGTAAACCGTCTATGCTTCTCATCGGACGCTTGCTGTTTATCAAAAGGACGTTCTCTCGGATCTTGAATAGATAAAGCTGCAGTTATGATCATAATCTCTTTAGTGCAGCCCGATCGCCTTGCTTCAACCAACATCCTCGCTAATCTTGGATCAATTGGCAGTTGTGCTAATATTTTTCCTATTTCGGTCAAACGATATTGATGATGATGAGCGTTAATTGCACCAAGTTCCTCTAATAATCGAATCCCATCACGAATATATTTAGAGTCCGGTGCTTGAACAAATGGAAAGGCAGCGATATCACCCAATCCTAAGGCGGTCATTTGCAAAATAACAGAGGCCAGATTGGTACGCAAAATTTCTGGTTCGGTAAATTCTGGACGAGATAAAAAATCTTGTTCATCATATAAACGAATACATATCCCATCAGAGGTACGACCACAACGCCCTTTTCGTTGATTAGCCGATGCTTGCGAAATCGGCTCGATCGGTAATCGTTGAACTTTAGTTCTGTAACTATAACGGCTTATTCTCGCCAAACCAGGATCGATGACATATTTAATTCCGGGTAAAGTTAATGATGTTTCTGCCACATTGGTTGAAAGAATAATGCGTCGCTGAGTATGCGATTGGAAAATACGATTTTGTTCAGAAGCAGATAACCTAGCATACAAAGGTAAAATCTCAGTATGACGTAAATCTAGTTTATTTAATGTATCGGCCAGATCACGAATCTCACGTTCACCAGTTAAAAACACTAAAATATCGCCATGACTTTCAGCAGACAGCTCATCAATTGCATCAACAATAGGTTGAAAATCATTACTACTTTCATTGTCATTATCTGAATCACGACTCGCTACTTGTGGGCGATATCTCACCTCAACAGGATAAGTTCTACCTGATACTTCAATAATTGGTGCACAATTAAAATGCTGAGAAAATCGCTCAACATCTATTGTTGCTGATGTAATAATCACTTTTAAATCAGGGCGTTTAGGTAATAATTGTTTCAAATAGCCAAGAATAAAATCGATATTTAAACTGCGTTCATGTGCTTCATCAATAATAATGGTGTCATAATTTAATAGTAATTTATCTTGCTGTATTTCGGCCAGTAAAATACCATCAGTCATTAATTTGATTAAAGTGTTATCACTAACATGATCAGAGAATCTCACTTTATAACCGACTAATTGCCCTATTTCAGTGCTTAACTCTTCCGCAATACGATTAGCAACCGAACGAGCAGCTAATCGTCTAGGTTGAGTGTGTCCAATAAAACCTTTTACACCTAAACCAAGTTCTAAACAAATTTTTGGAATTTGTGTGGTTTTACCTGATCCTGTTTCGCCTGCAATAATCACAACTTGATGATTTTTTATAGCTTGATAAATTGCTTGTTTTTTGTCAACAACAGGTAAATGTTGAGGATAACTAATTTGCTTCGGCAAAGATTGCAATTTAGTTTGGTAATGATCAACAGCTTGCAAAATAGCAGCATTAATTTTTAATGAATCAGCTTTGGTACGTGACAGTTTTATTATTTTTTGTTTATCACTTAAAGTCGTTGATTCGAGAAGTTTGAATTGTTGTTGAGATAACATAAAGTGTCAAGTATATTAGTAAACAATTATAATTATGTCATTATAGCAAAATTTACTTATTATTAGGAGTTGGTATGAAAAAAACGATTGGCTATATCTCTTTGCTCACAGCTTTTTTCACTTTATCTGGATGTGGGGAGTCAGGCAAAATTAAAGATACAGATTTAATGCATCATCATTTTGTGTTGATTAAAGCCAATGGTCAAGACGTTGCTTTAGATAAACAAGCCGGCTTAGAATTTGGTGAAAAGATGACAATAACAGGAAAAATGTGCAACCAATTTTCTGGTCAGGTTACGTTAAAAAATGATGAAATTAAAGGTGTTGGCGTTGCTATGACAAAAATGCTTTGTAATGATGACCAACTTGATAAGTTGGATATTGTGATAGATCAACTGATTAGTAATGGCGCTAAAGTTGAATTGACAAATAATCAACTTATTTTAAAAAATAAAGATAACGAACTTATCTATCAAGTCAAAGAATGGATGTGACACAAACCCCATAGTTTACCTTAAAACACTTGAGGTATTTAATTTTACATAAGGTTTTAAGGTAACTAAGTTGTAAAAAGAGAAGACACATATCACGATAAAAAGCTTTATTTTAACAATAGTTAAGAATATAATGACCACAGTTTTTTAAGGGTCACACTTTGATGAAAATAATCAATTCTTCAAATAATTTATTTAAATTGAGTAACCATATTGCAGTTACTCATTTCCCTTTACCTATCATTCCCATCAATGTACTGACATTGATTTTTTTTTATTTAAAAACAGTTTATTTAAAATTTTAACTTCAACCTTAACAACTAGTAGATAATATTATGAAAAAGACAAAAATCGTTTGCACCATTGGTCCTAAATCTGAATCAAAAGAGATGTTAGCAAAATTATTAAAAGCAGGCATGAATGTTATGCGTTTAAACTTCTCTCATGGTGATTATGAAGAGCATGGTAATCGAATCAAAAATTTACGAGAAGTAATGCAAGAAACAGGTTTAAAAGCCGCTATCATGCTAGATACCAAAGGTCCAGAAATTCGTACCATTAAATTAGAAGGTGGCAATGATGTTTCACTTGTGGCAGGTCAAACTTTTACCTTCACAACTGATGAAACCGTCATTGGTAATGCTGAGCGTGTAGCCGTAACTTATAAAGGCTTTGCACATGACTTAAAACCAGGAAATCGCGTTTTAGTCGATGATGGCTTAATTGCTATGGATGTAAAAGAAATTAAAGGCAACGAAGTTATTTGTACTGTTTTGAACAATGGTGATTTAGGTGAAAATAAAGGAATTAATTTACCAGGCGTTTCTATTAAATTACCTGCTCTAGCAGAAAAAGACAAAAATGACCTTATTTTTGGTTGTGAACAAGGTGTTGACTTTATCGCAGCTTCTTTTATTCGTAAGCGTTCTGATGTAGAAGATATTAGAGCTCACTTAAAAACTCATGGTGGAGAAGATATTAAGATTATTTCTAAAATTGAAAACCAAGAAGGTTTAGACAATTTTGATGAAATTCTGGAAGCTTCTGACGGTATCATGGTTGCACGTGGTGACTTAGGCGTTGAAATCGCGGTTGAAGAAGTTATTTTTGCCCAAAAAATGATGATTAAAAAATGTAATAGAGCATCGAAACCTGTAATTACTGCGACACAAATGCTTGATTCAATGATCAAAAATCCTCGCCCTACTCGTGCTGAAGCGGGTGACGTGGCAAATGCAATCATTGATGGAACTGATGCGGTAATGCTATCTGGTGAAAGTGCTAAAGGTAAATATCCATTAGAAACCGTCAATGTCATGGCAACTATTTGTAAACGTACCGATGGCACGATTCCTGCTTCGTTAGAATTAACTGCTAAAGAAGAAAAATTACGTATTACAGCAGCCGTTTGTTGTGGTGCGGTTGAAATTGCAGAACGTTTAAATGTACCATTGATCGTTGTAGCAACACGTAGTGGTAAATCAGCACGTGAAGTTCGTCATTATTTCCCTAGAGCACGTATTTTAGCACTGTCTTCTAGCCAAAAAACAGTGAACCAATTAGCACTATCAAAAGGTGTTGAGCCAATTTTAATTGATGCAATTAATTCTACTGATGATTTCTACCGATTAGGTAAAGAAATGGCGGTAAAAGTTTGCGGTTTACAACAAGGTGATACGATTGTAATGGTATCAGGTGCATTGGTACCAAGTGGGACAACTAATACAACTTCTGTACATCGTATTTAATCCACTTAAGGGTTATTAACTTAATTATAAAAAGCTAGCTAGATGCTAGCTTTTTTTTTATCTTAAGTTATCCTGTTATCATTAAAATTAATAAATTGTAAGAGATAAAAAATGCCTGAAGAGAAAGTATATACACCTAAAGAACTGAGTTGGTTATCCTTTAATCAACGAGTCTTACAAGAAGCAGCGGATAAAAATAATCCTCTGATTGAAAGAATTCGATTTTTAGGCATATATTCGAGTAATCTTGATGAATTTTATAAAGTACAATTTGCTAATTTAAAAAAATATGTGTTAATTGAACAAGAACAAGCCCAAACCTCATCCAATGCAAAACAACTGTTACGACAAGTTAATCAAAAAGTTATTCAATTAGAACAACAGTTCGATCAGCTCTATAATGAATTATTACTTGAAATGGCAAGAAATCAGATCTTTTTGATCAATGAAAGGCAATTAACCTCGTATCAAGAAAATTGGATAAAAAATTATTATAAACAGAATTTACGCCAGTACATTACGCCAATTTTGTTAGATAGTCATACTGAATTAATTCAGTTTTTAAAGGACGATCATGCTTACTTAGCTGTTGAGATAATTTGTGAAAATAGCATAAGCTATGCATTACTCGAATTACCGACAGACAATGTGTCACGTTTTGTCTTACTTCCGTCTGAAGTTTCAACCAAAAATAAATCAATCATATTTTTAGATAATATTCTGCGTTATTGCTTATCCGAAATTTTTAAAGTATTTTTTGATGCCAAGGAACTTAATGCTTATTCAATCAATATTAATCGTGATGCCGAGTATGAATTGAATACTGAATTAGATAGCTTACTCGAGCTCATGTCACAAGGATTAAAGCAACGTTTAACTGCCCAACCAGTAAGATTTACTTATCAAAAAGACATGCCTAAAGCACTATTTGAATTATTGATAAATAAATTACGATTAACTGAACAAGATGCAATGCCTGGTGGACGTTACCCTAATTTTAAGGATTTAGTCAAATTTCCAGATCTTGGCGTAAAAAATTTGTTGAATAAACGATTGCCAAGTCTTGCCTATAATCGATTTAAAAAGTTCAGAAATGCTTTTGCAGCTATCAAAGACCGCGATGTTCTACTCTACTACCCTTATTATTCATTTGGCCATGTACTTGAAATTATGCGTCAAGCTTCTTTTGATCCAGCTGTAACACATATTCGAATGAATATTTATCGAGTAGCGAAAGATTCTCGTTTTATTCATGCTGCAATTAATGCAGCTAATAACGGAAAGAAAGTCACTGTAGTCGTTGAGTTACAAGCGCGTTTTGATGAAGAAGCAAACATTAAATGGGCTAAAAGATTAATTAGTAGTGGAATTAAGGTTATTTATTCACAACCAAAATTAAAAATTCATGCGAAATTATTTTTAATTGATCGTAAAGAAAATGACGACATTGTTCGATATGCCCATATTGGCTCTGGTAATTTTAATGAAAGAACGGCTAGAATTTATACAGATTTTTCACTGCTCACCGCCGATCCTGCCATAACAGATGAAGTGAGAAAAGTTTTCAATTTTATTGAAAATCCATTTAAACCCGTCTCTTTCAATTATTTGCTTGTTTCACCTCAAAACACACGTTTGCGGTTCCATGAATTTATTGAACGAGAAATCAATCATGTAAAATCAGGAAAAAATGCCGCTATTTATTTAAAACTTAATGCAATAACCGATAAAGAAATGATAGATGCACTTTATCGTGCTTCATGTGCAGGAGTCAAAATTAGGATGATCGTACGTGGAACTTGCGTTTTAGTTCCTCAAATTGCAAATCTCAGCGAAAATATCTATGTAACGAGTATTGTGGATCAGTTTTTAGAACATGCTCGGGTTTATATCTTTGAAAATGAGGGTAAAAAAGATACATTTATCTCTTCTGCTGACTGGATGCCAAGAAATCTGGATAATCGCATAGAAGTCGGCGTTAAAATTTTCGATCCTATTTTAAGATCAACTATCCATGATATTTTTAATATTCAATGTAATGATAATGTTAAAGCCCGTGTAATTGATAAAGATAATATGAATAATTATGTACAACGAGGCAATAAGAAAAAAATTAGAGCTCAACATGCAATTTATGATTATTTAAAACAATTAGAAACACATGAATAAGGAATTCAAACAGTGAATAAATTCAATGAATATGCGGTTCTTGACCTAGGATCAAATAGTTTTCATATGGTTATTGCGCGCTGTATTGATGGTGCAACTCAAATTATTTATAAAAATAAAAAAAATATTCATTTAGCAACAGGCTTAAATGATAAAAATGAGCTAAGTGAATCAAGTATTAGTCGTGGTGTGGAATGCCTTGCTCTATTTGCAGAGCGGTTAAATGGTTTTCCTGTTGAAAACGTGAGAATTGTTGCCACACATACGTTACGTATTGCTAAAAATAGACAAAAGTTTTTAACTGCAGCCGCTAAAGTTTTACCCTATCCTGTTGAAATTATCTCAGGCCAAGAAGAAGCACGTTTGATTTATTTAGGCGCCATGAGTTCTGAATCCACCTCTGAATTTGATACTAAATTTGTTATTGATATTGGCGGAGGATCGACAGAGATCGCTATAGGTAAAGGCAATGATCTTAAACCTTCGATAGTCGCCAGTCGTCCTATGGGATGTGTTACTTACACTAAACAATTTTTTCCAAATAAGATAATTGATAAAGCTTCATTTCAACGAGCAAAACTCGCAGCAACGCAGCAAATTGAAAACATTATAAATACGATAAAAAAACAAAATATTAGTGTCGCTTTTGGTACCTCCGGTACAATTAAAAGTATATATAAAATATTACTCGATATTGGTGTTAGCGACGGAATTATCACACCAAAACGTTTGGACGACTTAGTTAGCTATGTCCTAGAATTTAAATCTTTTCAGGATATCGATTTTCCTTCTCTTTCAGATGAACGAAAAAAAGTGTTTGTTAGTGGTTTAGCAATATTTAGCGGTATTTTTGATGCATTAGAATTGCAAGCATTGCACTATTGTCCTTTTGCACTACGTGAAGGTGTTTTATATGAGCTAATTGATGGACCCAATTACCGTGATATTAGAGAAACGACAGCAGAATCATTATCGCAACACTATAATATTGATGAGCGCCATGCAAAACAAATTGTAAAAACGTCCAAACATCTATTTTCGCAATGGAAAAAGCAAGCCTTGATGATTATACCAACCAATGTTGAAGCAATTTTATATTGGGCTGCGCAGTTACACGAAGTGGGATTAAAAATTAATTTCTCTTCAATTCATAAGCATTCAAGCTATATACTGCAAAATAGCAATCTGCCAGGATTTAATGAAGAACAACAACTACTTTTATCAACACTGGTACGTTACCACAGAAAGTCAATTAATATTGATGATTTACCCTATTTTAGCCTTTTTGAATATAAACATATTGTTTCATTGTTACAAATTTTAAGACTTTCAATTTTAATTAATAATCAACGCAATAATGATCTTAATGTAGAGGCTTTTCGTTTAAAGCTTACAAAAGATAAGCTAACCCATATCATCTTAGAAGTTGATCAACAATTTATTGAAAATAATAAGCTTATATTGCTTGATTTAGAACAAGAGCAAAAATATTGGAAATCAGTCAATGATTGGGATTTATCCATTGAAACGTTTTAAAAGATAAACCCTATAACTTACCGCCAGATATGACTGGCGGTCATAATATAACGTGATTAACCTAATCCAATGATCTTCCACCATAAAATACCGATGGTAAAGACAATAATTAAATTGACAACACTACATATAAAGCCCACTTTCCACCATGTTTTTACTGGCACAAAACCTTCAGCAAAGAGTAAAGGATTTCTCGCATTAGCAAATTGTGTAATTGAACCAAAGTAATTAGTACAAATCACAAGAGCAAAAATGGCAATCATTTGTGGTACGCCCAGTGCAATAGCAACTGACAGAAAAACAGGGAATAAAGCTGCAATATGTGCATTTCCACTTGCAAAAAAGTAGTGTAGATAAACATAAGCCACACATAAAATGATTATCACAAATACCCAGCTACTATCACCTAAATGACCTTTTACTGCATTACCAATGGTGTCACCTAACCATTTAGTTACACCAAGTTTATTAACTTGGCCGGCCATCATCAATAATGCCGCAAACCAAATTAAAGTATCCCATGCTGCTTTCTCTCCTTTTATATCATCCCAACTAAGAACACCGGATAAAATCAAAATAGACAAGCCGATAAATGCAGTGGTTGTTGAGTCAATACCAAAATTACTGCCAAAAATCCAAAGGCATAACAATAATATAACAGTGCAGCCCATGATAATTTCTTTTCTTGAAACCGTCCCCATTTTTTTTAGTTCTTCAACAGCCAAAGTCGGCGCTTCTGGCGTTTTTTTCAGTTCAGGGTTAGTTAAAAAATAGATAACTAATGGAATAACAACAAACGAAACTAAACAAGGTACAATCGCTGCTACAAACCATTGCCCCCAGCCTAAAGTGATACCTAGTGACGTTGTCACTAATTTAGCGGCTAACAAATTTCCTGTAAAAGCTGTTAAAAACATAGCAGAGGTGATGTCGTTAACATGGCTAATAGTTAACATCAAAAAAGTACCTATGCGGTTTCTTGATTCATCTTTTGGGTTTGAATTAAAATTAATCGCCAGCGCTTCAGCTATTGGATATATAACGCCTCCAGCTCTAGCTGTCGTACTTGGAATAGCCGGCGCTAAAGCCATATCTGTTACTGATAAACCATAAGCTAAACCAAGCGTATTTTTACCTAAAATTTTAACAAGATAGTAAGCAATGCGTCTACTCAGTCCTGTTTTAATAAATCCACGGGCAATCATAAAGGCAATAACAATAAGCCAAATTAGGCTACTATTTAATTCACTTAACGATATTTTTATCGATTCTGCCGCAGACATAGCCCCTGAAGGTCTTAATACTGCAAAAACCGTAATGGCCAATAAACCAATGGCACCAATAGGCATAATTTCAGCAACAATGCAGGCAATGGTTGCGACAAAAATAATACTTGTTCGCCACCCTTCTATACTGATACCCTGCGGGGGGGATACCAATAACCATAATATTGCTGATAGCGCAGCAATAATTATTAAAGGTAACCATTTTACTGGTGGCTTATTTATTGTATTCATGGGATTTTTCCTTTTTTAATTTTAAAATTTCATGATCTAATTCTTAACAAACATTAAATTCAACATTCAATAATCATTTCAATTAAAGCATTAACGCATTACATATTGATGATTCGTTAGTTCGAAAGCAAAATTGTGGGGATTAGCTAACTTTATCGTTTTATTTTTTAATAAAAAAATTGCTGATAAATTGCGGTGTTTTTGTAAATATTCATTAGCACGCTCATAGCCTAATCCATATAAAAGCGTTGAAAATAAATCCCCTTCAAGAGACGTATCAGAAATAATTGTGATACTTTCTAATTCGTTATTCAAAGGATACCCCGTTGAAGAATCCAAAATATGATGATAGAGAGTATCTTTGTGTACAAAATAGCGTTCATATATACCTGATGTCACAACAGATTTGTTTATTACCTTCAAAAAACCGACTAATTCATCATTGTTAGAGAAAGGTTTTCTTAATCCTATATGCCAAAAACCCTCGGCATTTGCCGGTGATTGATTTAAAGCCACAACATTGCCGCCTAAATTGATAATAGCTTGATTGATTCCATTTTGTAGCAAAATGGCTTTTACAATATCGGCAATATAGCCTTTTGCGATAGCGCCCATATCGATTTCCATGCCTTTTTTTTTCAAAAAAACTGTTTGATCTTCAACATTGAGTTCAATATCTTGTGGATCGATTAATAAGCGTTTTTCGTCAATTTGTTGTTGGCTGGGTGGAAATCTGCCATTAAATCCTATTTTCCATAACTTAACTAATGGCCCAATAGCGACATTAAAACAGCTACCGGGCATTAAACTGACATCTTTAGCTTGTGCAATTAAGGAAAAAATACTATGACTCACTTTAACAGGTTGTTGACCCGCAGCCAAATTAACAGACATCACCTCAGATACAGGGCGATTAACGGTTAACTTACTTTCAAGCACTTTTATTAACTCAAATATTTTATGAGCAACGTTTTCATTAGGTTCACAAAGTATTAATGAAACCGTTGTGCCTAATAAATTTTGCACATATTCATAGCTTTCATAGCTTGAATTAACCATGCTAAATATACCCTAAGTATAAAACAATCACTGATGAATATAATCTGTTGCTATTTTTCCAGCTTGCATACCAAATATGATAATATCAGCAACAGCATTACCACCTATTCGATTCGCTCCGTGTACGCCACCAACAACCTCACCAGCAGCAAATACACCTTTTATAACGTGATGTTCGACATCTAATACTTGCGTTTGGGTATTTATCGTTACGCCCCCCATAGTATGATGCACACCGGGTGCGATTTTTATTGCATAAAATGGCGCAGTATTAATAGGATGACGCATACCTGTTGTTCGTCCAAAATCTTCATCGTGTTGATTTGAAACAAATTGATTATACCGTTCTATGGTTTTAGTTAATGAATCAACATTAATTGATAATTTTTGCGCTAATTCATTAATGCTGCTAGCTTGAATAACCAAATCATGCGATATGTATTCTTCAACAGATTTGTTTTCATCACGCACTTTTTGATCAAATAAAATATAAGCATAGTGTTGAGGCAAATTGATGATCTCGGCAGACACTTTATCTCGCGTATCCAATTCATTAACAAAACGCTCACCATTTTGTGATACTAAAATTGCACCGCCACCTCGAATAGATTCCGAAATGAGATACGATGTTGTTTGTTCAACAGTTGGATGAATTTGAATTTCTTTCATATCCACTGTCCCTGCACCAAGTTTTTCTAAAATCATAATGCCTGAACCGGTAGCACCTTTATGGTTCGTTGTCACAAATCCTTTAAGATCTGGACGATATTTTTCGACCATTTCACGATTTGCACTAAATCCACCCGTTGCAATTATCACCGCTTTAGCTTTTATGGTTTGAATAGTTCCATCGTCATCAACCGCTTTAATACCCATCACTTTATTATTTTCGGTAATAATTTCAGTTACATTCGTGTCTAATAAAACTTCAATGCCTCGTTTGTTAATGTTCTTAACTAAACCACTAATCAAAAATCCCCCTACAGCAGCCCCACTTTCAGGTCGATGGGTACGATCAACACTCATGCCACCAGTTGTTGTAATACCACTAAGTTCAATACCATTATCATCCAACCAATCAATAGCCTCAGGTGCATTTTCAACAAAATAACGCAATAATTCTGGATTATTTTTATTTTTACCGCCAATCAACGTCTCTTTATAAAAAAGTTCTTTACTATCGACAATACCTTTTAGTTTTTGGAACTTAGTTTCTGCTGCATTCATTCCGGCTGAGGCTTTATTGGTATTACCACCAATAACAGACATTTTTTCAACAATCACAACATTTGCGCCTAAATCATGAGCTCGAATAGCTGCTGCAAGTCCCGCTCCACCACTACCAACGACAACAATATCATAAGCTTTATCATTTGGATCACCGCCTTCAGCCACTATCGCAGCTTTATTTGATTTAGCCATAGCTTTGGTTACCGCTTTTTTAAATGCTTCACATTGCGATGTTGCGCCAGAAATAGCATCGACAAAAGGACTATTGGCTTCAATGATGCGATGTTTAATTTCGGAAAAATGAGTTATAACCTCATTATCAAATTCATTAGCATTAACTAATTGCATGTCTTTGATAAAATCTTTGGCCAATTCTACATTAATGACAAATTCATATGATTCATCGTTCACTTTCTCTTGGTAATCACCTGGTTTAAATTTTTTTACACTTAAATTAACATCTCGAATTAAACTTTCAACCAAAGAGAAATGCCATAAAGGTTCTGGAATTTTAAGGGCTTCTCGCTTATCACTGTTGATAACTAGCTCAAGTTTTTCACCTTTTTCAATTCTGCTTATCCAATCAGGATATGCAATACAAGCTCGTCCAACTGCAACTAAATCATAACCGTTTTCTAACGCGGCATCGATATCGGTTTGATTTACTACGTTTCCCACACCTACAACAGGAATTTTTGCTAATGTTTCAGAACGCATTGCAACATATTTTCGAATTAATGGCGTAGGATCTTGGGTATCGACAATAGACGGTCTAAGAATTGCTCCCATTGAAAAATGAATGTAATCCAATCCTTTTTCAGCCAATTTCTCAAGTAGATACATCGTGTCATCAAAACGAATGCCAGGAACTTCTAATTCTTCAGGTGAAAAACGATAACCAATAATGAAATTAGAATTTGCGTATTGTTTAACCATGCTATGAGTAATATCTAAAATGGCTAAAGGAAATCTAGTTCGGTTATCACGGCTTCCACCCCATTTATCATTTCGTTGATTTGAATTAGGTGAATAAAACTGTTGTATCAAATAAGTATTGGCACCATGGATTTCGACACCATCAAATCCAGCCTGAATAGCACGCCGCACGGCTTGACCAAACTTATCAATCATATGCTCAACTTCATCACTCGTTAATTCAATTGGAGTTGCGGCACCGGGTCTTGGCGCTGCAATAGCACTCGGACCGACAGGTAGCTGGCCACCGATTAATTTAGGTTCAACCATTCGACCGCCATGATAAACCTGTATAATAGCTTTCGATCCTTTAGATTTGATCGCCTCAGCTATTTTAGCTAATCCTTCAATTTTATCGTCACTATCTAAACCAATTGCACCTGGGAAAGCCAAACCTTTATCATCAACAAAACCACATTCAACAATAATAGTGCCAATATCACCCGCTCTAACTTGATAATATTGAATTAAATCATGCGTTACCGATCCTTCATGAAAACCTGAACAAGTAGTCATTGGTGCCATCATTATGCGATTTTTTAATTCAACCCCATTGGGCAAAATAAAAGGTTTAAAAGTATTTTCGTTTCTCATCGTTAGTTACCTAATAATTACTTAAATTGATTTGTTACTGGTAATAATATCATTACTGATAACTGTTCTCCAATTACAATGGTCTGATCAGTTATGTCAGTATCATTTTTTCGACAAAAATTATTCAATTTTATTAATAGCTTATAAGATCTTATTATTCAGAATAATTAGAAATTGCTTTTTTTGACAGTTAAATAGTTATAGTAGTGTATATAATTTAATTACTTGTCTCAAAAAAAACACTATAACTATTTCATTTACTTAGATATTTTTTCTTGTTTTTGGCTTGTGCTTTATTTTAATTCAGCTACAATGCCAAGCAACTCATATAAAAAGGAATGTATAAATGTTAGTGGTCCAGATACCCAAACAGAACGAAAAACTAAATCTTCATTCTTTTTTAATTACAATTATTAATCCTCCTTTATGGAGGATTTTTTATTTTAAGCATCTCTTAAATTTATTTTCCTCAACCATTATAAACCAAATTGATTTTAAGAACACACATAAATAGGAGCTGATATGACCGCCTTAATCCCTTTTTATAATCCGAACATCAGTTATGAAGATAATTATGCTCAAGGACCTTTTGGACTTTATGCCGAATTGGACAAAGCAGAACACGTGCCGACTAAACAAACTAAATTCTTAAATGTTAATGTTAACCTACCTTTCGGTCAGCCTGCTGGACCTTTATTAAATGCCAATTATATTAAAGCTGCTTTTGCTTATGGATTCGATTTATGTGTATATAAAACAGTTAGAACAAAATTCCATAAATGCCATCCTTTACCAAATGTTTTATCAGTTCATCCTACAGGAAAATTATCAAGTAATCTTGATACTGTTTTAGCTGATACTAATTATCAACAACCTTTATCAATTACTAACTCCTTTGGCGTGCCCTCTTTTGCGCCAGATATTTGGCAGCCTGACATGGCTGATGCGGTAAATTCAGCGGGACAGGGTCAATGCGTTATTGGTAGTTTTCAAGGTACACAAGGTCAAGGTGAAATTGAAAAAGATTATGCTTTAGCTGCAAAATTAGTAAGAGAAACCAATGCACCAATACTCGAAGCAAACTTGAGTTGCCCAAATGAAGGGGCAAGTAAATTACTGTGTTTTGATGTTGATAAAGTTGAACGTATCGTTAATGAAATTAAAACAGCAGTACCAGATCGCCCACTTATCTTAAAACTAGCTTATTTTCCTGATGATGAAAGAATTGTTTCTTTATTAACGCGTGTTGGTTCTATTATCGACGGTTTAAGTACAATTAACACGTTATCCGCTAAACCAGTTGATGCCAAAGGTCATCCGGCTTTAGGTGATAATCGAAAAGAAGGAGGAATCTGTGGTGATGCAATTCGTTGGGCGGGTTTAGATATGGTGAGTCGTTTAGCTAAATATCGTAAACAGATGGATTTAAAATTTAGCATCATTGGCGTTGGTGGGGTTAGCAATAGTGAACATTATAATGAGTTGTTAAACGTTGGAGCGGATGCAGTAATGAGTGCTACTGGTGCTATGTGGAATCCTTTGTTAGCAATCGAAATTAAAAAGAGTCTGCAAAAATAACCATTAACTTGCATATTGTTACAGGGTAACTTGCCCTGTAATTTATTTGCTTGTTATAAACACTCCGCTTAGCTATTACTGCTTATTAAAATAATAATAACCAAAAACAAGGTGAGCTAAAAAGACTACCGCTAAGATAATTCTAACATGTAATGAATTAAAAATAATAAATGGAATTAGCAAAACAATAAACACCATTATTAACATTTTTAGCAGGCTTGATTTAGTAACTTGTTTTTCAATTAGCATCTTCTGGATATAAATCTGATAATAACGACTTTTGGTAAAATAGTGATAAAGACGATCAGAGCTATTAAGCCATAAATAGGCAGTTAATAAATAAAAAGGTACTGTTGGTAGAAGAGGAACAAAAATTCCAACTGTCCCTAATGTAAAAGCCATGCCACCACCGATGATAAATAACCATTTTTTTAACATGAGAATATAGCTCTATTTCGACTAAATATTGATTAATAGAATGGATACTAAGTAGATATAGTATAATTAGGTAACAAATAAGGACCAAAACAAGATTGAATTGGCGGAACGGACGGGGCTCGAACCCGCGACCCCCTGCGTGACAGGCAGGTATTCTAACCAACTGAACTACCGCTCCGCTTTTTAGCTGTCTTTAATGCAACAACATTAAAGTAGGCGTGATGTTAAAGATAAATTTCATTTTCGTCAATAATAATTTGCAAATTAATGTTTAATTGCATATAAAACCATCATTATTGTGAGTTCCATAACGCCCCACCACTTTTTTTGTCAATTTTTTCTAAAATAGCTTTATGTTGGCCAAGTTCATCATCAGACGCTTTGATTACTTTTAAACGATTACCATTACGATCTATTTTCTTAACAGCATTAGCATCAGTGGAAGATGAAAGATGATCATCGTTACTAAATGACAAGGTTGTTTGCCCCCCTGTCATTGCAAGATAGACTTCTGCTAAGATCTCGGCATCAAGTAAAGCGCCGTGCAGTGTTCGATGAGAATTATCAATCTGATAACGTTCACAAAGCACATCTAAATTATTACGTTTTCCCGGAAACAAGCGTCTTGCCATTGCTAAGGTATCGGTAATAATACAGTGATCTGCTGTTTTGAAATTTAAGCCACAAAGGCGAAATTCGTAATCCATAAAGCCGACATCAAACGAAGCATTATGAATAACTAACTCAGCACCATCTATAAACTTGATAAAATCATGAGCAATATTTTTAAAAATAGGTTTGTCTTTTACAAATTCATCACTAATACCATGAACTTTAAAGGCTTCTTCATCGATTAAACGTTCGGGATTAATATAGACATGAAAATGATTTCCTGTTAATCGTCGATTAACAATTTCAACAGCACCAATTTCAATAATCTTATGTCCTTCATAATGATTATTGCCTTCTTGATTCATACCAGTGGTTTCTGTATCTAATACAATTTGGCGATTACAATTGGTTATCACGTTATTCTCTTTTTGTTTATCAATAATTGGGGAATGATCAAAATAATGGTATAGTTTAGCACTAAACGCTTCTAATGTTGAGACCCAATAGTATAGAGGGTTAACTCATTTATAGTAACAAACACTCGTTTTGGTTTTATCTTTAGCAGATAGCTAACAATTAATATCATTTTAAAAGATTATTAACATGCTCAAACAAATAGAAATTTATACTGATGGTTCTTGCTTAGGCAATCCCGGTCCTGGTGGTTATGCCGCGATATTAAAATATAAACAAACAGAAAAAATCTTATCAAAAGGTTTTTATAAAACAACAAATAACCGTATGGAATTACTTGCAGCAATTGTTGCTTTAGAAGAGCTAAAACAACCTTGTTTAATTGAATTATTTTCCGATAGTCAATATTTGCGTAATGGCATTTTAAACTGGATCCATGCTTGGAAAAAAAACGGTTGGAAAACAGCTAATAAAAAACCAGTAAAAAATGCCGATCTTTGGACTCGACTAGATTCACTAGTACAAACGCATAAAATTGAATGGATTTGGGTAAAAGGACATGCTGGACATATTGAAAATGAACGTTGTGATGTCATTGCAAAAAGTATGGCTGAAAATCCAACTATGCATGACACGCTATTTGAACAATCTGCAGTTGACTAAGTGTTAATTCAATAAAAATAGCGTGATAATATTTAATAAATTTTGTTGAAAGGAGTTAGGTCATATGTTTCAATTGCATATTATTCCGGCATTAGCAGATAACTATATTTGGTTGCTCGAAAATGCCCATAGGCAAGTGATTATCGTTGATCCTGGTGATGGCAAACCTGTTATTAACTATCTAAACCAGCACCAACTCTCCCCCCTTGCAATTTTACTTACTCATCACCATATTGATCACCTTGGTGGTGTTAAATTACTGCAAGATTACTATACTGATATAGCCATTTATGGGCCAAGTGAAATTAATCTACCTTTAATATCACTATCTAATCAGCACACAATTACCATTGCTGATTTTAAATTTGATATATTAAAAGTACCAGGCCATACTTTAGGACATTTAGCCTATTACTGTGCGCCCTATCTTTTTTGTGGTGATACGTTGTTTTCGGCCGGATGTGGACGAGTTTTCGAGCAGCACTACCAGCAAATGTTAGATTCACTCAATAAATTAAAAAAGTTACCGGATAACACATTAATTTGTGCAGGTCATGAGTACACTTTATCGAATTTAAAATTTGCTACACACATGGTACCGGAAGACAAAAATATTACGCAATATTTAAATTATATTTCAAATAAAACAATAACTTTACCTTCAACGTTAATGAATGAAAGACAAATTAATTTATTTTTGAGATGTAATGAAAAAAACTTACAAAGTAAATTCAATTTTAACAATGAGTTAGAATTGTTTACTTTTTTTAGGAGCCAAAAAGACAATTTTTAGGTATAATACTCAACTTAAATTCATGTTAAATCTTGTAAACTAATGAAAAAGTTAATAATTTTTACTGTGTTATGTTCTTTTTTAGGTGCATGTCAAAATCACGGAGCTCGCTATAATAGCACTTATAAAAAGCACAACTCTAAATCAATAATGACAACGAGTATCAAAAGTGGTGGTGTAAATTACTCATCAGTGACTCAAAATCCTTGGCAATTTATGTTAGCGCAAATCAATGTTAATGTGCCAGAGAATAGTCGAATTAAAGCTGAAAGAGAACGTTTATTACGTGATCCTCAAGGATTTGAAACTATCGCACTACGTTCTGAACCTTATGTATACTATATTATCAACCAATTACGTAAAAATAATTTACCGGTTGAGTTGGCATTAATTCCTTTAATTGAAAGTTCATACGATCCGATGGCAACCTCCTCTGCTCAAGCTGCGGGATTATGGCAATTTGTGCCAATTACAGCCAAAGAATATGGATTAAAGCAAAGCAATTACTTTGATGGTCGCCGTGATTTGATTGCATCAACTAATTCAGCTATATCACTATTACAAAACCTTAATAGCAAATTTAATGGTGATTGGTTATTAACTCTTGCTGCTTATAATGCGGGTGAAGGTCGAGTTAGAAAAGCAATAGAAAAAAATCAAGCTAAAGGTTTACCAATCAATTATTGGTCTTTAGATTTACCTAGTGAAACCATGCACTATGTACCTAAGATTTTAGCCATCATTGATATTGTAAAAAATAATCAACAATATGGTATTAAGTTACCCGATTGTAATTATGAAAATTCTTTAGTTCGAATCGATATGTCTAAAAATATCTCATTGGCTAAAATTGCCCAATATACTGGGTTATCACTCAATGATTTAATGACATATAATGCAGGGTATGTACAACAAACAGTAAATGGTCCTTTCCATCTGCTAGTTCCTTATGTTCATGCTGAAGATTTATTTAAAAAATTACAAGCAGAGAATCTGGTTGCTAATGAAATAACTGAACTATTACAAGACGTACCGCATGCTACAATGCCATTTGAAGTGAAATCGTCAACGATTAAGTATAGTTCAACAAATAATAAAACGGTTAATTCTATTTTAGGTAAAAATGGTAATAGCAGTAAAAAAATTACTTACCTTGTTAAAGCGGGTGATAACCTTTACTCTATCGCACAAAATTATCGTGTAAAAATTACCGATATACTTGAGTGGAATAAGTTAAAAAATTCGCGTGTAAAAGAAGGCGATATTTTAACTATCAACCTTGCTAATGCAAACCCAATCTAAAATTCACTAATAGAGGATTATGATCGGATGCCGTTGTACTAATAATTTCAGCCGCATCAAGTTGTAATCCTCGATAAAAGATAAAATCTAACGGTCTGCCCATAAATGTTTTTCGAATATCGACAGAAAAATTGACCGGTTTCAATCCTATAGAACGAATCAGATGATATAAAAGATTTAAACGTTGACGACTCCACGCATTAAAATCCCCAGCCAAAATGACCGGTCCATGATGTTCTTTAATACGATTTAACAATATGAACATTTGTTGGCGATAAACTTTTACCCCCAAACTAAAATTAATAGCATGTATATTGGCGACTAATAATTGCTCTAAAGAGTGCTCAATCGGGTAATAGGTAATTAATGCTGACTTAGGTACTCTAATTAGTGGCTCTCTCTCTTTAAAAGATAATAAGGCAGTAGGTAAACTATCAGTTATGGTCATAACGCCTGCATAGATATCATTTAAACAATAAGCCGGAACATGATCAGCTATTTTATTATGCTTTGCAATAAAATTTAATAATTGTGGTGTGGTTTGGGCCTCTTGTAATAAGATTATTTTGGTACTTTTTGCATATTGCTCCAAAATTTGAATACAATCCGCCCTTTTTTGCTTGAAAATATTCCAAACTAAAACTGAAAAAGAGTTTTGGTCAATTAAAGGTTGATTTACGATGATATGATGATTAGGTAAAATCAATTCAACATCATTATTTCCTTGATATCTTAATGTATAATCACGATTTTTAAACATACTAAACGGTCATTTTTTGTTTCAAATAATCATCAAATGATAATGTATCACTTTGCTCTTTCTTTTGCTGTTTTTCAATAGATAAAATACGTTGCTGAACAAAATCACCATCGGTTAATAACGATAGTGGTTCGGTAATAAGTTGTTTTTTATATTGAGTTGCAAGTACTAAACCAAATTCAGACGTACCTAAATCACTAATAGCCTGTAAGGTTCTTGCTGAAAGTGTTAGCTCTGGCTGATCAAACATCAATTCTAATCGTTCACAAACTTTACGATATTGCTGTTGATCATCTTTATGATCTAAAACATCAGCAACACGCAGTAAGTCTTTAAATAAATCATGACCAACTTTAGAAAGCGGCTCATGATAACTATCACAACCTATACCAATTTCAAGCCCAGGTTTACGCCCTTCTATGACAACACGATTCCAGTTTAATTTTGCACATTCAAGCTCTTGGCTACTCATTTCGGGTGCGGGTGCTAAGGCACACCATATTAAAAATAGATCAATAAAACGAATTTGCTCCTCAGTAATACCAATCGGTGAGAATGGGTTTACATCTAAGGCTCTAACTTCAATGTATTCTATTCCACCACGTAATAAAGCATCTGATGGGGTTTCACCAGCCCTAGGCACGCGTTTTGGTCGAATTGGCGCATAGAATTCATTCTCTATCTGTAATACATGATCATTTAATTGACGGTAGTGACCGTCAACTTTGATACCTAATTTTGCAAATTCTGGGGATTTAGTTTGCGTTGCTCGTTTTAATCCTTCGGCATATGTCTCAAGATGATTAAAAGTAATACCTAATTGTTTTTGAGCATTATTGGTATAGCCTATATCACTTAATCTTAATGAGGTCGCATAAGGTAAATAGCAATTACCATTGGTTTGTTCAATAAACGCTTTGGCTTTTTGGGGATCTTGAATGAAAGAAGAACACATAGAGGGTGATGCACCAAACAAAAAAGGAATGACCCAACCAAAACGATAATAATTACGAATTAATCTAAAATAGCCTTCAGAAATGACCGCTTTACCTTCTTCACTATTTTTAACACCATCACGAGCTTGCCAAAAAGCCATTGGTAATGAAAAATTATAATGCACGCCAGATATGGTTTGCATCATCGCGCCATAGCGATTTTTTAAACCTTCTCGATATGTTGTTTTGAAGCGTCCTTCATTTGATTTACCATATTGCGCTAAAATAATGTCATCTTCATTTGCGACAAAGCACGGCATGCTTAAAGGCCACATCATTTCATCACCAATATTGACACTAGCGTAACGATGTAAATCACGTAAAAACGTTAGCATATAATCGATGTTGGTATTAACTGGCGTAATAAATTCCAACATCGATTCGGCAAAATCTGTTGTGATCCATGGATGAGTTAAAGCAGCTCCAATTTTATTAGGAAACGGGGTCTTAGATAATGTACCATCAGGTAAAATACGCAATGTTTCACGTTCAACACCACGTTGAATACCTTGTAAAATAGTATAATGCTTTTCTAACCAGTTGAGTGCTTTAGAAACATCAGGAATCATAGTTTAGTGCTTCCTTAATCATATTTTTTATTAATATCATATTAACACAATTTGCCTTATGCTAAATGCAATTTTGATATTATTAAAATCATTAAATAAGTTTTTATAGAGTTAGTCGGCAAAAATGGTAACATTGATTGAACAAAGTGCCGATTCCAATAATCAAACTGATAATGTAAAGATGTTGATAGATAGAAAATAAAATGCAACGTTATTATTTGTTTATAAATTGAGTAGACTTTATTAGCCTACTCAATTTTAACTATTTTTAAAACTGAACCCTGATTTTACTTTTATTGTTGTGCTTTTTGATTAGCAAGATAGCTTTCATCAACTGGCGTTATCGCTTTGGTTTGATGATCGTAAATAAATGTTCGACCAAAACCAATTACAACGCGACCCACTGTTGGTGTGATTTTGTATAAATTGAAATCATTCATTTCAGCCAACATATAAACCATTTTACTGACTCGCTTAGCCAAATTATCAATAATGTGTTCAAACACATCTGAACTTCTTTCTATGATCTTAGCTGTCGCTTGTGATGTTATACGCCTACGAGCATAAATGTTTTTAGTGTTTGTTTCATCCTCAATAATTAAAAACGATAGGTTAGGATTTGTTTTAATATTTTGACTATGAGGCGCCAAATTAGAGATCAGAATATAGTAATCATTCCCATCAAAAAAGTAAGGTGAATAGCTAGTTTCAATACCAGTATCTTTATTTATTGTTGATAATATCAAGGTTAAAACTGACTCATGCAAACTATTTAAAGTATTATGTACAAGATCATTTGTGGACTCAGCCATAGAAAAACTCCTTTTTTATTTTAATTTAATCTTCAAATTATGTTTACTGTCATGTGTTATAAAATCAATTGATAACAATTGGTAAAATAATTTGAGACATCTGTATGTGAAATAATAATAAAGCTACTTGAGGGTAACTTACGTTGTAATAATTGTAATAGTTGTTGTTCTGATTTTTTATCGAGGGCATTGGTTGTTTCGTCCATAAATATCCAATCAGGTTTTTGCATCAATATTCTGGCGATTACTAAGCGCTGCTTTTCACCACCAGATAGTTTGTTAAAATCACAATCAAGTAATTGATTTTCGATATTTTCTGACGAAAAACCAACTACTAATAAAAGTGCTTTAATATGTGTTAAATTTTTTTCGAGTAAAGGCTCGGGATAGCTAACTGCATGCGCTAATCCACCTATTGGAAAGTAAGGTGTCTGAGATAAAAAGAGTATTTTTGATGCGGGTAATTGCACTGTTCCTTCATAATAAGGATAAATGCCAGATAATATTTTTAACAGTGTCGATTTTCCCACTCCAGATACGCCAGACAAAATTACCGATTCACCTTGGTTTAGCTGAAATGTTGGGCATTTAAGTAAAACTTTGCCCTGCGGAGTTTTTATGATCAAATTGTTAATTTGCAGAGTATTTATCGTATCTTCAGGTTGATCGGATTGACGATGTATTTCCGTGACAGATTGCGTATATTTGACAAATTGACACAACCGGTGACTACAAGCAATCAGTTCAGCCAATTTATTATAATTAAAAATAAACCAAGATAAATTAACCACAACATTACTAAAAGTTTTGCTAATTTGCATCAATGAACCTAAACTGACTTTGCCAATCAAATAAATCGGTAATGCAAAAAAAGTGGGAATTTGAAGTACAGTCAAATTATAAGGTCTTGTGAAACAACCTAATCGTAATTGACGCTTAATTAATTGATACCAATTGTTTTTTATTTCATCGAAATACTGATTTAAAATTTGCTTTTCAACATTTTCACCTTTTAATAAAACAATAGGCTCTTTCGATTCTCGAAACCGCGTTAAAGCAAAACGATAATTTGCTTCTTTATGTTGTTGTTCAACTAAGAGTTTTTTTAAAGGTCTTCCTAACCAATGGGCAAGGCATGAGCAAAATAATACATACAACGGCGCTAACCAAATCAGATAATGAGAAATACTGATATTGATACCGCAAATACTAAAAGCTAATACAAAACTGTCGGTAATTTGCCATAACAAGACAAAATAAGAAAAAAGTCCTATTAACTGTGTAATAAATGAAAACCCTTCATTGGTTAATTTCTCAACAAATAACTGACAATCTTCAGCTATCCTTTGATCTGGATTATCAATTTTTTGTTGTTTGTTATTAAGATACCAATAAGCTCTATTATCAATCCAATAATCTAAAATCTTATTATTAAGTGTATTACGCCAAGTAATAGTCAAAACTTTTTTTAAATAATCAGCAATAAGATAAGTCATCGCCCCTAAAAAAGTTAATAAAATAAAAACCATTATTTGATTTAAAACACCCTGCATATCATACTTTTCTAATGCATTATAGAAGTTTTTATTCCAACCTATCATTTCGAGGCTGATTTTTATTAGAATAATATTCAAGCTAATGACAATAAATGCATAACCAAATCCCAACTTACCTTGTTTTGTATTGCAACATAACTTAATGAGCAAAAAAATATTTTTTAAGGTTTGCAACATCTTTACTCTCTATACTGCCTATTACTCATCAATATGATCAATTCTTTAAACAAAAATTGATCATTAATTAGATTTAAATTTTTTAGAAACTAACCGCTATATCAAAACCAAATGTTCGTCCCGGTGCGGTTTGCAATTCCAATGGATTGGTTGCTTTCACATTATCTTTCGGATCTTTATAATAAGTACTGAACATAGGCCATTTAAAATAACGTTTATCGAAAATATTTAAGACTGAGGCTCTTAACTTGATATGTTGATTAGGATGCCAATTAAAATAGGCATCATAAATGGCATACCCTTGAGGTTTAAATACGTCGCCTGCTGTCTCGTCATCTTTTGATACATGGCTAACCGCTTTAGAAAACGAACTCACAATCTCACTATCTAAGTTAAGATCGGGTTGATGCCATTTAATGCCAAGATTACCTTGTAAAGGCATCGCTTCGTTAAAGTAAGATTTTTTCTCGCCAGGTGAAGATTGCTTTTTACCATACTGGTATGAGGCCGAAGCGTTCAAAGACCAATTCTCTAGAAAATGCCACTCAGCAGATGACTCTATCCCCCACATATTAACGTTAGATAAATTTTTGTAGGTATAATCTTTAGGCCCAACCTGAATAAAGTTTTTAATATAATTACTATAATTGGCTTTAAATAGACCAAAACTAAACCAGCCTTCAGAAAAATCACCGCGTAACCCCGTCTCATACGATTTTACTTTTTCGGGTTTTAAATTAGGATTAGGAATCAAATTCATTGAAGCCGAAGGTAATGAGGTATATAGCTGTTGCGCCGTTGGCATTTTAAAACCTTCGGCATAACGTGCATAAATTGAATATTGATCAGTAATGGAAAAAAGTGTACCGAGTTGTGGGATTAAACGATGTGAAGTCAATTTACGAGGCTCTTTGTCTTTAATCACCACATAGTAATCATCAATATTGGGTTTGATTTCATAAGTGGCATAACGTAACCCCGGTTTGATTTTAAAGCGCTCTGTAATTAAATGAAATTCATCTTGAAGATAGATGTCTGCTCGACGAGTTTTTGCATTGGCAAAGTTAAATCCGCCACCAATTGTTTTTACACCATTTTTAGTGCTCTCATTACGATAATGGCTGCGGGTTATATCACCTTGAAAACCATATACTAAATCATGCGCTGTATCTAAAAAATCAAAGCTAGAATTTAATTGTAAATCAAACTGTAAAAACTTCTCTTTATAATCATTAGTAGTATAAGTATAGATAGGTTTATTTTTCTTATCTCTCTGTTCACGGTGAGATTTTAAATATCGCTCTTGGGGTGAATAAGAAATCACTGTTTTTATTTGATCAACAAAATTTACCGAAGGTGACCACGTATCATCAATGGCATAATGTTTTCGTGTTTGTATTTGAGTGCGCTTATAGTCGCCATTAAAGGTTCCCGAAGATTGCAAACCATAATCATACAGCTGTTTTACATAAGAGTTTGAACGAAAATGTTCAAAAGTTAATTTTGTTTCGCGGTTATCATTATGGAAAACCAACTTAGATAACAGGTTTTCTGCTTTAGCATCTAATGGATTAAGTTTATTACATCCGATGGCTTCATCCCCTCTTGGGCACCCCCAAATTCCCCCATTAGCTTTAGCTTTTCTTAACTTAGATTCTTGATAATCACGCCGACTAAAACTTAGTAAAGCTTCTAAATTTGGCATTAATTCGAAAGCAAGCATACCCGTTTTAGTATTTTGTTTATTTAAACTATCATAAGCACCATTAATTTGCACTGCATAAGGCTTATTCTGCAATAAATCACTTGGATCTAATGTTTTAAAGGCAACCACACCACCCAGTGCGTCCGCTCCCCATAATACAGAGCCCGGACCACGAACAATTTCAACCGCTTTTATTGTTGATAAATCGATAAAATTACGGTTGCCATCTTGTAACCCTTCTATGACTCTCGCACCATCAACTTGCATTTGTATGCGGTTACCTGTCATTCCTCGTATTCTAATTCCACCTAAATTACCAAAAGGATCAGTCCCCGAGGTTTGTCTGCTAACAGTAACGCCGGGAAGATAGCGAACTACATCTTCCATTGTTGACATTTGATGATCTTCGATATTTTTTTTATTAATCACATCAACCGTTTCGGGAATGGCCAATTTTGCTTTCTTTTGTCGACTAGCGGTTACCGTAATGGTATCTAAATCATCATTTTCAGCATAAACCTGAAATGTCATTGAAGCAGCCAAAATAGTTAACAATACTTTATTTACTTTCATCCTGTTTTAAAAAACCTATCCATATGAACTATATTAACTATTGCTCCAATATTTGATAATTATCATTTTTTATTTTTTAATCTAACAAATTTAATTAAAATTATCAATGATAATAATTACCATTTACATATGATAATGATTATCATGTTGACGATATATAAATTATATTCAATCAAATTAATAGGTTATATAAAAACGCTTTGTGCTTAATAAAATAGAAGTAGTCGTGCAATAAAAATGGTAATTTGTATAACGTTCATAAAAGTGATGAAAAATAATTACCATTAATAATGCGTGGTTAATAGCATAAAGAAAATTGAGAACTGGCTATGGGGAAACTAATCTTTTTTTTGTAATAAGACTAATATTTCCATATGAGAGGTATGTGGAAACATATCAAATAATTGAGTTTTTAAGATCTTATAGTTAGATAATTCATTTAAATCATCTACTAATGACGTCAAATGACAACTCGAATATAAAATGTAATTTGGCTCAACCTGTTCTAAATATTGCATAAGCGTTTTACCTGCCCCACGTCGAGGAGGATTGAGTAACACTAAGTCAGGAATATCGTGCTGATTAATGGCATATTGAGTTGCATCGAGTGATTTAAAAGTTAAATGTTTAAACCCAAGTTTTTGAGCAGATTTATTGGCACATTCAATTGCATCACTGCTGATTTCAATCCCTGTTAACTTAATGGCATTACAGATAGTATGATCAATATTTGTCACACAACTTAACCCAAAACCACCTACCCCACAAAAAAGGTCCCAAATAGAGTTAATTGGTAAATGAGTGACCCAGTCACTTGCGGTTTTATATAAATTTTCTGCAATATAGGTATTAGTTTGAAAAAAACTTTTCGATTTGATATAGAGTTCAATATTATTTAATTTTATTGGTAAATATGGATTTTCAGTAATAACCAATTCTTGTTCACCTTCTAAAATTGCGGCATGATTAGGTTGAATATTAATTGATACTACGTGTAAATTTTGTATGTAATTTTGTAACTGACTGATTGTGTTTTTAATTTGTTCAACAAATTTTGAGGATCTTAGGACAAATCGCAACATATAACTGTTTTGATTATTACTAGCACTTTCAGTAATAATAATAAATTTCAATTCACCTTTTCGTTTATTAATATTATAGGGAACTATTCCTTGTTTACGAATATAGCTACGTACAATTTTAAGAATGCTTTGCATGCTATCACTGTAAAGTGGACAATCACATAAATCAACAGCTTGTCCCTGGTGTTGTATGCCTAAGATTGGTTTTTCAACTGTTCCAAGTACTGCCATTTTTGCTTTATTACGAAACCCTTTTTGTTCACTGGCAAAAGGCGCTTTTAATTCTAACGGTTGGAAAGGTGTTAATTGTTTAATCAATTGTTGTTGTTTTTCATCGAGTTGTGTTTGATAAGGTCGTTCAATCCATGGACACGATAAACACTTTTTTTGCTGATAATAGCGACATTGCATGATGATAAAACCTATTTTTCTAATGTATATTTTATTGATAATTTTTTATGAGTGATAATTTCTATTCAATTTTATACTAAAACATCAGCTTACCTTAATTTTTTTACCAAACATTTCAACATTTTTCGATTCATTGTAAATATACTAATAGCTATGATTTGACGAAATACCGGTATATGATAGGATAATGCCGTTAATATTATAGGAACGAATTAATGTCTATCAAGTTAAAAACTCCCGATGAAATCGAAAAAATGCGTATAGCTGGTAAACTTGCCGCTGAAGTATTAGAAATAGTTGAACCTTATGTTAAACCCGGTATAAGTACAGGTGAACTTGACCAAATTTGTTATGAGCATATTGTTAATGTTCAAAAAGCAATTCCTGCCAATATTGGTTATTGTGGCTATAAACATACTAGTTGTATTTCAATCAATGATGTAGTTTGTCATGGCATTCCAAGTTTCGAAAAAAAAATTAAGGATGGTGATATTCTTAACATTGATGTCACTGTTATTAAAGATGGTTATCATGGCGATACTTCACGAATGTATATTGCGGGTAAACCAACAATTGCCGGTGAAAAATTATGTCAAGTCACTCAAGAAAGCTTATATGAAGCAATAAAAATTATTAAGCCTGGTATTCGTTTAAAAGAAATTGGTAAAACGATTCAAAAATATGTTGAAAAATTCGGTTTTTCATCAGTTAGAGAATATTGTGGTCATGGTATTGGTAATGTCTATCATGATGAACCACAGGTATTACATTATGATGCTGACGATGGCGGAGTGATTTTAAAACCGGGAATGACTTTCACTATCGAGCCAATGGTTAATACCGGCGATTGGCGTACTCGCACAATGAAAGATGGTTGGACAGTTAAAACAAAAGATCATGGTCTTTCTGCACAATATGAACATACTATTTTAGTCACCGATAACGGCGTTGAAGTGTTAACCTTACGCAAAGATGAAAACTTTCCTCGCATTATTGAACACTAAATAAAAAAGATTCAACAATGATACAGTTGTTGAATCTTTCATTACTTATTATTTTTAGCAAACCACCATTTTTTATTCGCTATCTATTGTTTAACTAACCAATACCAAACAATTCACTTTATTAGTTAGTTATACTGTTAATGATTAAAGTCAATAAAACAATAGATAGCAATAAATATTGATCTTTTTCGATACACTTTATCTATCAATATAATAATGTATAAAGTTTACGTCGATAAGCACTTGCCAGAGGATTACTGGTACCAAGAGCCGCTAATAGATCCAGCAATGTTTTTTTCACTTGCCCATCTCCAGCATTGAGATCTTTGGTCAGCGGTTGATATAATAATTCTAACGCTTCTTCATGACGCCCTACCTGCATTAATTGAGAAGACAATTGAATCATTAATTCTATATTATCGGGATGTTGAGCTAATTGCGCTTGCAACAATTGTAATTCAGGTGAATTAGCTGCTTGTTCGAGTAGTTCTATTTCTGCTTGTAAACCATGAAAAGTGGAATCCTGATCTTGCAATGGAATGGTACTAAGTACCTCTTTTGCTTCACTTAATTGTTTGAGTTCTATTTGCGATTTAGCAAGCATTAGTGCAATATCAGATCTTGGCTTACCTAGATGATCGGTCAAGGCTTTCCAAGCTTGTCTTAACAAAGGTAAAGCTTGTTCGTATTTAGCTTCATTAAATAATGATTGTGCTTCGATTAATTTTAATTCATCTTCATTTGGTAATACTTTAGCTAAAAAATCCCTTATCACTTGCTCTGATTGCGGCCCTTGAAAACCATCTACAGGTTGGCCGTTTTGGAATAGATACACAGTTGGTATTGCTCTTAAACCAAATTGAGCCGCCAACATTTGCTGTTCATCACAATTGACACTTGCTAATATAAATTGCCCATTAAATTCGTTTGCTAATTTTGTTAGTGTTTGTGTCATTGTTTCGTGTTCTGGACTTCGTGCAGACCAAAAGTAAAACAATACCGGTGATAGCGATGACTTTTCAATAATTGCTTGAATATTGTGTTCATTCACATCAAAAATAAATTGGTTTTGCATAAATGTTTCCTAAATTTTTCGGCTTATTATTTATTAGATAAAATTTTATCCATTAATCTATCGGGAAGCAAACGTTTAGCGATAGCAGCAAGTTTAGTGACTTTTGTTACCCTGTAACGAATTTTTGGCTTATTACTCTCTAATGCATGATATAAATAAGGTAATACCGCTTCAGGAAGAAGCGTAAATCGTTTAGCAATAGGTGGATTTTCTATAGTATTATTCTTTTCAGTTTGATTAACATTACTGGAAAAATAGGTTTTTAAGGGACCTGGTTCAATTAAACAAACTTTAATATTGGTTTTATATAATTCTAATCTTAATACGTCTGACCATGCTTCTAACGCATATTTGCTTGCAGAATAAGCCCCCCGACCAGGGGTTGCTACGATGCCCACAATAGAGCTTGTTTGAATAATTCGGCCTTCATTTTGTTCAAGCATTGCAGGAAGCAGTAATTGGGTTAACTGGTGAACACCAAAAAAATTGGTTGAAAATTGAGCTTCTAATTGCTCACGATTAATGGTATTTAACCGACCATAAACACCAAAACCTGCATTATTAAATAATGCATATAATTTACCATCAGTTAATGTTAACACCTCTTTTGCTGCCTGTTTAACTGATTCAGGGTTATCTAAATCAAGTAATACTGTTTCAAACCCTTGCTCAATAAGTTTTTTCTGGTCAGACGCTTTACGACACGATGCAATAACGCGATATCCACGTTTTTTTAAAGCAATCGCTGAAATCAAACCAATACCACTAGAACAACCGGTAATAAATATTGTTCGCAAATTTGGTCACTCCTTTGTAATGATATATTGTCAAGTTAATCCTCTGCAATTATGATAGCACATCTAAATTTAAGTGAGTTAATCAAAGCTAAGAGGATTAAATGAAAATCGCGATTATTGCCGCAATGGAAGAAGAAGTTGCTATATTAAAAACTAAAATCAATCACTATCGTGTAGAAAACCATTTAGGATGTGATTTTCATTTAGGTCAAATTGCCGGTTGTGACATTGTATTGCTCCAATCCGGTATCGGTAAAGTTGCAGCAGCATCGGGCACAACATTATTATTGAATAATTACAACGTCGATGCCGTTATTAATACGGGTTCAGCAGGAGGATTATCATCTAAACTTAATATTGGCGATATTGTTGTGTCACAGGATGTTTTTTATCACGATGTTGATTTAACTGCTTTTGGATACCTACCAGGACAAATGTCTGGCTGCCCTGCCACCTTTGAATCTGCTGAAAAATATCAATTACTTGCTGAAAACTGCATAAAAAAACATGGCGTCAATGCAATTGTAGGTTCGATTGGTAGTGGCGATGCATTTATTAATGGTAAAAACCATTTAGATAGAATAAAACAAACCTTTCCTGATGCAATTGCTGTTGAAATGGAAGCTGCAGCAATTGGTCATGTATGTTGGCTTTTTAAGGTGCCGTTTGTTGTGGTGCGAGCAATTTCCGATAATGGTGATAATGAATCAGCAATTGATTTTCAATCATTTTTAAAACTTGCTTCTGCACAGTCATCGTTGATTGTAGAATCAATGTTGAGTGAACTTGCGTGAGTTACCTTTTTTGGTTTGACCTTTTAGGCACTATTGTATTTGCTATTTCTGGCGTATTGTTAGCCGCAAAAAAAGAGATGGATCCAATTGGTGCACTTGTTTTAGCTGTTATTACCGCTATTGGCGGTGGAACTATTCGAGATATGGTGTTAAATCATGGACCGATTTTTTGGATAACTGACTCAACAGATTTATATGTTGCTATTATCGCCTCACTAATAACCATGTTGTTGTTACGTTATTCATCAACCCTAACTATTCCTAAATGGTTATTTTCGGTATTAGATGCAATTGGTCTTGCCGTATTTGTCGGTATTGGGGTAAACAAAGCTATTGACTCTCAAGTCAATAGCCTAATTGCAGTATGTATGGGCGTTATGACCGGTGTTGGTGGTGGAATTATACGAGATGTACTTGCCAGAGATATTCCTATGGTTTTTAGAACCGATATCTACGCAACTGCCTGCATAATCGGTGGAACAACACATGTCATTGCTTATAACGCACTTAATTTGCCGTTAGAGATATCCACCCTGCTCGGTATTTCAGTGACACTTATTATTCGCCTATTAGCGATTTATCGTAATTTAACACTACCTATAGTTGGATTAAAAAAATAATCGCCATCACAATACTCTTGAATTTTTACTGCTCATTCGCGATATATTTTTCAAATAAAGGCTTTCGCCAACCAGCTAAAATATCAGGTAAAGCATCGGTTTTATCTATTTGCCATTTAACATACTGATTGATTAATCGTCTTGATAATAACAAATCTTGATTCAACCCAGTATGCTCAGCAATATCTTGTGCTGCTTGTTTTAATTTATCTGCAATATATTTGTAGTTAGGGTAAGAGTTCACTCGACGAATAGGTGGAATGTCTGGAATAGGCTCTAATAAAATAGCTAAAATAGCCTGTCCATATAACCGTATTTCCTTGCCATTCATACCTAATTTATCAAGTTCAGCCAAGGAACTTGGCGAATAACGCGCTATTTTAAATAGTGTTTCTTCATTCACGACAAAATTTAAAGCGATATCGTTTTGTTTAGCGGTATTATAACGATAACGTGCGAGTTTATATAATTGACCTAAACTTTTGCCCTTTAGTTGCCAACTGTTTTTAATATTAAGATAAGCATCATCTGGATTAATGATTTCGCACTTACGCTTAATTACGGTTTGGCATTCTTGATAAGCTGCCGTTAGATAACCTTGTTTCGTTAATTGCGTTTTAAGTAAATTCATCAAAGGGAATAGATACAAAACATCATTAATAGCATAATTACATTGCTTTTCAGTTAATGGACGTTTTAACCAGTCTGTACGCGTTTCACTTTTATCTAATTCAACATTTAAATATTTGTTAACTAAGCTGGCATAACCACTGCTTATTGGATTATCTAAAAACGAAGCGAATATTTGGCTATCAATAATTGGCGTTGGCAAGCAACCAAAAAAGTGTAAAAAGACTTCAATATCTTCACTGCAAGAATGAAAATATTTTTCAATAGTAGGATTATTTAAGATAGCTAAAAAAGCCTGCCAATCAGTAATTGCTAGCGGATCAATCAGGGCAGCATATTCACCATTAAACACTTGCAACAATCCTAAATGAGGATAAAAAGTCCGAGTGCGCACAAATTCTGTATCCAAAGCAATTGCATTGCTATTGGCAATTTTTACGCAGTATTGATTTAACTGCGCATTATTGGTAATAAATTGATATGGCAAAGTCTGTTTCCTAATTAGTTTAGTTAGTGCTTGATGCTGGTTGTTTAGCAAAATCGATATCGATAACTGCGATTTCAGAACGCGTCATTAAACGAATTGGCGGTCCCCAAAGACCATAACCACTACTCACAATACTAACAAAAGGTTTCTCATTATCTTGATAGATGCCGTGGGCATTTTTATACATTGCCGCAACGAGCAAATTAATAGGAAACACTTGTCCACCATGAGTATGACCTGAAATCATTAAATCCACCCCTAACGAAGCAGGTTCAACTAAATCTTTCGGTTGATGATCCAATAAAATAACTGGGCTTTGCGTATCAGTAAACATCATCAAGTCAGATAAAGAAGCCCGTTTTACATCATATAACGCAGATGAAAAATCATCGCGCCCAACCAGGTTAATACCGACATCATCCAGATAAACTATATCATCTTTTAACACTTTCATATTCGCTTGTTGAAAGGCATTAATGATATCTTGTTCACGATTATTCGGTTCCTTTGTACCTAAATATTCGTGATTACCGAAAATGATATATGTACCATATTTTGATTTTAATTGCTGAAATTGTTTATAAAAATCTTGCTCAATAAATGGTTTTAAACGTTTATCTAACGTATCACCAGTAATAACAATAAAATCGGCATTCAAACTATTCACTTTATCAACCATTTGTTGAATCATTCTATGCGTAGTTAATTCATTGATATGAATATCTGTAAGCTGAACAATACGTAAATGATCAACATTAGCCGGTTTATTAATTTTAACTTGATAATTAACAATTTTAGATTCGAAAGCCATCTCATGGCCATAACAAAATAGTGCGAGAACACAAATGATATAGATAATTTTGGTCGCTAAATTGGGACTAAATTTATTTTTAATAAGTTTATGCACAATATCAAACAATAAAGTGACAAAAATAGCGCAGATAATTAAACCGAAAGTAACATTCGCCAATAAAGGCAGCCAATATGTAGACAAACTATCAAATATCTTAGAAAGTACTATAGATAAACTCGCGATACCAACAAAAAACCAATAAGCAATTTGATATACACCACGTGGATGACATTTAAACCAAAATTGCCAACGTTTGCCTAAATAGATAGCGATCAGAATGCTAACAACTATGGCAATAAGCGCAATAAAACTCATAATTACCCGAACAATTGAACCTAAAAAATGGTATGATAACAGAATTAATTTCTATAGTACCAATAACTTTTATGGATATCAAAAAAGACCAATTATTTTCGACACCCATTGATAAATTAGGCGATTGGACATTTGACGAAAAGGTTGCAGAAGTTTTTCCTGATATGGTGCAACGTTCGGTTCCTGGTTATTCTAATATTATCTCAATGATTGGCATGTTAGCAGAAAGATTCGTTCAACCAAATTCAACAGTTTATGATTTGGGGTGCTCTTTAGGTGCGGCTACTCTTTCTATTCGACGTAATATCAATCATGCTAATTGTCGTATTATTGCAGTAGATAATTCCGAACCCATGGTTGAACGTTGTAAACGACACATCGAAGCATACAAAGCTAAAGTTCCTGTTGAAGTCATCTGTGATGATATTTGCAATATTAGTATGCAAAATGCATCAATGGTGGTACTTAATTTTACCTTACAATTTTTAACCCCAGACAATCGTCAACGTGTTTTAAATAATATCTATCAAGCATTAAAACCTAATGGTATTTTGGTCCTTTCTGAAAAATTTAGTTTTAGTGATCCAACTATTGATGAATTACTGTTCAATATGCATCATGACTTTAAACGTGCGAATGGCTATAGCGAACTTGAAATTAGTCAAAAACGAAACATGTTAGAAAATGTGATGCTGACCGATTCGATCAAAACACATAAAAAACGCTTATCTCAGGCAGGGTTTAATCATATAGACACTTGGTTCCAGTGTTTTAATTTTGGATCTATTATCGCAATCAAATAATGTATAAATGCAAACACAGATAACAAGGAATAACACATGATCGACTTTGGTGATTTTTACCAGATAATCGCAAAAAGTAAACTGAGTCGTTGGCTTGAGGTTTTACCGGCACAACTAGCCAATTGGCAAAAACAAAACATTGATAATCGCTTTAATCAATGGCTCAACAGTATTAAGCATCTACCGTCTATCACGCCTTATCAAATTGATTTATTGCATAGTGTCACAGCAAAAACCGAACAACCGCTAACTAATGGCGAACAATTACGGATTACGCAGTTATTAAAAACCATGATGCCTTGGCGTAAAGGACCTTTTAATTTGTATGATATTTATATTGATACCGAGTGGCGTTCAGATTGGAAATGGCAACGATTAATCAATCATATTGATACCTTAGAAGGTAAAACAGTTTTAGATGTTGGCTGTAATAGTGGTTATCATTTATGGCGTATGATTGGTGCTGGAGCCAAATTGGCTGTGGGCATTGATCCAATGGCGCTTTATTTATGCCAATTTGAAGCAATCCGTAAATTATTAGGTAATGACCAGCGAGCCCACCTATTACCACTAGGTATTGAAGAGTTACCCAAACTCAATGCTTTTGATACCGTATTTTCAATGGGCGTTTTATATCATCGCCGTTCCCCGCTTGATCATCTCTATCAATTAAAAGATCAGCTGATTAAGGGTGGACAATTAGTATTAGAGACACTGGTCATTGATGGTGAGCTGCATCAAGCGCTAATGCCCGGTGAACGTTATGCTCAGATGCGTAATGTTTATTTTATTCCATCAGTACCCACCATGATTAACTGGCTCAATAAATGTGGTTTTACCGAAGTTAAGCTTGTTGATCTTTCGACTACTAGCTTGGATGAACAACGTAAAACAGAATGGATGACATCTGATTCACTGGCTGATTTTTTAGATCCCAATGACATAACCAAAACCGTAGAAGGCTATCCTGCCCCAATGCGGGCAGTATTTATTGCTAAAAACTAGTCTACAAACCAATAATAGACACAAATAGTGATGATGAGTGTTAATCAAAATGTCTCTTTAAAATGACTAATTAATTGACAATGACTAACAATTGGCACAATAAATGATTCGCAATAATGCGGTAATAGTCATTGCCTGACTGCGATCTTTTGCCTTACCCAGCAGTAATAGATGAATATTGTGAATGATATTACAATACATGATTTATAACTTGAAAAATGAGTTTTTGATGAGCAGTTAGTCAATCTTTATTTAAACATATTAACGATGTAGATTTGGCGAAAACCAATACGCTAGTAGCCAGTTTGGGCTTTTATGTGGAATAGGAAGTGGTATCAATAAATACGTTATGTTTGGATAAGACTTTTACAAAATATGGGCATTATTTTATTAAAGCTTATCCAATAGCGATTAGCTAACGCATTCTTAACTAAAAATATTACTGACAAATTTCTTTAATCGATAGCGTAGCTGGTACGTTACGATCATCAGAATACTGAAAACGAAATAAAAAACGAATATCATAAAAACTCAAGACATTGACAACATCTTGCTTATTACAAAATTCATCTTTAAGCTGAACTCTAAAATAATCAGAAAGATCCTGTACGGGTAGGGTTTGGCTATCTGCGGGAATTTTATACTCAAATATAATGTTATTACTATTTGCGCTAATATTGGTTAATTCGGTACCATCTGCCGTCTTATATGGAAACTTACCGTTTTCACCTAAAATCGATTTTTTTGCACTATTCACAATAGCCGAACTTACTTTAGATACTGGCGGTAATTCATCGCAATAAGCTGATGAAAACATCAATAATCCAATCAATATCGCTGCTGATTTCGCTAATTTTTTCATTGTGCTATCCCTTATTGTATTATTTAATCTTACCCGATAAAAAATGCTCATTCACTATTTTGAGTAAGTACTCTAGTAACTGCTGATAATTATCAAATATTTATTGATTAATATATTTGATGGTTATCTTACACAAAATTTTTTATAAAAAAAGAGTATTTAATTAAGTTAGTACATTTTTATTGTGCAATTGATCTTAATAAGATAGGTAGTGATAGACATTTTCTCAAATCAATTATTTTTAGTTTATCAATATATTCAATACATTAAATATAAAGCATAGCTAAACGTTCATCTTTATCAAGCTGAAATAAGACTGGCAAAGTTACATCAAATAACACTCAACGGCTATTATTAATCCATTCCATTATAACGACGCTATTACCATAAAAATAAAGAATAAGTTAAAACAAAATAGATAGCTAGTCCAAGTTAAACGAATTAGATTATTTGCTTTATTTAAGTGATTCATAACATTCAACTCATCTAACATCAATTAAATAAAAAACAAATTTGAAATTGACTAGCTAGCAAAAGAATTAAATATGGTGGGCATCTAATAATGTCATGTTATCAAAAAAATTAGTTTATCCATGAATTGGGATGTTTTATTTTAAAAAGAGATGATTATTTAATAGCTTTTATTCACTATTCATTATTTACATCACCCATTTTGATAAGTGCCCTTTTCAATTCATTATACTCTTGCGGTGTAATGTCCCCCTTTTCTTTGAAGGTTATTAGTCGCTCTAGTTTATCTAAAATTTTATCATATATAACCACTGCTTTATCCGTATCTACGTGATTAAAATCACCTTGGCCATGTGCCAACCATTGTAATGATGCACCTGTTTCGTCCATACATTTAACGACTAAATCAGAAGGAAACAAATCTCGTTTATAGCGAATGGATAAGCTTGCTGCAGATGTCCCCAAATAATTGCTATATTCAACTTTGGATCGAAAACCATAAGCTTCAATGATTCTATCTAATACTTTAGCTCCACCAGAATTAAAATTAATACTCATAATAAATTAAGCTCAGATAAAAATAATTAAAAAAACATTAAACTTAAACTAAAAGAATTTTATATTTAGTTTAACCTTGTAAGTTAAATTAAAACACAACCATAAATTACAATTAGCTAGGAATAATGCACCATGATGACATCAATTTCAATCTCTATTTCAGCGAGTTATATTACGATTGACAAACTTGTTTGGATATAGACATGAATGCTGATTAGGCAAAATACATCCGTGAAAAAAAAGATTCACGAACAAGCCGAATAGAAAATAACCTTAAGCTACATGACTGAGTTTATCCATAAAAGTCTTTAAAGTATATAATCCTTTACTTAACTTACTCAAGGATCCTTTATGAGTCATAACATATATTTAAGCACTAAATTATGGAATAAGCCAACATTAATTTTTTTACAAATTAATAAACTTAACCTTAAAACTGGGTATAAAATTCTGAGTAGTTAATTTTTCGAACAAAATTATTAAAAACGTTTTTTATAATGCTCCGTTTTACTGACATATCATATATCATCATAATATGCTTGTTTTAAAAAAAATACGATATTTTTATCCATTAATTAATCATTTCAAAAAGTAAAGCAATTCTAAAAATGCAAATTTAACTCACTTTATTTTTTCTAATAAAAATGTTTAATAAAAAATAATTGGAAACCGTTAGCATTATAACTAATTAAAAGATATATAACTTTAATAAAATTAAACGATCTTTTCACACATTTAATTTAACCAAACATCGACTTTTTTAAATTTATCGGGATAGCAAAAATAAAAAATTAACGGTATAGTGTAAATGCAGATTAGTCTAGGTTAAAAGCCAAATAATGGTTTTTTTAAAGGTCTGTTCTGAAAGTGATTTTTAAAACAACATTAGTAAAACCGATCCAAATGTATCGTTAATGTTAGCTAAAATGACATTTTGTTAAATAACCAGAAAAATTTATAACATTCTGATTAATCAATAATATTATCAACTAACAGTTGGTCGGAAAGGTAATTATTATTAACTGTATAGAAATGCAGTAAAAGGGTAATAAATAATGGATGAGTTAGAAAAAATAAAAACAATTGAACGGGCTGAATTACTTTCAAGAGTTATTACTGAAAATTTGAATTTAAGGGAACGGGATAAAGACATAGCGCTGTTTTGGTTTCGTGATTTGCTAGAGCCATTAAAACAACAAATATTAAACGAGCAAGCAAATAATCGAAAAGGTAACACAAATTGGTTACCTTTTGATGAAACGTAAAACAATTATTTTTTATTTGGATGAGGATCTTTCACAGAATCACCTTGACCTGACATCACATACCAACCATTTTTGCTATGCGGTTTTTTATTATAATCAGGGCAAGGTGGTAAAGATTTCTTACTTTGGTTTGAATAAATATAACCACAGTCGGCACACTTATAAGTGCCAGCTGAAACATCACTACCGTATGCAGCAAATTTTTGTACCATAATAAGCTTCTCCAGTAAGGTTATGTTAGCGATAAGCACATTACTTATCAGTACTATATAAACGCGGTTTCAATAAAAAATCAAGCTTGGTATTAACTTTATTTTGTTTCATTCGTTTGGCTATCAAAAGCAAAATAGTGATATAAAAATGTAATCTATTAAAAATAATAAAATTAATCTGATTTGCAAGCATTATTAATTCATGATAAATTTTTTGAACTAATTAAATGACAACAATTTTGATAGTAAAATTGGAATTAGTTTGCTCAAAGGTAGGTTAACCTGTAGTCTATTTTTATCAACTGATTTCTTAACAACCTTTAATTAACAAAATTACTAAATAGTGTTAGCTGATAAACAATCACAAAACTGGATTATTAAACATAAAAGATCGTCTCGATCTTAATACCATTTATATATTTAAACGACGTAAGCATTCAAACTCAATTTTTTCTCTATGATTGTTTAGGCTATCTTCTGGATAAATGGTTTCAAAGACATTAACCATTTTAAATTTATTCTGTGAATAATACTCAATACTTTTATGAACAGTTCTTATTCCACCATGAGCTATTTTTAACTGTTTAGGTTTATCATAAAAAGTTTTTAAATCAAAGGGGTGTGAATCTGTTTCTGTTTTCCATAAAAGTTGGCCACCTTCTAACAGATAATGAATATTGCCCTTTTCGGTTTTAACTTCACCATAATCCTCAAAAGCGCCATTTCGCCATTTAGCAGACTTTAGATTCGAAACACAAGACCAACTACCAATAAGCATTTGTTCGGTGACTTTATTTTCACTGCATCCAAACATGACTAAACACACTAGTCCAATAATTATATTTTTATTCATATCATTCCATTACCTATAAATTGAGTATTAATAGTAGGTGATTTAACAATAAGGATCAATTAAAAAGACGAACAAAATTCTTTTATCTCAAAATAAAACAAAAAAACAAATAAAAAAATCATAAATAGAAGCATATAAAGTAAAAATGCGAACCTGCTTAGGATAATCAATTAATGAAAATTGGTCTATTCTAATAAAGATATCAACCGGTGACTTAACAATTTGTTCCATCGTCTACTCAAATTTAGCGAATTTATTCAAGGTTATTATTCTATCCAACCAATATTCGATGCGCATTACCAAAATCAATAATTGCGCATCCATTAGGTTGAATAATCACCTCTATAAGCGAAAAATCGGCAATCGTAAATTTTGCCCCTAAAGTCATTAGCGATTCATGGCCAACACCGACACAAAATGTTCCTGCTGCCACAGCAGATTTAACGCCACTGATTGAATCTTCAAAGACCATTGCCTGTTTTGCTGTAATATTAAGATACTTGATAGCCTTTAGATAAGGGTCTGGATAAGGTTTACCTCGAGTGACGCTGTCACGATCAATAATGACCGAAATACACTCCTTCACTTTCAATAAATTCATGATCGAATTGACTTTTTCTAGCCAACCGCTGGTAACGATGGCAACTTTAACGCCGGCTTTATGTAATGCCGTGATGAATTTAGCAACGCCAGCAATTGGTTTGTAAATAGCAGTGTTTTCAACATAAATAATATGGGCCTGAACTTTTTGTTGATCAGTAATAGACAAATCTCCAAATAGCGTCGCAATCGTATGTCGACCAGGTTGACCATGAATATGTTTAACCATATCTGTGTCACTAATAGTTCGACCATACATGTGTGCAGCTTCACGCCACGCTCGTTCAATTGCCTCATTCGAATCAATCAATACCCCATCCATATCAAACAATACCGCAGTAATTTTAGTAAGAGTTTCACGCATAATTTTTTCCTTATCTTTTATCTTACACAAGTCAAAACAACCCATATCTGTTATCCTGACTAAATAACGCCTATCATAGATTTGATTTTAGACTCTGTATAATTCCAATTTTTTAGGATTCAATAAATGCAAGGAATAGATTTAAGATTATTACGTGCTTTTGTAAAACTTGTTGAAACCGGTAATTACGGTTTGGCAGCAAAAGCGTTATTTATTACCCAGCCGGCTTTATCCAAACAAATACAAGCGTTAGAATCTTTAACTGGCGGTCAACTTTTTTTTCGAGGTCGGCAAGGTGCAACCGCGACTACTTTTGGTGGTCAACTCTATGCTCAAGCAAAGTCGATTCTACAATCACATGACAATTTTCTTACTTATGCCAAACAGATAAATAAAAAGTATCAACAAACCTTATCAATTGGGTTTAGTCTATCTACCTATCAAAAAATACCATTATGGGTTGATCAATTTGTCAAACAAAGACCTGATTGCCAAGTTACGCTCAATCAGCTTCCTTCAAGTGTTCAAATTAATATGCTATTAGAAGGATCCCTACAAATCGGATTTTTACGGATGCCTTTTACTAATCAACTAAGTTCACAGCTTATTGCCCACGAAAAACTTGCCCTAGCCATTCCCTCTAGTAGCCCTATCGATTGGCATAACTTATCGGCAATTTTAAAGCACTATCCTTTATATCAACTCGATAAAGATCGCTTTCCATGTCTGGCAGAACAAACCGAACAATTTTTGATACAAAATCAACTTCAAACTAATAAAATATTAATAAATGGTGATTTGACAACACTATTAGCGTTAGTTGCTGGCGGCAATGCTATTGCCTTTATGCCACAAAGTATGAAGCAATTTTTGCCAAGGAACGTAAAACTCATCATTCCTAAACAAAAAACAGTACATTGGGACATAGCAATGGCCTGGAATGACAAAGTAATGTGTGATTTTCGAAATATTTTTATTGATGTAGTGAATAAAGATAGCGGTAAAATACAGGGTAATCATTGCTAGTTTTGTTTTTTATCCCCACTAAAGCGCGACTCAAACTCAGCAATCATTTAGGTCAAATTATTATGCTAATATGGGAACTGATCGCAAATGTATTAGCTTGTTAGTTTGAATAATTATTGGATAAATTAATAGCGATCGATGGTATGAATAATTTATGGGATTTTGCCTGATAGCTAATCATTCATAAAAAAATGGGTATATGAACATTCATAATTAACTAATAATGGTGATGTCATTTTATTTTATCTATAATCACGTAACCTATCTATTAAATGTACAAATTTTATATAAAACCTGTTAAAAAATTAAATATTGACTGAATTTATTCAGTTTTAGTTTCATCAGGATCATTTGGCCATAATATTTTCAAATTACCATCAGCCTTCTTTTTTAACCGAAAACTAGCAATCCATGGTTTATCCTCATTATTTTTGAGGTTGGTTGAAACAAAATCAATTGAATAATCCACATCGACTTGAAAAGGATAATCAAAGCGTAAACATTCACCTGCTTTAGCTTGATAAATTGAACCATGATCTTCCTGTTCCCAAATATACCCAATATGCGTTACAAAAATACTGCTAGATGAAATATTAAACACATCAGTTGAACGCGCTTTTTCTTTTGGTATGTTGATGCAAACTTTTTGATTTTGATCTAATTTAACTTCAGCGGTGTTGACTTTATAGGTACAAAAAAAACAGCCGGTTAATAACAAAACAATGGTAATAAAAAATAACGGACGGATTAGATTTAATTTCATTTTGTTATTCCATATAGTGCAGACATGGTTATTTAGTCGCCACATTATCCAATAACCTTATTTTTTAATCAATCAGCTATTCAAAAAACAATGTATAACAATCTTATACATGCCATAAAGTTGAATAAATCATTCATCTTGAAATTAAACTATCTGCGCTTTATGCTTACAAAGCATAACAATAATTAATTTTAAAAATGAGATGAATAATCCGGTCATTTTAGATTGATTGTTTGAAAGACCTAACTGAACTTTTTTTAAAAACTTTGTTCTGAATAAACGGGTAATAAAAAAAGAGATTGAGCATAAAGCAAGTAATTTAATTTATTCACTGTTCATAAATACATTTTCAATTACCATTTTAATAGCACAATCATCATTTTTTGTTATTTTACAAGACAATTATCTAGATGAAAATTTACATTGTTTTATTTAAATAACCACGCCTTTTAATCATCAATCCTTGCATAAAAATAGTCGACTTTGCTTATCCCTATTATTCAAAAACAGAAATCAATTAGACTGTTTGATTTTATACGATCAAACTAAGTTTTATAGCTAACATATTGTTATACTGATTAATATTTATAATAAAAGCACTTAAGCAACACGTTTTAAACTGACTTTTCAACTCTGATAGTTTTTTACTATCACAAAATAAGTATTTCCATATTTTACACTTGTTATCCTATGCTTATTGCCAAAAACAGTGATAGTAAATCTAAGGTTTAGATCGTTTTACTTTCGACCTAAACCTTCAGTACACATCAATCACAATATTGTTTAATAAGGAACTTTAGCCGTATGAATTCAAGGATGACATCCACTCAACGATTATCAAATAAAATGAGCATTATTATATCTGCACTTCTTATTATGCTTTTGGTTGGCTCTGTTTATATTACTCAACTTATTTTTCAGGAGATATCGATAAACTTTAACATTGAGATTTTAGATGCGAGATTAGTTTTTAGCTTATCATGTTTTTTTTATGCATTAGCCTTTTTTATCTATGGGCCATTATCAGATAAACTATCCACACGTCTGTTAGTGACATTTGGCAGTCTTGGCACAGTACTTTGCCTATGCATTGCCAATATAGTAACGTCATTTAATCTATATCTTAGTGTAATGTCATTAATTGGCTTTTTTGCCGCCTCAGTACCGGCTGCTTTATTTGCTTACACAGCCAAAAATACAGACAACGCAAAATTATCACAAGCAATGGGGATGTTAATTTCGGCCTCAATTGTAGGAATGATATTCAGCCGTAGTTTAGCAGCCATGTTAACCGATATCTATTCTTGGAAAGTTGCTTTTGGGGTTTATGCTTGCCTGATTTTAATTGTCACTATTTTTATTCCATCTGCGATCAAACCCACTTTAAACAACACGGCTAAAATCAGCATCATTGAAACTTATCAACACGCATCAAAACTGCTGTTTAATCGAACTGTCATTATTTTCTTATTGGTTGGATTTTTGCTCTTTTTTGTTTATTTAGGGTTGTCTTCATTGCTCACTTTTTATTTGAAAGGTTCACCATTTTATCTAACCTCAACAGAACTTGGTTGGTTAAATTTTGCAGGAATCAGCGCAATAATTGGTTCGATCATTACGGGAAAATTGGCACAGATTATCAATAAAAACAATTTACTCATCTTATTACTTTTATGCGTAAGTGCTTCAATTACGATCATTGGTTTTGGTACCAACATATTAATGATTAGTTTAGGTATTTTTTGTCTATTTATGTTTGTGTTTGGAATTCAACCCATTGTCATGGCTATGCTTAATCAAATTGTACCACTCGACTTACGAGGCGCGGTATCGTCTTTATATTTACTTGCATGCCTTATTGGTGGCAGTTTAGGCACTTATTTATTAGGAAGCATTTATCAACAATTAAATTGGCCTAATTTAATTGTGGCTATCTTAATTTTAACCATACTTAATGTTGCTTTAGCTTTACTTGGTATTAAATTAATCAAAATTAAACAAAGCAATACTTAAACAATAGGCGAACATATATCGCAATACTATCACTTTACGAGGAAAAACAATGATCAAAAAAGTATTTTTTCAAATTGCACTATTTATCTGTTTTATTCTATATGGGGAATTAGCTATGGCAAAATTGAATCTTATTGCAAAATCTTTTAGTGCGCCAACCGCTATCGCCTTCGATAGCCAAGGTTCGATGTATGTGACAAATTGGTCTGGAAGTTCAATAGAAAAAATCACAACGGAAGGTAAACGTAACACTATTTATAACAACATATCCTCTCCTGCAGGAATAGTTATTGATAAACAAGATAATATCTATGTTTCATCTTATAGTGGCAATTATATTTTACAAATCACCAAAGATGGCAAAGTAGAAAAAATATCGACTGACTATCATACGCCAACTGGAATTGCATTTTCTAATACAGGTGAATTGTTGATTACTAATCGCTCCTCTGGCGAGGTTGTCGCTTTGGATTTAACGACAAAGCAAAAAAAGGTTGTTGCAAAAGGATTATCATTACCTGTCGGTGTAACACAATTAGCTGACAATCGCTTAGTTGTGTCACAATATAGTGGACGCTTAACTTTAATCGAACCTAATGGAAAACAGATAGAATTAGGGAGTGCATTTAACCAACCCGGTGTAGGTATAGTAAGTCTTTCACCTAGCGAAGTTGCTGTCATTGATAATGGGGCTGGTGCAGTTCGTAAAGTCGATGTCAATAGCAAAAGTACCACTACACTAGTTACATCATTGTCTGGTGCTGTAGCGTTAAGTCTGTACAAAAACCAATTGTATATCGGTACTTGGGGTGATGAATCGGTTTATCAATTAACTAACATCAACCCATAATAAACACGCTTGATTAATTATCGGCAAAGATAGAATTTTTTAAGGGTATCATTTCAATCAATGTCATTTCGGACCTTTTTAAACAAAATCAGGTCCGAACTTTTAGCCATACTATCATTAGTATGTAAAAATCTTTCTAATTTTTTAATACGATAATATCAAGTGTTTACAATCTATCGCAATGCTATTTTTAAACGTTTAAGGGTTATAGAGTTGGTCTAGAGTAAAAACGACAGTAGCCATGAATACGATATTTAATCATGCAAACCACTTGGTAACGCTATCGTCACTCTTTTTACATCACAATTAGTCAAATACCCCTTAAGTAACTACTTATAACGATTTGAAATAATTGATAATTTGTTCATAAATCAAGTTAGCGTGTAAATTATTCCGCCAAACAAGATAAATATCGATATATAATTTACTGGTTTGGGTACTAATCAATTTTTTATACACTACCCCATCAATGTTGGCCTGTGTCATCGACTGAGGTAATAGCATCATACCTCTCCCTAATGCAATATCCAATAACATAGACAGCGTGTCTGGTCGTTCAGCTCGACGAACCAATGGATGATTTAACGTTTTAAATACAGACTCGCACTGTGCATAAAAAGTCTTATTTAAATGGGCTTTAAACCAAAATAACGGTAAATCAGTGACATCATTAAGATCAACATAATCTTGTTGGCTACAAGGATGGCTTTCTGGAAGAACCAAAATAAGCGGCTCCTGATAAATTAGCATCGAATTTTCTTGTTGGTTTCTTGAAGCAAAATCAGATACAACAGCAAAATCCAAATTGCCTTTTTGGAGTTCTAATAACAGCTCTTTAGACGTGTAGTCATGTTGATAAAGTTTTATATTATCATTGAAATTTGCTAAAAACTTTTTGAAAAAAGGAATAAAATCAAAACACAGTGTTTTCGTCATACCTAACATGACTTGATTGCCTTGACAAGATTTAATATTATCCACTGATTGACATAAACTGTTTAATACCTCCAATGCTTGGCTTTTAAATTTTTCACCTTCTTTAGTTAATACCATGTTGTGAGAATTTCTTAAAAATAAGCTCACTTGCAATTTATCTTCGAGTTCTTTTATTTGCACGGATAATGGCGGTTGACTTACACCCAGTTTATCTGCTGCAGCACGAAAACTATGCATTTCACAAATCGCAATAAAATATTGCAATTGCCTGATTGTTGGTAGTTTTTTATTATAAATATCCATATTTTAAATTACTTCGCAATTGATGATTAAATCGATGGGGTACTCAATGTATTTTATCACACTAATTTACCAATAAATTCATGACTTTTCTAAGTTTTAAACATATAGTAAGATTAGTTAAAAGTTTATAGTAAATATTCTAAAGTTGGGATGATTTTACTCTATTTACAATTTACAAACTAATTTAAGATAAGTAGAGTGAAACTAACGCTAACTTGCCACTTGGAAATAATTGAATGGTTAAATTATTGCTAGATAAATTGACCCGTTCATTACCCTGTTCAACTTGCCAAGCGCTACGTTCAGCCCATGATAACCATTTAGCAAGTCGCCAATAATTGTCGAGTTTGCCCAATATTACGGGAAGCTCTTGATTACCGTGAAAATCAATATTAATTACTTCGACAACATCATTAACTGAATAAATGTTGATATTGCCATTCGTCCTATAGACCGTAAAATATGGTTAGATATGCTGTTTGAATTAGGTATTACTCAAACAAAATTATGTGAACGTACAGCAAGTTTAGTAACAGTGTTAACAGTATTGGCTCATCAGGGATTACTATCACTAGTTTGGCCTATTTTTGACTAGATTATTCCCTATACACCAAAGCTACTTGCAGGCGCAGTGGAAGCCGTAATGCAATAGCGGAGTTTTTACCAAAAGTTGAGTACGCTGTAGCACAAGGTTTAGTGGAAGATAAAAACCTACAATTATTAGTCATCAGAACATTGACCGCTAAAAATAGCCAAGCTAGTGCGCTTAAAAAAGCACAAGCCGTTGAGGCTAAATTACCTCAAACCAGCAACAAGCAAACCGAAAGCACCAAAATGATGCTAACCCATGATGATTTCAATAAAATTTGGCCAAAATCACAATATATAGCCGACCTGCCAGATAACAAAATATCAATCAATCCAAGGCATTGTTGCCCAACCCCAACCAAGCGTTGTGACTTACATATTTTCAGTGTTAAATACATGTAGGGATAATACTTTTCTAAAAGCACAAAACATTATTGAAGGTGATCTCATTTTTATAAATGATTGATTCAGTATTCAATTATCTAGATGAGTGAATTCTTTATTTTTTTACGAAAAATTTCAGCAACTAAAATAAAACCTTCGAAATGAAGGTTTTAGGATAATTATGATTAAACGGGGATGTAATTGAATTAGTTATCCATTCCTGTTTTAACATACTGTTTAAATGCAGCCATAGCGCCATATTTATTTGGTACACATCCAAACATATTATCGCAATATGCGGCGATCAAGATTTGATATTTATCAGAAGTAATAGGTTTTTTAGAAACCTGAAATGCTAAGTAAGGATCATTCGCTAATGGATTAGCTGTTCTAATAGTCACATCTGTTACTGTTTCAAGTTTCCATCTAGAGTTTGTTGAAACCCAATATTCCGCTCTTTTCCAATATAGAGAACATTGTTCAGCCCCATCGCAGTATAATGGCTCTTTTGCTTTTTGTTCAATCATTGGATCTATATTACTTGCACACCCAACTACAAATAATGCTAAAAATATACTAATTAGTTTTTTCATTGTAACTCCGAATCTGTTTTGTAAAAAAATGACTTTTAATCCATTAATTGATAATCGCGCTACATATGAATATTTTATTCTTTATCGAATTTATATTGTCTAAGTATGTTAACCATCTGATATAAGCGCATGTTATATTAATTTTTTATTATTTTAACCTTTGACTTTGATTTACATTCCTATATAGCTGTGAACTGATTGATTATATTTGCAGTATCATCTTAAGGCTTAGAAATAATTACTCTTATCAATAATTTTTATTTAATAACCATATATTCTATATATAGTTTCTAATATATTAATATAAACTTTACACTTTTTCAACAATGACTTTACACTTTGACGCATATCATCTTTGTTAGAAAACCACTAAATTAATTTCGATTACATTCATTTTCAATATAATTCAATTTTCCAAGAGTAAGATGTGTGTGTTATTGGATAAAGTTTGCAATTAGTATAAAACTGATGCATGAGTAATACTGAATATATCGTCCATAGCTTATTAACCGAAAAAAAATAATATTAATAATCAATACCTAGTAATTATACAATCAACCGCGAAAAAATTTGTTAATTTCTTTATGTAACATATTGATGGTTATAGGTTAATTAGAACTAACAAGTTACTTTTTTCTATTGATAATAGACTAATCGACTCCCATGACATCAATAAGTTTTGATTCTTCAAAAATATTGACTTTAAACCTTTTGTAAATTAATGATCAGGTACATTATCTATTCAAAATTACGCTTCTCACTAACCTATTATTTTATAATCATTAATTCGACTATTATTATCAATTCTTATCGAAAATGACCAAGTTATGAGGTTCATAATATTAATGTTGAAGAGGTTCAGTAGTTGGATAATATAGTGTATTTAGTGGCAGTATTTTTTTTACACCTTGTTAAGCGGGTAACCAATATAGTTTGACATTAATTGTTTTACGTTTTGTTAGATTTACTTGGATGTTAGATTGTGTTACTTTCTCTAATAATATTGCATTTTGATTTGAACCCAAAGTCCATCTGTTCAAGTAAAAATGAGGACCAATTGCAATATTTTTAACACCAAGTAACGCACTATCTTATAGCGCTCATTAACACAACTTTTATCTAACATTGCCAGTTTATTTTTTAGTCATGTTAAACCGATTATTTTTAATCAATACTCGACGTTTGATTATGCTTAGTATTCAATACGATAACGACCAACAATATCAAAAATATGATCGTATGTGCTGAGTATTATGCGTTTTTTACCTTTGTGATGAACTTGTTCAACAAGATCAAAACTTGAGGTTAAATATCTTTGATTAGGATAATTATCTAATTGATAAATAGATAAGTTATCAATATCAGTAAAAATAAATTTTACCCATACATCAGGCACGTTCAACACTTCGGGCTGACAATTAGCTAGCGATAGTGACGTTTCAACAATCAATGTAAACGGGTAGCAATCCAAGTTAACCTTTTTTAGAATTAATGCGTTTCGAGCATAAATAATGCCGTATTTGATTGGTATCGCTTTAGTTATCATTTTTTAGACTTTGCCATAACTTCTTTAAAATTAATTGGAACTTATTAAATTATAACATTATATGGAGTTAACAATATAACATTTAATTTAACAGTATGTTGTTCAACGATACTTTGCATTACATTGATTTAATTAAATTTAATAGCTTATATTTAAGTAAGTTAAAAATTTAAGTCTTATTGCTACATTGGCATAATGTTATAAGCATCAATCACAAAGTAGGCAAAATTATTCAATATAATTTTAAGTGTCAATGCCATTTAATAGTCTTTATTCTGTTATGTAATAAAGACGACTTAATTCATTTTATAATACGCTATAGGCTTTTAGCTTTTATTTAACGTATCTAAAAAAAGGTAAATAGAGATAACAACTCATCAAATGAAATAAATTCATTTCGTTTATTGAGCTTATATTGGCTGGTAGTGATATCTATAATTTCAGGCATACAGCTTAGCAATCGAATAACGACAATTATCAAGTTAAAGCGATGTTACAAGCCGTTATCCCTTTTTATAATGAAAATTTTTCCCATTTATTGTCAGACTTATCAAATATTTCTTTTTTATCAATTCGCCATTGTTTATGAGTATATATTAAGGAATAACGAAACTGACTTTTAAATTCTGTATGTTGTTGCGTATAAATGAGTAGTTTGTTTTCTGATAGTTGTTCTGTTTTTAGTATTTCTTCATCGGGTGAATACTCTGGTGGATATCCACAGTCTAATGAAACTTGGCGACCGTACTTTCTTTCTTTAATAGTACAATACTGATTGAATATAGTATTTAACTCACTTCTCATCTTATCTTTTAAAGGCTCGTCATCCTCACCATTTTCGATTAGCTCGCAAAGTGGTTCACAATATCCTTCCCACTTATTCATATCCGTTATAAAATTTTTTAACACTGATACAGCCTGCTGTACATTTTTTTCCATATTATTCCTTAACTAACAAATATATATTTTTCTTTCCATTTCTTTAAACTTTGAATGATTGATCCTAAGGCGATCTATTTTATGGCAGGTTATTTAACAACAATAACCCAATGCTAATTCATTTCTCGATAAACGTCTAAAAATGAATCAACAAAAATCAGAAACAACGCTTCAATTCAATACGAATTAACTTAATCACTTTCTCTAATTTGTGCTAAAGCTTGTTCAAGACGACTAACGTTTTGATATTTATTAGCAGCAGTTGTTTTGTCTACTGACGCTAACCAATCATCTACTGCTGTTTTAAATAATTCTAAGCCATCTGGCGTCAGGTTTGACTTTTTAATCACCGTATCAGTCTTCAAATTTCCTTTTTTATCAAATAGTTCAACACCGATCAATAATTGATGTTGTTTTAAAAAAACCAATAACGCAATTGAAGACTGTATGATAGGCTCAGGTAACTGATTGATTTTATTAGTAGCCAGTGACACAGCAACATCGTATACGATAAAATCGACTTCTTTGTTTTTATTTTCCCTAATCTTTGCCAAACCTTTTTCAAGACGGCTGACGTTTTGATATTTATCAGCAACAGTGCTCCTGTCTAGATAATTATACCAACCATCTACAGCCGTTTTATATAATTCTAAGCCATCAGGCGTCAGGTTTGACTTTTTAATTACCGTATTGGTTTTCAAATTTCCTTGTTCATCAAACGGCTCAACCCCAATTAATAATTCATGTTTTTTTAAAAAGCTCAATAAAGCTGTTGAGCTTTGCATAACACTATCTAGCCACCATTTGTTTTTATTTCTAGTAAGCAACATTGGTAAATTATGTAAAGTATAATCTTTTTCATCCCTTGCTTTTATAAAATCTCTAATTTCGGTTAAACCATTTTCAAGTCGATTGAAGTTTTGATATTTATTAGTAGCACTACTCCTGTCTAAATATTTTAACCAACTATTTACAACTGTTTTAAATAATTCTAAGCCATCTGGCGTCAGGTTTGACTTTTTAATTATTGTATTAGTTTTTAATTTTCCTTGTTCATCAAACGGTTCAACACCAATCAATAAATCATGTTTTTTTAAAAAACGCATTAAAGCTGTTGAAGTTTTAGTGCTATGCTCTTGCCAAAGATTTGTTTTATTTTTAGCTATCAACATGGGCAAATCATATAAAATAGGATCTGGTTTATTCATTATTTTCTTTATCCAACTTTTGATACGCTACAGTTAATAATATTATGTTAGTTAAGCTTTACGACTATATTTCGCAAAAATTAGGACCACTTTGGGCATTTTTCTTTTTTATTATTCATGAGCAAATATTCAAAGCATTATACCGAGTTATTGCTCCAATCAATCCACTATTTTATATTCAACTATCATCAGCTTAATGGTATAAGAAAACGAAGCAATTCATTTTAATAGTGTTTTCAGATACATCATTTAACATATTTTCCTAAGTGATAAATATCAGTTGCTTCTTTATCCATGTCAAGGCAGCCTAACGCCCCCAAATCCAAACTATATATATAATTAGATTCATTATCTTTTTTTACAGATACAAAATAGCCTATATCACCATCTTGACCGATTAAAAAATAATTAGGCTCAACGTCTTGTATATTATAGGTACTATTTCTCTCTTTAATATTATTTATATTATAGATGTATATGTACTCTTCCCTTTCATTGATTAATTCATATGGCTCTTTATCTTGAACCTCTTCGGATAAAAATTTCACATACAAATTCGGAAATTTAATATTCATCTCTTGCTCAAGAATATTCAACATTTCAATAACTCTTTTTTCCATCTAAAATTCTCCATTCAACGAATAGGGTATAATTCAAAAACAAAATTGTTAGTATTAAAGTTAGCATATCATCAAAATATTTTTAGCCTTTTTTTAAAGCTTGTAAAAAAAGCTTTGGTGACTATTGTTTTAAACCATTCAGATGAAGTATGTTTAATGCATCTCTATCGAATAGCGTCCTCTGATATTTCATAAAATATCTTGTTTCAGATTAATGCAATTTCAACAATAACAACTTTGAAAGTAGATATTTACCTAATGTTGTCATTTTTCTCATGAAGAATCTTAATAAACAAACTATGTATGTCATGACAAAATTTTGAATTCTCAATGAGATCAGGTAACACAAGTACATAATAAAAGACCTGGTTAAACTGCAAATTTATATCATAGGGTTCAAAATCAGAAGCATTATCGAATTCAAATAAAGTTGCTATTCCATTTAACTGTGTGCTTTTTGCTTCAATTAAAAAACAACCTTCCCCTTGTAAATCTAAATTGTAACCATGATTATCATGATAATCTCGCATTTCATCGTTTTTATAACAAAATAGAAACTCTTCATCTCTAAAACTACTTTGTTCATATTTATAATTAATAGATGATAATTTTTTAATTAATGAAAACCATACATCATCGACGGATTTATCGGTATAAAATCCATACATATTACCAGTCCATTCCATATTTTCCCCTCAAACTCACTCACAATAGTAAATTTTTGTTACAATCGCTTTGGAGTTTATTTTTTCATCTCAGTAAAATGTTTTCTATGTGTCGTCTTAAAAAACATTTTGTCGTTTAACTATTTTAGACTTAGCGCTATCAACTTTAAATAAAATAGAGTGTTATTCTTTTATTTAATGCCCGATGATGTTTTACGATATATCGGTCTAAGGCATCATAGGCGTTCGGTAAGTTTAATTTTTTAATGGGAGATTTCGGTTAAACGCTGGTGGCGTTTTATATGCTAAGTAAGGTAAATAATGCCTTAAGTTCTATTCATTCTAGTGTCACCATTCATCTATATCTTTTGCATCAATATCTTTTAACCATTTTTGATATTTTTCTGGATCTTTGGCAATCAATGTTTTTAATTTTTCAAACACTTCGTTTATCCCTGAAGGATCCACTTTATATTTATTAAATACAAAAATAATTCCCTCTTCTATGGTATCAAGCATATAAAACATTTGTTGTGTGTAACAATTAAACGTTTTATAAGGTATAAAAATTGAGAAATTAACCACTTTTCGTTTTGACGAGGCTAACGGGCCGTAAACTAAATCTTTGTTTTCTAGTGTGGCAGAGATAGTAAAGAATAAATCATAATCTGTTGTTTTAAATAATTTGTCATAATATGGAAGCGTTTTGTTTAATTTATTAAGATTTTCTATCAACGGATTAAAAACCGTATTTCTAATTTCATAATAAACGCCAACTTCAGCCCACAAAAATGGAAAATTAATTTTCATTACATGGCCTTTCGGTTTATCACTGTTTTTGGTTTAAGTAAAATTTTAGATAGTTATAACTTTTTATCTATAATAACTCATTTTATACATAATCCTATTGCATAACACAATTCTTCAATAAAAAACTAACATGATCCTATAATTACAAGACCTGAAGGCAGTTGTAGGCTTTGTTCGCACGGTCTTATTTGGTGTTTGTTGATACGAACTTCAATTAGGCGACGTACGGCATCGTAGTGGTAATAATAGGTACTGCTGGCGGTCTGTTTGCTGTGGGCGCATCCCGTTTTCGTCGTAGGTGTATAAAGGTGGTGGTAATTTGTTTGCTTAGTTAATTGTATCGATGGCTGCGTGTGCCTTAAGCGTTGGTTTCACTTAAAAGCATATCCTTAAAACGGTAGCTGAAATGATGTGTTGGCTTCGGCTAGGGTCAATGTAATGGTAATTTGAAAAGATGATAACTTGAAAACAGATTAGCCCTTCAAACTTTATCTTGGCAACCTCGTTCTTTTCCTATTTAGTAGACTATAGTTATAACTTGTTCCATCCAAACCTTAATAAAGGTCTTGCGCTCGAGTCTTTATACTAGTGTAAATATTCTTCTTTAGTTAAAGGTTTTTGGATAGGTGCTGGCGGTGTTACATCAGAGGAAAAAAACTTTGAGATTCATCCCAATTAATGCCATTTTCATAGAATTTAAGTAGATGTATTTGGATATCTTTAGAACCTCCATGCATTCCCACATTCTCTTTTGTATGAATAATATCTAAGTGATCTTTTACGGTTAGCTGTGGAATCAAAACTTTTTGATCTACAAAAGTATATCTATCATCAATTTACACCAGACCTATTTTTTCAGCTAATGGACCTGTATAAGTGATAATTTTAGGCTGCTGTGGGCGTACATTTTTTCGTACATGTTCATCTCGTATAGAAACGAATAACTCTTTAAGTGTGTGCAGCTACTGAATAGGTAAATAAAATATTAACCTTATTCAGGTCTACCCCATCCCATTCATCTTTATCATTAAATATATTAAAAAACTCCATCCAATGGTTTTTTCTGGATTGCGCTAATGAATACAACCCATCTTTTATATAGACGCCGAATACTGTATTTTCTTGACTGCGTTGTTTTTTGATTAACATTTCTTTCGACCAATTTTTTAAGTATTTATTAAAAAACACATACAATTTTATTATGAAAAAAAGATAATATTCATGTTTAGTATTAGTTATTAGTATAGTAATTATTTTTCAATGCAAATTAAGTTGATATCAAATGATTATTTTAATTCATTAGATAACTAAATTGATATCCATAATAAAAATAGATGCCATAAAGAAAACTTAATGTATATTCAGCTTAATATTAAAATTTTTCATTAATTGTTTAATATGATAATCATTGAGTGGCGATACGCGAGGCAAAGATTCAGCTTCTTTTTCAGATATCAATGTTTCATTTTGCCATATGTCTACTTTTTTAAACCAAGGCTCTATCCCGTATGTAAAATATACATTTTGCATATTACTGGGTGAGTAGTTTTGTTGATGCCCAATTATTCTCCAATCACCTTCAAATTTTCTATCAAATAGTAAATAGCTATCTAATATTACCGGATCAATCATTCGGTGAGCATTTCTAATTTTTGCTTCTGATAAATCTGGAGAATTGGAAATAATATCAAAAATCTCAGCAATATGGCCAACTATAAATTTAATAACAATTCTTCCAAAACAATAATTTTGATTATCTAATTTAAAACAGAATATGTCTCCTGCTTTAATGTAGCGTAACATCGTACGAGGTTTTTTATCCCAACCCCATATTTTAAAATCATTCATTAGCACTTTCCTTTCCCTGACTTACCCTTCTTTACATCACTCGCTTTTTTAATGTTATAGGCTTATTTAAATATTTTAGCTCTGTCATCATTATGCTGATAGTTAAAGGAATTATATTTATTTCCTCTATTTGTAGAAGACATTTTTTCTTCTATTTTACCAGTTTTCGTTCCATACGTTTCAATATACTATTGTTCATAACCTCTTGCGTGCCCATATATAATATTTTTTCTAATACTTCCATTCATCCAGATGCAGATAATCTTCCAGTTTCTCGATGTTCAATCGTTCTTCTGTCAATGTCATTGGTAATGTCAATATAGCAAGGTTCTCTAGCTCCTTGGTCATATAATGCATAAACAAAATATCCAGGTTCATCTGTCGATATTAACCCCCAAGGATCGAATCCACATCACCCCATTAGGCGCATACTGATACAGATTAAACCCACTCGATAGCCCAATCGGGTCCAGCTGCGTGAATCTGCCTATATCAGGGTCATAGTACCTAAAAGTATTGTAATGTAAGCCCGTTTTTCTGTCTAAATACTGTCCCTGATACCTTAGGTTCTGTTGTATCTGGCTGTGTTCGATTTCCTGTATCGGTTTGCCCCATAGCTAATAGCTACACGTCCATACAATGTGACCGTCTTCATCAATGAGTTCTTCTGGGGCGCCATTGACATCTGTGTGGTAATACAGCACTTTCTGTTCCGTACCGGTGTTGCTGTCTATTCGTGCCAGTGGTTCGTAGCTGCTTTCAACGGTATAGATATATACGCTGTGCTGTTTGTTTGGGCTGGTTTCTTGAATCATGCGTAAACCATCCCACAGGAAACGAGTTCGGTTATACGCTTTGCCTGCTAGGTCTATTTGGTGTTTTTCAATACGTCGGCCTAAGGCGTCGTAGAGGTAGCCATAGCGTTCAGTACGGTTTAATTTTTCGATACGAACTTCGATTAAGCGGTGTTCGGCATCGTAGTGGTAATACTGGGTACCGCTGGCGGTCTGTTTGCTGTGGGTGCGACCGTGTTCGTCGTAGGTGTATAAAGGTGGCGGTAATTTGTTTACTTAGTTAATTGTAGTGATGGCTGCGTGTGCCTTAAGCGTTGGTTTCACTTAAAAGCATATCCTTAAAACGGTAGCTGAAATGTTGTGTTGGCTTCGGCTACGGTCAATGTAATGGTAATTTGGGAAAGGTGATAAATTAAAAGCAGATTCGCCCTTCAAAATTTATCTTGGCAACCTCGTTCTTTTCCTATTTAGTAGACTATAGTTATAACTTGTTCCATCCAAACCTTAATAAAGTTTTTGCATACAAGTTTTTATACTAGTGCAAATAATCTTCTTTGGTTAAAGGTTTTTGGGTAGGTGCTGGTGGTATTACATCAGGAAATAAAAATTTTTTAGATTCATCCCAATTGACTCCCGTTTCGTAAAATTTAAGTATACGTTTTTGGATATCTTTAGAATCTCCGTGCATGCCTGCTAATTCTTTTGTATGAATAATATCTAAATAATCTTTTACAGTTAATTGAGGAATCAAAACTTTATTATCTACGGTATCATATCTGTCATCCATTTCCACCAGACCTCTTGTACCAGCCAAAATATCTGTTATTGCAATAATTCTAGATTGCTGTGGGCGTACATTTTTTCGTACATGTTCATCTTGTATAGAAACGAATAACTCTTTAAGTCTGTGTGCTGCCACTGAATAGGTAAATAAGATATTAACCTTATTCAGGTCTACCCCATCCCATTCATCTTTATCATTAAATATATTAAAAAACTCCATCCAATGGTTTTTTCTGGATTGCGCTAATGAATACAACCCATCTTTTATATAGACACCGAATACTGTATTTTCTTGACTGCGTTGTTTTTTAATTAACATTTCTTTCCACTTGTTTTAGATTTGGTTTTATTTTTTTAATGCTCCTCCGCCTCAGTTAAGTATTCCTACTGCTTTGAAATATATAGTTAAAGCGTACGAAGTTTTGGTTTTCAATGCGGCTGTCTTGGTTTCGTCTTTGGCCTCGTAGGTTAGCAATCGCATCGTATTATAGTAGTATTTATATTATTCCAAAGAGTTATTTTTGTTTACAAATAACTTTCCACCGACTGATAAATTTTTAGGCAATCTTTTAACATTTGTATTTACTAAATTTAAATTTCCATCAACTGACAAATTGTCAGGCAATATATCGATTGAAGTGTTAGTTAAATTCAAATAACCAGCAATTTTTAAATTTTCTGGTAATTTTTTTATATTAGAAAATCCCAAATCTAAACTGCCGTTGATAGAAAAATCTTCAGGTAAAATTTCGATTGGAGTATGTCTTAGAATTATATCACCATTAACAATAATATTTTTTGATAAAAACTCAATTTTTGAAAACTCACAGTTTAAAGAGCCACTAACAAATAAATTTTCCGGCAATGTTCTTAAATCACTATAGCTCAGATCTAAATTGCCACCAATAAACAAATTTTTGGGTAAAAATTTAATTTTAGTATTTCTTAGATTTAAATTTCCTTGAAGGGAAAAATTTTCAGGTAATAATTCAATATTACTATATTTCAAATCTAAATTGCCAAGAATAATTAAATCATGAGGTAAAATTTTAATTTGAGTGTGACTTAAATCTAAATTACCTTTAATTACCATTTTTTTTGGTAATATTTTTATTTTTTTTGATTTTACATTTAAATTACCGCCAATTGTTAAATTATCAGGCAATGTTTCTATTTCTGTGTTTATTAATTCTAAACTTCCACCAATAAAAAAATTGTCAGGTAAATTTTTAATTTTCGTGTTTTTTATGAATAGATCACCACCAATTAATAAACTTTTAGGCAACTGTTCAATATCTGTATTATCTAGACTTAGAAATCCCTTAATTGATAGATTTTCTGGCAAAACTTTTATATTAGATGAATTCAAAATTAAAAAACCATTAATAATAAAATTATCTGGTAATGTTTTTATTTTTGTAAATGCTAAATCTAAACTTCCTTTAACATTTAAATCATCAGGTAACATATATATTTCTGTATGATTTAAACTTAAAAAACCACCAACAGATAAATTATTAGGTAAAATCTTAACGTTAGAATATTCTAAATATAAATCACCCTTTATAGATAAATTATCAGGCAATGTTTCTATTTTCGTATGAGCAAGTAATAAATTACCATTCACACATAGATTTTTAGGTAATACATTAATTTTTGTATATCTTAAATCTAAACTACCACGAACATCCAAATTTTGGGGTAACATTTTAATTTTTGTATTTCTTAAATACAAATTACCATCAACACGTATTTTATTAGGTAATGACTTAATTTTTGTATATGCTAAATTTAAATTTTTCTTAACAAATAAATTTTCTGGTAATATGTTAATATTTAGGTATTCTAAATTTAAATTACCGTTAACAATCAAATTATTAGGCAATGTTTTAATTTTAGTATATCTTAAATCTAAATCATTATGAATATAAATATATTGGTTTCTTATATTAAATTTAATTTTTTTCTCATTGAGAAAATCAAAAAAAGCATTCAAAACATATATCCTTTAACTAATACCATGTTAATTTTTTATACATAACTGAAAATAATAATAAATTTTAAGTAATGTATGTTTATAGATGCACTAGCTGTTCCTAACTATAAAGGTGTGGATAAATTTTTTATATAATATAGAGTATTATTGCAATTTAAAATAAGTAATAAAAATCTAATTAATACGTTTTTTATGGGTAGAGTTGTTCTTCATAACCATTAGAATATTTACTCGTTATTTTAACTAATTCCCCTTTGTTGTATTCAAAAAAATTGGTAAAGCATGTACACTCATTTGTTTCATGTTGTCTTATTTTAACATTTATCTCTGTAAGCTTATCATCATTATAAATATATTCCGAAACTCCATATCCATATTCAGAATAATTTATCCAATATTTTGCTTGCTTTTTTTCATTTATCAAAAATGAAATATTACGTACATTATTTGTACCACTTGCAAAATAGATTGATTCAATATGATTTTCATCATAAAAATAGTACTCTCTATCAACAATATTTTCTGCTTGACCATAAATTTCAGTTAAAAGCAAATTATTATTATTATCAAAGTAATATACATGTGTATAATCGATATTTTTTGGTAATGCCTTTAATTCTCTACCCTTTTTGAAACCATCTAGCTGAAAATCAAATGGTTTAATATTAACACTTGGACCTTTAGATATTTTTTTATATGCAAATTCTGACAAAGCATTTTGATAATATTCATCATTTATTTTTTTGGGGGACAACATAATATTTTCATATTTTTTCTTAAGGATATTTATTATGTTAACTAAATTCAATTTCCCTAGTTTAATATTTAAATGTTCCATTTAATAGCTCCTTACCTATCTTTTTCAATTCATTAGTGAATTCATTAGTGACATTTATATTTATAAGTCTATTATAAACATTCTCCATATATATTTCAGTATGAACTTTAGAATGAGCAATTGCTTTAGTTTGTGCCTTTGCTTTATCTTTAGAAGAAGTCGGTAAATATGCCCCATTTTCAAATGAATTTTTACCCACTTTTAGCACTTTCATCTTATCTCTAAGTTTTTTCATTCTTACATCTTGTGAATTAGACATAACAATATGGTGTGCTGAATAATTATAGTTTGGCACAGGTACATGCGCTTTTTTCATATTAGTACGTAATTTTTTAGCATCTGTACGACAACTCCAGCCCCACGGATCAATCCACATCAGTGAGTTAGGCGCATACTGATACAGATTAAACCCACCCAGTAACCCAATCGGATCCGGCTGCGTGAATCTGCCTATATCAGGGTCATAGTACCTGAAAGTATTGTAATGTAAGCCCGTTTCTCTGTCTAAATACTGTCCCTGATACCTTAGGTTCTGTTGTATATCGGTATGTTCGATTTCCTGTATCGGTTTGCCCCACAGCTGGTAGCTGCATGACCATACAATATGACCTTCTTCATCAGTGAGTTCTTCCGGGGCGCCATTGACATCGGTGTGGTAGTACAGCACCTTTTGTTCCGTACCGGTGGTGGTCTCTACTCTGGCTAAGGGTTCATAGCCGCTTTCATCAGTGTAGATATAGACGCTTTTGCTTCTGTCGGTACGGGTTTCCTGAATCATGCTTAGTCCGTCCCACAGATGGCGTTTCGTTTATCAGATGTCTTGCCTGACTATTGTTAATAGCAAGGTTTACTAAATTAGATTATGTGTATAAATCTATTCCTTTTACTTTATTTTTTATAAAAAACTGTCGTAACGACTCTGAAATCACAATTAGCCCTATAGATTCTTCACACCTTGCCATACAAAATTGCTCATTTATATTTTCTTTAAAGATAATTTCATAAAATTTTTTAGGTCCATCAGGCAAACTCTCTAATAATGGTATATATTCAGATTTATTCATATCAATACATGATATTAAACGCAGAATATTTAAAACCTTATAACCAGAATAGCTGCGACCATTAACAATTATAGTTGCCTCTATTAGCTGGACATCATGTAAAAAATCTTGATTGTTTGAAAGTAAATTGGCAAGTCTAGGCGAGATAAAAACAGGACCATCACTAAAATAAATATCATAAGAGAGTAAACGTTTTTCACTTACTTTTTTTTCTAATTTAAAAACTATTGGTTTATTTGATTGAATTTTTTTGCATTGTAAAAGTTCGTAATAATCATCTCCAGTTGAGATATATTGAAACCAATAACTATCAGGATAATTACCTATCATAAGTTCATAAATCATATCAACATCCATTAGACGGCCTAATTGAATTTTTATTTAAAATAGTTTTTCCACGACGTAAACCAATTCTTCTTAAAAGTATTGTAATGTAAGCCGGTTTGTTTGTCTAAATATTGCTCTTGATAGCTTAGGATTCTGCTGTATTTCTGTTAGGTGGTGTTCTGTTCATAATGATAATGCTTGTCTGTGTTTGTTGTGGGGATATCTGTTTGCGTCGTAGGTGTATTGCAGGCCACGGAAGTGGAGTAGTTGGTTAAAGCGAACCAGGTTTTGGTTGTCGCTGTTGCTGTCTTCGTTGCGTCTTTTATCCAGCAGGTTAGTTGCGGCAGCTTTCGATTCGGCCGGTGACGTCATAATGGTAATCGGTCTGTCCCTGACGGGTGTTTTTTTACTCACCAGTCTGTCCAGATTGTCGTACTGGTAACGGCGGTCGGTAAGAATGTCGGGCAGGATAGCCGAAAAGATTGGGAAAATCTTTTCGGCATGCTATTATGTTTTCAAAAGAATAAGTATCTTGCTATTTAACTTTGACTTTCTCTATAAGTACCCCAACTAATTTGATATTTTTTATCCTTTCATAAATACTTTCATATATTAGCAAACCCATTTCAGTACAGCATATTGGGTAAGGTGGATATTCGCTCTCAAGTAAAAACCTCGGCGCTCTTTCTCGTCTTGAGTGAAAATGGCATTCAGGGCAGACAAAAAGACGCTCATTTTCAGGAATAGGTTGTCCATCAAAAATATATGGCTTTTCACCTCTAAGTACAACGTAATCATATTTACTAATAAAAGTTATAAATGGCTGTTTATACTTCTCACTTTCCACTTTATTATAAATAGAACCTATATTTAAATGTTTTTCAGCCTCTTCACCCAGCAAATTCAATAAGCGCAGCGACATGATACTAGGTATCAGAAGACGACCTACCATTGGCATATCTAGGTTTTTCCTTATTTTCCCATTCGTAATCACATCCATACTACCGTGAGGTAGTTTTAGTCTATGGCAATAATGACAAAATTGCTCTCTGTTTTTAAGCTTCCATCTGGAATCAAGATCGAAAGTGTCTATTCCTGAATAATACAGGTGATAAAGTGGCTCACGCTTCATTTCTGTATACCTTATATCTGTTATTAATTATATTTTCCCAAACAGCACCAACAAGCCTGCTATTATGATTTCAAGAATACGTATCTTGCTATTTAATCTTGACTTTCTCTACACATACCCCAACTAATTTGATATTTTTCAGCCTTTCATAAATACTTTCATATAAAAGTAAACCCAAGTCCGTACAGCATATTGGATATGGTGGATATTCGCTCTCAAGTAAAAACCACGGCGCTCTTTCTCTTCTTGAGTGAAAATGGCATTCAGGGCAGACAACTAGACGCTCATTTTCAGGAATAGGTTGTCCATCAAAAAGATATGGTTTTTCACCTCTCAGTACAACGTAATCATATTTACTAATAAAAGTTATAAATGGCTGTTTATGCTTTTCACTTTCCACTTTATTATAAATAGAACCTATATTTAAATGTTTTTCAGCCTCTTCACCCAGCAAATTCAATAAGCGCAGCGACATACTACTAGGTATCAGAAAATAGCCTGTATTAGCCATATCTAGGTTTTTCCTGATTTTCCCATCCGTAATCACATCCATACCACCGTGAGGTAGTTTTAGTGTATGGCAATAATGACAAAATTGCTCTCTGTTTTTATGTTCCCATTCGGGAATGAGATCGACAGTAACCATTCCTGAACAATACAGGTGATAAAGTGGCTCACGCTTCATTTCTGTATACCTTATATCTGTTATTAATTATATTTTCCCAAACAGCACCAACAAGCCTGCTATTATGATTTCAAGAATACGTATCTTGCTATTTAACTTTGACTTTCTCTACAAGTACCCCAACTAATTTAATATTTTTCAGCCTTTCATAAATACTTTCATATAAAAGTAAACCAAATTCCGTACAGCATATTGGATATTTTGGATATTCGCTCTCAAGTAAAAACCTTGGCGCTCTTTCTCTTCTTGAGTGGAAATGGCATTCAGGACAGACAACTAGACGATCATTCTCAGGAACAGGCTGTCCATCAAAAATATTTGGCGTTTCACCTCTCAGTACAACGTAATCATATTTACTAATAAAAGTTATAAATGGCTGTTTATGCTTTTCACTTTCCACTTTATTATAAATAAAACCTATATTTAAATGTTTTTCAGCATCTTTACCTAGCAAATTCAATAAGCGCAGCGACATAATACTAGGTATCATAAGATCGCCTACCATGGGCATATCTAGGTTTTTTCTAATTTTGCCATCCGTAATCACATCCATACCACCGTGAGGTAGTTTTAGTCTATGGCAATAATGACAAAATTGCTCTCTGTTTTTATGCTCCCATTCGGGAACGATATCGACAGTGTCTATTCCTGAATAATACAGGTGATAAAGTGGTTCACGCTTCATGGATATTCCTTAAATTTACCATTATTTATATTTTTCCAAACAGCACTTTCAATATTCGTATTGTTTTGTGCATTAGTTTTGTGTTTTTCGATAAGAACTTTTATCAAATGGTTAGCTACTTTTGCAATCTATCTAAGGCAATAACGCCTTAGGCACTATTAGTTTTTAAGTTATCAATCCTCGAGATCTTTTAGCCATTTTTGATATCTTTCCGGATCTTTGGCAATCAATGTTTTTAATGTTTCAAACACATCTTTTATTCCTGAAGGATCCACTTTATATTTATTAAATACAAAAATAATTCCCTCTGCGATGGTATCAAGAACATAGAACATTTGTTGCGTATAGCAATTAAACGTTTTATAAGGTATAAAAATTGTGAAATAAACCACTTTGTTTTTTGACGATGTTGTAGGACCGTAGACTAAATTTTTGTGTTCTTGTGTAGCAGATATGGTAAATACTAATTCATAATCTGTTGTTTTAAACAATTTGTCATAATGTGGAAGCGTTTTGTTTAATTTATTGAGATTTGATCTCCACGGATTTAAAACCGTATTAGTAATCTCGTAACAAACGCCAACTTCAGCCCACAAGAATAAAAAATCAATTTTCATTACATCGTCATTTCGATTTATCACTGTTTTGATTTTAAGTGCTATTTTCCATTTAAACAACAATATATATTCAGCACAATTCAATTTTTTTAATGGGAGATTCAGTGAAAAAGCTGGTGGCGTTTTATATGCTAAGTAAGGTAAATAATGGCTTAAGTTTTATTCACTCTTGTGTCACGCTATCTAATTGCTGTTTGGCATAACTCACTACATCCTCAATACTCGATCGGTCTAAACTCGCTATCCTGTAGGTTGATGTGGCATGGTATTGTGGGCTACCCAGTAAGCTTGTCGTTTATTCTAAAATGAGATTTTTTAATTTATTCGATATAATTGCAGGAGGCAAATTGCTATTTTGATAAATGATAGTAGTGCCGCTATTAAATTCTATTTCAATTTGTTCAATATCCGTTTCTTGTTTTATTGTATATTCTGGTAACAGTAAGATCGTATTAGATTGTAATAGATCATTAAATGTTGTTTTCATTATCCCGTGATAATCACTTAAATTGATATAGTTTATATAATTGATGTTTTTGGACAATTTATTATCGATTGTTTCATACCCATTTCGCTGTTTTTTGGGAACGCATATTTTTATATTAAAAAGATTTAAAGTTGCCGTAAACAAAAAAGCTGATTTCATCACACTTAATTGACAATCATTAATAAAATGTCTCTTTTCTGGAGTTGAAAAACACGCTAAAAACCACCTTTTTTATAACATCTACGATATCTAAATCTACCATACTCATATTTGACAGCCATTTTTTAGCGCTTTAATCCATCAGGTATCATACAAAACATCGACACGGTGTGATACATGTAATTTTTGCCGTTCAACCGATGCCGTATAGTGTTACTCGTTAAATCGGTCAATATTAAGATCACAGCACAGATAAAATAAAGTCTACCACTCAATCCCTTTAGTCACTATTGATATATATATTTAATCCATCATTAAAAGATTCTTTTAAAAAATTAATAAAATCAATAATTGATTGCGGTTGGAATTTTTTTATTTTAATAAGATTTTCAAGTTCTTTTATTAACGGCTGAATTTCCCCATATAGAATAATTGTATCAGCATAATAATCATCAAGTTTTTTTATTATTGAATACTGATTTAATGGTTTTGCTTTATTGAATAATTCATCGTAATCAGATTTTTCAAGTGAAAATATCGGTGAATTTTCATCTATTTCTTTTTGATTACTTGATGCTATAAAATCCAAAGCCATAAATACCTCATATTTTAATTATTATCTATTGTGAGATATTTATCTTACTTCATTATTTTTACTTTCTCGAATTTTAGCTAAAGCTTTTTCTAGCCGACTAACATTTTGATATTTGGTAGGAACGGTACTTCTAGCTAAATAATCATACCATCCATTTACAGCAGCTTTAAATAATTCCAAACCTTCTGGAGTTACGTTTGACATTTTAACAACCGTATCGGTTTTCAAATTTCCCTGCTCATCAAACGGTTCAACATCGATTAATAATTCATGTTTTTTTAAAAAGCCTAATAAAGCTATTGAGCTTTGTATAATAGGATCTTGCCACCATTTGTTTTTATTTCTAGTAAGTAACATTGGTAAATCAAGTAAAGTATAATCAATTTCGTTCATTATTTTATTTCACTAACAGTTAACTATCGGGTCAGGCTACGTGAATATGTCTATATCAGTACGAAAATATGAAGTCATTATCAATATACTGTTTGGATAAATTTATTCCTTTTACTTTATTTTTTATAAAAAACTGTCGTAACGACTCTGACATCATAATTCGCCCTATAGATTCTTCACATCTTGCCATACAAAATTGCTCATTTATATTTTCTTTTAAGACCATTTTATAAAAATTTTTGGGTCCATCAGGATAATCATCTAATATTGGCACATATTCAGATTTATTCATATCAATACAGGATATTAAACGAAGAAAATTTAATACTTTATAACCAGAATAGCTGCAACCATTAACAGTTATAGTTGCATCTATTAGCTGGACATCATGTAAAAAATCTTGATTGCTTGAAAGTAAATTGGCAAGTCTAGGCGAGATAAAAACAGGACCACTACTGAAATAAATATCATAAGAGAATAAACGTTTTTCACTTACTTTTTTTTCTAATTTAAAAACTATTGGGTTATTCGATTGAATCTTTTTGCATTGTAAAAGTTCGTAATAATCATCTCCTGTTGAGACATATTGGAACCAATAACGATCAGGATAATTACCTATCATAAGTTCATAAATCATAACAACATCCTTTAAAATACTTAATTGAATTTTTATTTAAAATAGTTTTTCCACTACGTGGTTCAATTCTTTTGTTTTTATTTGTTTCTTTATTGTTTTCTTATATTGTTTTTATGTCCAATTTTCCTTTTGACCCTTGTTATGAATTTCATTCATTTAAGTTTGCATATCCTATGAGTATTGATAATGTAAACCGTTGTGAATAGTTCCAGTAAAATGCGCATCAGCTAACGTAGCGGATTGAGTTGCATAAATCTACCTAATATTTATATAAAATTATTCATACATTTTTGCAGCCATTAATATATCAGCAAGAACTTTCCAACTAATATGTTTTGGAATTGGCTGTTTAGTATTAATATAAAATTGCTCTATGTTGTCAACCCATGCAGATAAAGCTTCTAAATATGATTGCAAATCCCCGTTTGTCCAACTTTCTGGTTCATTTTTTAAATCATCTCTTAGAGCATTCATAAATGATAAAAAATCAGCTTTATCTTTAATATTACTAATCTTATCAAACATTACCTTATAACCTTTGTGCTTTTGTCACCCATCTAACAGGAATAGAATCTAAACCAGCTAATCGCCTGCGATGCTCCAATTTCCATATTTTTCCGTCATTATCTTTCGATATTCACATTGAACAGGAGTCATTTGTCCACTTTTCAGATCTCGTGCATTTTGCAAGACAGTATCAATTCCCGTCTTATTACTGATACGTATTTATGCCACCCTTATCTGGTCAGACTACATGAATCTGCCTTTATCAGAGCAAAAAGATGGCTTCACTATTATCCATAGATAGATTGATTACATGATGTGGATTAATCTATTCCTTTTACTTTATTGTTTATAAAAAACTGTCGTAACGACTCTGAAATCACAATTATCCCTTCAGATTCTTCACACCTTGCCATACAAAATTGCTCATTTATATTTTCTTTAAAGACCATTTTATAAAATTCTTTTGGTCCATCAGGCAAACTTTCTAATAATGGTATATATTCAGATTTATTCATATCAATACAGGATATTAAACGAAGAAAATTTAATGCCTTATAACCAGAATAGCTACGACCATTAACAATTATAGTTGCATCTATTAGCTGGACATCATGTAAAAAATCTTGATTGTTTGAAAGTAAATTGGCAAGTCTAGGCGAGATAAATTCAGGACCATCACTGAAATAAATATCATAAGAGAATAAACGCTTTTCACTCACTTTTTTTTCTAATTTAAAAACTAATGGTTTATTTGATTGAATCTTTTTGCATTGTAAAAATTCATAAAGATCAACTATAGCTGAATCATATTGGAACCAATAACTATTTGGATAATTACTTAGCATAAATTCATAAATCATATCAACATCCTTTAAAAGGTTTACTTAAGCTTCACTATTATCCATAGAAAAGTTGATTACATGATGTGGATAAATCTATTCCTTTTACTTTATTGTTTATAAAAAACTGTCGTAACGACTCTGAAATCACAATTATCCCTTCAGATTCTTCACACCTTGCCATACAAAATTGCTCATTTATATTTTCTTTAAAGACCATTTTATAAAATTTCATTGGTCCATCAGGATAACTCTCTAATAATGGTATATATTCAGATTTATTCATATCAATACAGGATATTAAACGAAGAATATTTAACACTTTATAACCAGAATAGCTGCGACCATTAACAGTTATAGTTGCATCTATTAGCTGGACATCATGTAAAAAATCTTCATTGTTTGAAAGTAAATTGGCAAGTCTAGGCGAGATAAAAACAGGACCATCACTAAAATAAAAATCATAAGAGAGTAAACGTTTTTCACTGACTTTGTCTTTTAATTTAAAAACTAAGGGTTTATTGATTTGAATCTCCTTGCATTCTATAAATTTGTAATTGGCAACGACAGTTGAGTCATATTCGAACCAATAACGATTAGCATAATTGCATACCATTAATTCATAAATCATAACAACATCCTTTAAAATACTTAATTGAATTTTTATTTAAGCTTCACTATTATCCATAGATAGATTGATTACATGATGTGGATAAATCTATTCCTTTTACTTTATTGTTTATAAAAAACTGGCGTAACGACTCTGACATCACAATTCGCCCTTCAGATTCTTCACACCTTGCCATACAAAATTGCTCATTTATATCTTCTTTAAAGACGATTTTAAAAAATCTCATTGGTCCATCAGGATAATCATCTAATATTGGTTCATATTCAGATTTATTCATATCAATACAGGATATTAAACGAAGAATATTTAATACTTTATAACCAGAATAGCTGTGACCATTAACTATTATTGTCGCATCTATTAGCTGGACGTCATGCAAAAAATCCTGATTGTTTGAAAGTAAATTGGCAAGTCTAGGCGAGATAAATTTAGGACCATCACTAAAATAAAAATCATAAGAGAATAAACGCTTTTCACTGACTTTGTCTTTTAATTTAAAAACTAAGGGTTTATTGATTTGAATCTCCTTGAATTCTATAAATTCGTAACTGGCAACGACAGTTGAGTCATATTGGAACCAATAACGATCAGGATAATTACCTATCATAAGTTGATAAATCATAACAACATCCTTTAAAATAATTACTTGAATTTTTATTTAAGCTTCACTATTATCCATAGATAGATTGATTACATGATGTGGATAAATCTATTCCTTTTACTTTATTTTTTATAAAAAACTGGCGTAACGACTCTGACATCACAATTCGCCCTATAGATTCTTCACACCTTGCCATACAAAATTGCTCATTTATATCTTCTTTAAAGACGATTTTAAAAAATCTCATTGGTCCATCAGGATAATCATCTAATATTGGTTCATATTCAGATTTATTCATATCAATACAGGATATTAAACGAAGAATATTTAATACTTTATAACCAGAATAGCTGCGACCATTAACAGTTATAGTTGCATCTATTAGCTGGAGATCATGTAAAAAATCCTGATTGTTTGAAAGTAAATTGGCAAGTCTAGGCGAGATAAATTCAGGACCATCACTAAAATAAAAATCATAAGAGAGTAAACGTTTTTCACTGACTTTGTGTTTTAATTTAAAAACTAAGGGTTTATTTATTTGAATCTCTTTACGTTGTAAAAGTTCGTAAAGATTAACGACAGTTGAGTCATATTCGAACCAATAACGATTAGCATAATTACCTATCATAAGTTGATAAATCATAACAACATCCTTTAAAATACTTACTTGAATTTTTATTTAAAATAGTTTTCCACTACGTGGTTCAATTCTTTTTGTTTTTATACGTTTATTTAAAGCTTCTTTAAATTGCTTTTGTATTCAATTTTCCTTTTGATCCTTGTTATGAATTTCATTCATTTAAGTTTTCATATCCAATGAGTATTGATAATATGAACGGGTATATTTAGAAATCTAAAAAATCATCATATTCAGAATAATAATTTAAGGCTTTTATAAAGTCTTTTGTTGTAGCTGAAGGTTTCTGTTCCATCACTGAATCGATTACATCAGCAAATTGCTCCCCTGAATAAAGAAAGTATAGTTTCTTTTTTAAAACAAAAGATGGATAGATTTCTTTTCCATCATCATCCACATTTGGATAGTCACCAATATAATAACTTTTGTTACTCTTTAAATCTTCATCAAATTCGCCATAAAGACAAAAATTATCATTTCTTTCTGTTGGGTTTTTTATATAAGAAATAATATCGTTTACTGGATAAAGGTTACCTTTAATCAGCATAGTATAAGTACTCCATAATAAAATTTAATATAATTTTTTACCTGTTAATACATTTAATCTTCCACGTCGGTCTTCTTTGCTGACTCGCCAGAGATAACGTCCACCATTTCCTTTAGGATTATCTAAATTTCTTCATCAAAAAGGTTGTTTATAAAATCAGAAAATGATTTACAAACTAAATAGACATTTTCCATATTAGGATTTTCTCCCTCATCAGCTTCAAGCTCATGATCCCAAAAATAGATCTGGTTTTCTTCATTTTTTAGTTTCATAATAACAAGGTTACCTCCTGCATCATGGGCAATGGGAATAAAACCTGATGGAATCCTATTTTTATAATTAAAATAATACTTTTCAAGGTTGCTATTTTTTTCTTTCCCTAAGCTAAGAAATTGGTCAACAGAAGATGCGTCAGTTCTATCTGAAAAAAATTTAAAAGAAGCCGGGAAAGGTCTTCCTCCATTAAACTTTATCAAAAAATCTTTATAATCGTTTGGTAAAATACTTTGTATTTTTTTCTCAAAATCAGAGATATCTTGTAATACTGCCGGTTTTTTAGAACAAATGATCATAACCATAAATTACCTTTTACTTATTAAAATGCCACCTGAATATCATATTGCATTATGTAAACGGTGAAATCAGCTGCATATATCCAGAGTCCTGATGGTGGTGCCAATAAATCCTTAATTTTCTTTACCATTAGGCCACAACAAAAGCCTAATGGATCAATCCATATCAACCCATTAGGCGCATACTGATACAAATTAAACCCAGCCAAGAGCCCAATCGAGTCCGGTTGTGTAAATCTGCCTATATCAGGTCGCTGTACCTTAAAATATTGTAATGTAGGCTAATTTATTTGTCTAAATATTGCCCTTGAGATCTTAGGTTCTATTGTATTTTGGTTAGGTGGTTTCCGGCATAATAGCGATAATGCTGGGTACCGCTGGTAGTCTGTTTGCTTTGCGGTTGGCTATTGCGAGTATGGCTGAATTATTGTAGCTGACTATGTAAAACTTCGTATTGTGTATAAGCTTTGTTATCGATATAAGTTAACTATTAGATGAAACAAAAAGTAATACAATTATATTAAAAAATTCATAAGTCATCTTCACAAACTAATTTAGACATAAATTCATTAAAGCTATTACATAGGAAAAGTGTACTTTTACTCTGATTATCAGATACCGATAGATTGTCAGACCATGTATCGAAAGTGCAATAGTAAATTTTTCCATTGTTGATATTAATACAAAAATAATTACCACCAGCATCCCTAGCAAAAGGTAGTAAATTTTTGGCCAATAAATTTCTATCCCATAAATTTCTAGCTATTGTGTCCATCAAATAGTTTTTATTATTATTAAATTTTTTATAATGTTTAATTGGAGTCAACTCATGGATTGTGACATATTCATGTTTAGGATCGAACCATGTATTATTTTCAGGCATACCACCATTATGTTTTAATAAAAATTCTTTTAATTGTTCTGGAATTTTTATTTTTAAACTATTTTCAATTTCACTTATATCATTTATGTTAACTGATTTTTGAGAATCGTAAAATTTGTTGCTTTTACGAGGTTTAATATCTTCATATTCTATAACGCAATCTTTGTTTTCTTCATCTTCAGTTAAACAATCCAAGAATTTTCCCAATGAATCAAATAAATACTATTTTTTTCAAAATTTTGTTCTTTACTAAGCGTAGTATCCCAAGCAAATCTAATGTATTGATATATAGCACTAGTATCAATATTTATACATAAAATCCATCACCATAATCCAGTGCAAAAGGTAGCAAAGTTTTCGGTAATTTATTTTCATTCCAATGTTCTAATACAATTCCTTCTAGTAAGAAATCAGGGTCATTTTTGAATGCTTAATTATATTTAATTGCAAGAAATTTTGAAATTATATGGAAAACGATCAATTATACAAACATTTTGGTAAATATTTCCTCCATTGCAAGTTAAATAAAGCTGTTTTAAGGATGAAGGAATTTTAATACCTAATTTATTTTCACATTCAGTTAAATTATCATTAGTTAATTGTTTTTCGCATTTAAAAAATTTATTTTTATTCAACATTTTCTATTCAATAATATATTGTTAATAAACTAACAGCTTTTTGTTGATTTCATCGGTTTTTTTCCCATTAACCAACCCTTTTCCATTGATTATCGTACTTAATGCTAAATCGCATTTTTCTATCTGTAGTAGTCATTCCTACAAACTTTTTTTTAGTTGAGCCAAATTTTTTATATTAACTTTCTGAGTTTTAGAACCTTTTTCTAATCAGGCTAAAGCTTTGTTTTTTTACTGACCAGTCGGTCGGGGTAGTCGTTCTAGTATCAGCTTAGTTTGATTATACAAATAAATATTATATTTTTAGAGAAATGCTATTTCAGCTCCACCTATATCTTCTACTTTTAAATTTTTAATTTTAACCCCTATTCCATGCTCTATATCACCTAACCAATCAAATAAAAAACCATATTGATATTCAACATCGGGAAATAAATAAATTTTTATTAATGTCAGTTTATCTAATTTTTTTTTGTAAACTTTATCAATGTATGAAGCTGTTGCCTGCTCAATTAAATGAAGAAGCTCAATTTGGTGAGATATAATAAAATTTATATCTGTTTTCATTTTTTCATCACATTCTTCAGACTCTAAATAAACAACTGAAATTTTTTGTGATCCAAAACAACTTAAAATTATATCTACAGCTATACCATCATCTTCACAATACACAGCCATTTTATCAAAATACATTTCGCCTATTTCACGAACATCTTCAACATTACTCTTTAATGCCAAAAGAGCAAGTTTATTAGATAATTCTTCACTGATAGATTTAAACAAATAGATAAATATTCCAATATTTTGATAATCTTGATCATCAATTGCATCTTTAGTGTATAACCAAATATTTTTTTTTAACCAATTTTTATCTATAGATAGGATAATATCTTGACATAATTTGGTATTTCCATCTAAATTTTTCATTACTTCTATGATATTTGGCAATAAGTTAACCTTCATTTCTTCTGGTAGTTGCTTAATTACATGTAATAATAAAGGGTTTACTACTCCTGTTAAATCTTTTCTAATTAATTCTACAGATTTAGGGGAATTTACTAATAAAAAAATGTTATCAAGCATACTATCTTGCAATTTAATACATTCTTTAATAGCATTTTGAATTTTATTCAATTCATACATTTTATTTTTTTCCAGCATATTCCAAAGGGAGGGAGTTAAATAATTCAATAAATTTTTTAGGATACATTTTAAACCGACTGTATCAATCCACATCCCCCCATTAGGCGCATATTGATACAAATTAAACCCACCCAACAACCCAATCGAGACCGGCTGTGTAAATCTACCTATATCTGGGTCGCAGTACCTTAAGGTATTGTAATGTAAGCTAATTTATTTGTCTAAATATTGTGCTTGAGAGCTTAAGTTCTGTTGTATTTTTGTTAGGCGTGTTCGGCTCATAGCGATAGTACTGGGTACCGCTGGCAGTCTGTTTGCTGTGGGGAGAGCTGTTTGCTCCATAGGTGTATTGGAGGCAGTGTAAATCAAGCTGTTGGTTAAAGCGTAACAAGTTTTGATTTTGGATACTACAGTCCTCTTTGTGTCTTTTATCCAGTCGGTTGGTTACGGCATTGTATTGCAGGGTTTCCCTGTCGGCGTGATTGCGGCAATTTTCGATTCTGCCGGTGAGGTCATAGAAACAAAATTTAAAGTTAAATTAAAATTAACAAATCTCTTTTACAATTCTAGACTAATAAAGAGTTTAATTTTATAGCTTATATTTATATAAATTGAAACTAATTGTGTATTAAATACACATATGCAACTTTTTGGGGACCCTCATAAATTTCGAATTTATTTTGTGATTCCAAGCGGCTTTCTGGTGCTGTGTCCATTAAAAATCTTACCGCTCCTAAAGAGCATATCTCATTATTTTTAATTTCGCACTCACCTATCTCAAATACTACGCTCCATGCATTATTCGGCCATTCTTTATCCTCTTTAAAACGAGATACGGCATAGTATTTTCCCGCAGGTGGAATTGTTTTTCTGCCTCCTTTAGACTCTGGAAGCCATACAATCTTTACACGATTCATAAAAAATTATCTCCTATACTGCTCTAGTATAGTTTTCTAACGTTGATTGCTTTAATCTATGTTATCTTAGCGTGTTTATTTAAATCCATAACTTCAGCATATCTCGCCGGCCTTATACCATCAAGGTGAGTATTAAAATATAGTCTATTTTTTATAATTATCAATTTTTCTGGGCTAGTCCAAAATCAATATACCCTTCCGAACTTATAACAAGACACCATTTATTGGATGAATCAAAAAAATAATGATGTTGAGGGATATTTTTAATAGCAAATGCAAGAAAACGCTCAAATTGCTGATTTGTTAACTGCACTGCAAAATTCAAAGACGAATCATTGATATAATAAATTACGCTACTTTTTTTTATTTCAACAAATATATCATTGTTATATAAAAAATTTTTTATCAGGAATAACCAGTTAGAATAGTTTCCAAATAGTCGACTGCTTTTATAGTTAATAGTTTTTGTCCAATCAATCTTTGTTCCTTTCCAATCAAAAGAATCTGATAATTTATCTGCAATCTCTCCCCAATTATCTATTAGTTTTGGTTGATCGAATAATTGAGTGAGATGTATTTTGATTTCATCATCAAGTGTCATAAATTTTTCCGTGATTGAGATGGATGCACAAATAGATTTTGAAGTTTGTTTACTGCGGATTCAGTGGCATCAAATAAAAAGTGTTCACCTTTATCTTTTTCACTAAACACATTATATGAGATCCATTTTTTCCATCTACAGTTGTCATTCCTATAGGCTTTTGTTTAGTTGAGCCAAATTTTCCTATATTAACTTTTCATAGCTATACTACGGGTACCACTGGCAGTTTGTTTGCTGTCGTAGGTGTATTGGAGGCAGTGTAAATCAAGTTGTTGGTTAAAGCCTACCACGTTTTGGTTTTCGGGTACTGCTGTCTTCGTTGCGCTTTTATCCAGTAGGTCAGTTGCGGCAGTTTTCGATTCTGCCGCTGATGACATAGTTTTAGTATTAACCAATTAAAATCTAAAAATCCCAATATACTTTAGTCCATTATAATTTTCTTTAAGAGGTTTTTGGATATTGAATTCACTTAATTCATCATCTGCTATATACCAAACTACAGCATTAGCTTGTTCTATACCTAATTGATGGCATTTTGTTTCAATTTGTTGTATGCAATCTAAATCTGATGTAACAAATTCATCAATCAGTTTATCAATTTTGACGCTTTTTTTTAACGGTTTAGGATAACCGATAAAGTCTTCATCATACCAATCATTACCCGTGTCTTTACAAAAACCACAGATTACATATTTAGGACTATCAATATCATGCTTATAGTCCAATTTAAAATATTTATTATATTCTCTAGTTGGCATAGTATTCGTACCTATCCATAGATGCCAATTTTTTGTAAGATCATCTTGTTCAATGATGGGATATTTAGAGTCAGCTTCAAATTCACCTATATATTTTAATCCATTGTAATTTTCTTTATAAGGTTCTTTTACCTCTAATTCCAATATTGGATCGTTATTAACATACCAAAATACTGCATTTGCCGATTTAATGCCTAATTCATTGCATTTTTCTATTATTTTTTTCTTTTCATTTTCATTTACTTCGACTTTATTGATAACAAAATCCATATCTTTAGGGGAAGAAAATTTTTCTAACATGATTAGATTTTCTGTCATGTATGCAATATTTCCAATATCTGCACAAAACGGACAGCTTGGTTTAAGATTTAGGTAATCTTTTTGTATTCCTTCAAATTGGTGAAAATAATTTTTGTATTCTTCATCTGAAGAAAAATTATTACCTATCCACAGGTGGATAGTAACTTTATCCGAATTTAAATGACTCATCACTAATATTCCTTATTTATAGACAATTGGGTTTAGCTTTCATATGTTTACTATGCATACTGTCTATTATAGCTTGCGATTTTGAAGTAGCTTTATTTAATTTATCCATTAATTTAATATGAAATTCTCTCACCATCTTGATAATGATAGTGTTCCAAATAAGCACTAGTAAATTTTTGAATAAATTTACTGCTATGCTGATAATCCGTTTTGGGTTCAAAAAAACCGTTTTCTGTCGTCCATTCATAGACACTTTTATTTAGAGGCATTTTTGTTAAAACGCCACTTAAAAGATTTTTTTTAATAAAGTTTTCTGCCTGTTCTAACTCGCTATACACACCTGAGCAAAAATCAGCTTCATGTCCATGAAAAACCCATATAAATGATGTCATTACTTTTTTTCATTTAGTCTATTTGATTTACTCTTTATTTTGAATACACCAGTCATAACCACTAACATCAACTGGCGTGCTTCTATTGGTACGAATTTCCTGAATCATTTTTAGTCAGTTATAAAAATTTTCATTCAATATTTACGTCCGTAGATTTACATATTCTTCAAAAAAAGATTCAAACGATGGAGCAAGAACATTTAATATTTTTTTTGAAAAAAGATCATAATTAATAATTTGTCCAAAAGTATCTTTTCTACAATCAACACACCAACATACTTCGTCATCCTTAAAATAGATAACCGCTAGATTCATAGGTAAGGAGTATTCATTTCGACATTGACAGGTATCATAATAAATACTACCTTCAGACTCTGTTAATGCATCATTATTCACTATGCCTGATATCTCTTCTTCTACAATACCGCCGCCACCAACTAATAAAATAAATTCTTTCAACTCGGCTGGTAATGACAATTTTAATTTATTTTCAAGTATTTTAATTTGAGATTCATCACAAGAACCTAGCCAATATACTTCATCTTCAGCTTCATTATGCAATTTCTCAATAAGGCTTTTAATCTTACTCATATATACCTAATTCTTCTGCTTTTCCGATTAACTCATCTTGCAACGTACCTTGTATTTCTTCGCCATTATAGGTTAAGACAAAATCACCATTAATATTAGGAGGAAAATGTGAGCCATCTATTGTTCCAAAAATTGTTGACATTGTGTCTACCATTACTATGCGTAAAAAATTAAAAATCGTTTCTTGGTCGTTGTTTGATAATCCGACGACTATACTTCTTAATCTTGAAAAAGGATCTGCTTCATTTATTGGTTGACTTGAGTCACTTAAGTTTACTTTATAATATTGAAGCCCTTCATCAAGTAATTCAGATAAAAGTGACTTAACTACTAATTCATCATTTTTTAAAATTTTCATTTAACATCCTTTTTTACTATTATGTTTTACCTTGTTTTATTCAGGATACATTTTTTATTTTTAGCTATTAATTCTTTAAGGGGATTATTGGGGATTTTAGGAGGGGTGATTGTTAACGTTCAAATATTTCTCACTAATAATGCTCTTGCACTTTCAAAATGATTTCCTGATACTGTTTTTCATTATATCTTTTTATAAAATTTTTTATACTTGCTTTAGGCACATACTGATACAAGTTAACACCACCCAAAAGCCCAATCCGATCTGGCAGAAAACTGAGGTAATAAGCATGCTAAATGAGCCGTTCGGACTCAATCCAATACCGACTATAAAAATACCCTATTTAAAATTAATTATTTTTTACTTTCTCTGATTTCAGCCAAGCCATTTTCAAGACGACTAAGATTTTCATATTTGTTAGCAGCTTGACTTCTATTTAAATATTTAAGCCATCCCTCTACAGCTGTATTAAATAATGCTAGGCCTTCTGGCGTTACATTTTCCCTTTTAATCACTGTGTCGGTTTTTAATTTTCCTTGCTCATCAAAGGGCTCCAAATCGATTAATAATTTTTGTTTTTTTAAAAAACCGAATAAAGCTGTGGCAGTTTCAATGACAGCATCTTGAAGTTTTTTGCTTTTATTTTTAGTAAGCAACATAGGAATATTATATAAAGGATAATCAATTATTTCTTTATTAAATGCAATTTTTAAATCCTTATCATTGATATATCCTAGCATTTCCTCACTCAATAAATATTCCAAATCAATATCTTTGTAGGGGATATTATTTTTTTGTATAGTATATAGAATTATTAAAAATGGATAAGCGTATGATTTTGGGTCATAAATAATATCATTAATCAAATTTTTATTTATTTCAATTAAATTATAGGCTCTTTCAAGATAGATAGTATCCAATATTTTAAGTATTGCATCAAAAATATTTTTTTTCCCGCTTTCTGTTTTGGGTAATAAGATTGTATCAGATTTTTTTTCCCCAAAATAATGTGAACTATAGACCATAATCTCATTATGTAAATTTGAAGGATAAGGAGGTGAGATGTTATTAATAAAATGTTTGATTTCAGCTGAATATACATGCATATAGAATATATATTGGTGGCCACTATTCATATATTCAAAAAATATATTTGCTTCAGCTCCCTTTTTATTGTCTAAAATAATTTTATTCCTATTAACTTTAATATAAGGATATGATTTTAATTTATCTTTTAAGAAAATTTGTAATTCTTTTTCAAATTGGGTTCTCAATTCTTTAGACATCGTATATAGCCTCCAAACCTAACGCCTTTACCACTGTGCGCAGCAATTTCCATAAGTCCTTTTTCACCTTTAGATAATATAATAGTTACTTCTGTTTGATTTGAATTTATCTATTAGATTATTACCCCCTGCTCTCGTAATTTAGTTAGTACTTCACGCCCTTTTTCAGAAAGTTCCATTTTTTTTAAATAAATAGCCAGCCTGTTTTCAGGAATTATTGAAATTCGTTTAGGATATTCTATAAAAGAATCTAAGGTATCATCTGGAAAAGGAATGTTAGGGTTATTGTAATCATCTTCATCTGGATCATAATCGTCTTCGACTTCTGTTCTTGTTATCATTGCTAATAAGGCATCAATGTCGTTGGCGACCAATTTTAAGTTTGTATTTTGTTCTAAATACCCCCCTTTCATATCAAAATATAGATCATTAACTTCGTGATCCCAGTGATAAATTTTACCCTTCGGGCTTAAACAAAGTAGGTCACCATAATTAAGGCTAGCTATCGCTAAATAATTTTCTGGAATGCGATCTAAATAGCTATCATTGATTGCCAGTAAATCTTCTGTATCTTTTTTTGAAAAACCAAAAATAACCTCTAAGGGTAACGCTTCGCCATCGCAATTAATACAATAGTCTATTTCAGCTTCATCATTTAAAATGATCACATTATATTGTTTTAGAAATTCGATATAGGCATGATTTATTTTTGTATTTAAATTTAACTTTGTAATACGTTTATCAATATCATTTGGAACACTGTATTTTGATGTAAACATTTTAACTCCAAAAATATCATCCATAAATAAAAGCTGATGAGATATTAATTTCGATATCATTCAAATTGGTAACACACCCTTTATACCAGAGAATTTTTGTACATTTATATCCAATGATTTAAAATAATTTAGCGCATCTGATATATTTGTAAATTGCTTAATGTCTTCTACCCCATAATCTTCTATAATTTCCATTTTCTTTTCCATGATATGAAAAATATAGGCATTATATAAACCATTTTCCTTTTTAAGTGCATATTGAAAAAAAAATCGCTCACCGTCTATCTCTTTTATTTCATCAAAACCTCTAACCTTACCCTGCTCTATAGCCGCAATGATTTTTTCAACTGAAACGTTACTCATCACTATCTATCCTTACGTTTAATGTTTAAATACACATGGTTCAATCCATATCATGAAGTTAAGATGATACTAATTGAGGTTAAACCCAGTTAGTAACCCAAATGGGTCTGGCTGTTTAAGGTTAAAGTCGACGGCGCGGTTACTATAGCTGTGAAATAATTTTTATGTATTTATTGCTATAATAAGACTGATTTAATAAAAACTATATATTGTTTAACTTATTCATCAATTCTTTCATGCATTTGTTTGCAATTTCTTTATATTTTACAGCTTTCTTTTCAGAATAATTTTTATCTAACATTTGTTCAAACTGAGCCATTGTACCCCAAAAATCCTTAGTTTGAATTGAAATTCCGCCGTTAACCCAACAAACAAAAAATAATTGGAGGTTATCTTCAGGCATTTGAAAATAAACAATATTCTGTATTTCATTTACATCCAAATATATGCCTGATTTAACATATAAACTTTTAGGTAATACACGAATTTTAGTGGATTCAATATTTAAATTACCCTCAACGGATAGATTTTCAGGTAAAGTCTCGATATTTGAAAATTTCAAATCCAAATTGCCTTTAATAGAAAGGTTTTCAGGTAATGTTTTTAATTCAGTAAAACCTAAATATAAACTACCTCCAACAAAAAATTTTTCAGGCAATACTTTGATTTTTGTCATTGTTAAATTTAAATCACCTTTTACATTTAAATTTTTTGGTAAAGTAGTTAATTCTGTATTTGCTAGATTTAGGCTTCCATCAGTAAAAAATTTTGAGGGTAATGCACTGAGTTCGGTATTGGTTAAATAAACACAACCCTTTACGTGTAGTTCTTCTGGTAATATTTTGATTTCTGTATTACTTAAATCTAAATCGCCAGTAACTAAAAAGTTTTTTGGTAATGCTCTAATTCTTGTATAAGTTAAAATTAGATTGCCATGCACTGTTAAATAGTCTGGTAAAACTGAAATCCCACTATTTCTTAAATTTAAATCTTGAAATACAGTTATTTTATTGTCTTGTAAAACAAATTCTATTTTTTTCTTATTCAGTAATGTTAAAAACTTTTCCATATGATTTGCTTTTTCATAAACAAAATAATATTGATAAATAAACCACTTTGTAACAACTATTTATTTATGCTTGAAGTCAACATATAAATAAAAGATAGCTTATTAAATGAATAAATTCAGTAATAAAATCTTTAATATTGTAAATAATGTTACGTATTTAAAATGGTAAGTCCAACGACATCCTTCATTTTATTAATCTAAAAAAGCATCATTTTCAAGATAATAAACAAGAGCATCTAATATATCCTCTTTTGTAGCATTAGGATGATGGTCTAATTTATACTCAATAATATCTAAAAAAGTTTGATATTCTATCCAATCTTGATACTTATCAGGATATTCATCACATAACTCACTCAGTTCCTCTTCTTCTTCATCGTTTTCAGGAAGATAAAAAGTTCCATTTCTTATATTTTGTTTTTCATAGCTTTTTTTAGTACTTGTATATAAAAAACCAAATAATTCTGGACGCTCTTTATAAAGAACTAATAATCCATCAATACCCATAATAGTTTTCATTTATTATCTCCAATCATTATTAACGATACGTTATTTTTTGCTGCCACCAAACCATCGGCATGGTATATATTTTATGCTATTTTTGTGATCTTTATAATCTATTTTTAAACTGTTTAATTAAGTGTGAGCATCGTTAATTTACCTTCCAATGATAAAGAAATAATCAAGCCTTTTCCTTCTAGATTAACAACATCGCAAAATTTATTTATATTCCATTTTTTTAATTTAGATAGTTCGAGCCATTTATCTAGTGTCCAGTCATTTACGCTACCTAGCGTCACTATCTTTTTTCTAATACCATGCATATCAATACTTATATTTATTACAATGTTATTTTCAGATAAAATGCTGACATTACCATACAAATAGTTGTATATTTTAGATTTTTTATTTAATTTTGCTTTTGGTAGTTCTGGTTTACCCAATGTTTCATCGATAAGAGAATCTGGTGATCCAACACGCAACTTGTTAATTTGTAAACTATCAATAATATCCATTATCTCAATTTGAAACATTGGGCTCCATTCTTTATTCATTATTGACAACCTATCTTGGCATTATATTTATGTACATTTTATTGAATATCCCTGTAGCCTCTTGAATTTCTTCTTCCGCTTAAATTCTTAAGTTTAATAAAGATGGTGGCTTGGGTTGATAATAATAGACTCCACTTAACTCTTTCACCTATTTTTGAAAACAAAGTATTGTATTTTTGCACTTATTTTGAATGGGGTAGTCATCACTCTATTTGAAAAATTATTAATTTTTAGTTAACTAATAATTGCATTTTAGGCAAACTTATTAACCATAAAAATATTGCATAAAACGATCAATGTTTTCACCTAAAATCGGAGAAAGCGTCATTTTTATTTTGGGTAAAAATTCAGGTTTTATTTCATCACAATCATCATTTGTATATATTTCATAAATATTATATTGGTTATAGACAATATCAACAATTACGGTTAATGCTTGTATAAATTGAAGAAAATTATCGGCGATTTTGAACGGTTCTAAAACGTCATATGCAGCAAAAATAGAGGGGTTATTGTTATCTTCTTGAAAATTAAATAAAATAGGTTCACCTCCTCCGTTCTGTTCTAAAAAAACAATATAATCTTGCTTTTTTAAATTCGAAAAAGAGTAATTGGTGTTTCGTTGTTCTAAATTTAAATAGTCAATAAACGATAAAGAAGACATACCCGTCTCTATAACAAGCTGTTGTAGCTCAAATTGACGGTAAAACTCGATTAAACATTGATTGTTATGTAAATAGGATGAATCCACCTCTTTTGGGCTTTTAGCTAAGTACTGACCATCATCATGTTTTTTTAATATGTCTAATAATCTTTCAAATGCATTAATTTCTAACATTTTTTATCCCAATACCTTTAACCATCTAATAATTTTCAAATAATGGCTGTTTATCAATCATTCTTTAGCCGCTATTTTTATAACTTACATGGTGTATTTGTTTTCAATTCAAGTATTGAATAATACTCGACCTGTTTTTTTTAATCACCCTCTGCGATGATAATTTCATTTTCATTGCTAGCTTTAACAAGAAAATTAATAAAGTTGATAATGTCGCTGTCTTTACTCTTTGCTAAATAGCTAATAAGTATTTTTTGATGATCGGGATAAATTCTGGTTTTACCATATGGGTCAATAGAAATCCCAGTTTTTTCTTTTAAATAGCAAAATGAATTTTCTAATTTTTTAATGATATTATCATGTAAAATGAACAATGGTTTATTGCCATCGAAATCGGATAAATAAGAAAAATCAATCATAATCAATACGCTTAATACACAATATATTGTGTATTATTTTATCGTGTACGATATTACAAAAGCAATTTCTATGTTAAATGCGTTATCGGTATTAATCTTGCGCAGTACTATTAGTCATCAGATGTTTTTAAAAATCTTCCAGATCCTTATCACAAATTAATTTAGACATAAATTCATTAAAGCTGTTACACAGGAAAAGTGTACTTTTACTTTGATTATCAGATACAGATAGATTGTCAGACCATGTATCGAAAGTGCAATAGTATATTTTTCCATTGTTGAAATTAATACAAAAATAGTTACCACCTGCGTCGTTGGCAAACGGCAATAATTGTTTCGACAATAATTCTCTATTCCAAAATTGTTGGGCAATATGATCCATCAAATAGGCTTTATTATCATTTAAAGTTGCATAATATTTTATCGGAACTAATTCATGAATTGTGACATAATCATATTCGCCTTGTGGATCGATCCAAGTATTATTTTCGGGCATCCCACCATTCTGTTTTAATAGAAACGCTTTTAATTGTTCGGGGATTTTAATTTTTAAGACACTTTCAATCTCAGCAATATCACTGGTATCAATTGATTTTTCAGAATGATAAAATTGGTTACTTTTACGGGGTTTGATATCTTCATATTCGATAGCGTAATCGTTATCTTCTTCATCTGCGGTCAGACAACCTAAGAAATATTCTAAAGATTCAGATAAATAAATACTATTTTTTTCGAAATTTTGTTCTTTACTAAGCGTTGTATCCCAAACTGATCTTAGGTATTGATATATAGCACCAGTATCAATATTTATACATAAAAATCCATTCTGGTAACTGCGAGCAAATGGTAGTAGAAACTTAGGTAATTTGTCTTCATTCCAATGTTGTAATGCAATTCCCTCTATTACAAATTTGGGATCATTTTTAAATGCTTGATTATATTTTATTGGAATAAAATTTGAAATTTCAACAATATAAGCTGGCTCACCTACCTTATACACACTTTTATATACAAGGCCGCCATTGCAAGTAAGATACAGCTGTTTTAAGGATGACGGTAATTGAATACCTAACTTATTTTCACATTCTGTTAGGTTATCAATAGTTATCTTCTTTTCGCATTCATAAAAATTATTTTTGTCAAACATCCCTTTCACCTAATGATAAATCCATAGCGTTGGGTGGGTATTATCTTGGCTTTTCCCCAGGTTAATTAACCCTACTGCTGCGTTACTTTGCTTAATAAGTTTTTATTCAATCGAATAGTTGTATCGTGACACTGTAACAAACAGACAAAATGGCATCACGATTTGAATGACATCTTACGCTGAACACTTTTCTGCTATAAATGAAAAAGCAAAGATATCAGCTATAAAATCAGTTTTAAACAATTTACATATTGACTATTTTGGTAATGAATATTTTTTTATTTTATTAAATCTTGTTCACGTAATTTAGTTAGTACTTCACGCCCTTTTTCAGAAAGTTCCATTTTTTTTAAATAAATAGCCAGCCTGTTTTCAGGAATTATTGAAATTCGTTTAGGATATTTTATGAAAGAATCTAAGGTATCATCTGGAAAAGGAATGTTAGGGTTATTGTAATCATCTTCATCTGGATCATAATCGTCTTCGACTTCTGTTCTTGTTATCATTGCTAATAAGGCATCAATGCCGCTTAAATAATCGATAACATAGGCTAGTTTTGCATCAGTAATACGATGATCTAAATAGAATTCAAAAGCATAATTCGCCACGTTTGACGCAGTATAATTATTATCAAGCAGATAAAATAATCCGTTTAAAAACAATAACCTTAAGTCATGCATATTCATCCATCTATTATTTGTGAATTTAAATTACTCAATATATCAGCGTAAAAAAACGTTTCGTTATAAGAAAAGATCATTCTATTTTTAGAGGCGATAAATAGAATACTTGTTTCGTCACAGGGATAAAAAAAATCATTCCATGATTTTATAAAAATATCCACAGGCACAATCGCACTTGCTATTTTCCCCCAGAAGAAAAAAACAGATGAATGACCTGCTAGTTTGTTTTCGAAAAAAAACGAAGATTGTTTGGAATTTTTAAAATCTAAATCGATTTTTTCTGTCACTGAACAAAACATTGGTGGCATTTTCATTAAGTGATCAAATGGGAATATCATATCCCAAAATCGACTAGATTCATCTTCATCAAGAAAAATTATCCTCTTTTTTTCTTCAGAAGATAATATGCATTCTGTAGAGTTGAATCTCCAACCAATTGGATATTTTTTTTCATCAATAGTAAAACTTTCTCTATTCATAATAATATAGTCTAGTACCAACAAGATTTTAACCGTACTTGATTAGCATTATTTATTTTTATGAAAGTTCTATTTCTTTTGAAAAATCAAATGCAACCAGACCGGCTTCTTCTACTTTTTTGCCTAAATACTGTCCCTAATACCTTAAATTCTGTTATATCTGGCTATATTCTATTTCTTGTATCGGTTTGCCGCACAATTAATAGCTATATATTTTTTTTCCAACTCTGGCAATAACGCCTTAGGCACTATTAGTTTTTAAGTTATCAATCCTCGAGATCTTTTAGCCATTTTTGATATCTTTCTGGATCCTTTGCAATCAATGTTTTTAATGTTTCAAACACTTCTTTTATCCCTGAAGGATCCACTTTATATTTATTGAATACAAAAATCATTCCCTCTGCGATGGTATCAAGAACATAGAACATTTGTTGCGTATAACAACTAAACGTTTTATAAGGTATAAAAATTGAGAAATGCACCTCTTTTCGTTTTGATAAGGTTAAAGGACCGTAGACTAAATTTTTGTGTTCTTGTGTAGCAGAGATAGTAAAAACTAAATCATAATCTGTTGTTTTAAACAATTTGTCATAATGTGGAAGCGTTTTGTTTAATTTATTGAGATTTGATCTCCACGGATTTAAAACCGTATTAGTAATTTCATAATAAACGCCAACTTCAGCCCACAAGAATAAAAAATCAATCTTCATTTACATCGTCCTTTCGATTTATCACTGTTTTGATTGCAAACTGGAATTTTTCCTGTTTTTGTATAATGCTCCTCAATTTTCAGTGTCGCTACTGGTTTTGTTGTTGGAAAGCGTTTTCAATAGCATAAGTATCTTGCTATTTAACTTTAACTTTCTCTACACATACCCCAACTAATTTGATATTTTTCAGCCTTTCATAAATACTTTCATATAAAAGTAAACCCAATTCCGTACAGCATATTGGGTATGGTGGATATTCGCTCTCAAGTAAAAACCACGGCGCTCTTTCTCTTCTTGAGTGAAAATGGCAGTCAGGGCAGACAAAAAGACGCTCATTTTCAGGAATAGGCTGTCCATCAAAAATATATGGTTTTTCACCTCTAAGTACAACGTAATCATATTTACTAATAAAAGTTATAAATGGCTGTTTATGCTTTTCACTTTCCACTTTATTATAAATAGAACCTATATTTAAATGTTTTTCAGCCTCTTCACCCAGCAAACTAAATAAGCGCAGCGACATACTACTAGGTATCAGAAGATGACCTACCATGGGCATATCTAGATTTTTCCTGATTTTCCCATCCGTAATCACATCCATACCACCGTGAGGTAGTTTTAGTGTATGGCAATAATGACAAAATTGCTCTTTGTTTTTACGCTCCCATTCGGGAACGATATCGACAGTGTCCATTCCTGAATAATATAGGTGATAAAGTTGTTCACGCTTCATTTAATTTCCTCATATCTATTATTATCTATATTCTCCCTAACAGCACTTTCAATATTAGTTCCATATTTTGCATCAGTTTTCCTAGCGGCATCAAAAGACGGTTGCTAGCTTTGCCCAGTCGGTGTTTTTCGATACGGCGTCGATTAGGCGGTGTTAGACGTCATAATCGAGTACAGGGTGCCGTTGGAAGTCTCATTCTAGGTGTTACAATAACGTCAAAATTTGTGCTAATCAATCTAGAGTAGATTAATTTTTTGAAATAAATTACATTATTATTTCAAATAAATATTATTTTTCTTTTGGTTCCCAAAAAGAATCATCAGAAACAAAAATCTCATTCAGTTTTAAATCTAAAGGAATATATTCAATATAATCAGCCATTTCATCATATGGTGAAGGAAGTGTAAAAGATATACCGTAATCTTCGTCAACAATAAGTGTACCATTTAGAATGCGCTGACTTTTTGTTAACAAGATAAGCTCTTTCATCGTAATCCCCGCATACAATTTTTTCTTGTATTTCCCTTGATAATGTTCATTACATCCTACAGCAATAATGTCACCTTCAGAATTAGTAGAAATTATTATTGTCCCAGCCTCTAAAAAATAGGCATACATTTTTTCATTAAAAGGGTAAGGGGTCATATATTCTTTTACTTCGACCGTAAAATTTTTGTATATTTCATCTAAATAAAAATCTATATGGCGTTCCAATTCAATATTTCCTAAAGATTTATAGCTAACTATATCTGCATTAAAATCAATCATTTTTCATTTTCCATTCATAAGCATTCCGTTAATATAGACAGGTGAATCTTGAATACGATCATAGTTTTTAAATTCCCAATGGCCAATTCTACCTAAAACCTCATCTGGCCCTTTGCCTGTTGATTTATAGACTTTCCAATAATCATTACTGTGTATATTAGGTTGAGATGCAGAACCACCTGTATGATAATCCAATTTATATGTTGTACCAGATTTAGTTGTTTTAACATAAACTGTATATTGAATAGCGTACGGATTTTTTGCTTATGATTTCGTTACCTTCCTCCCCTTCGATATAAAGTAATCATAAACTTCTTCTGGCTTTTTACTTGCAAACGATTTAACCAACATTTAGATCCGTTTTTTTACGTTTGAATCCTTCGGAAGGTTTACAGCTCCAGTTCCACGGTTCGATCCATATCAACCCATTAGGCGCATACTGATACTAATTAAACCCACCCAATAGCCCAATCGGGTCCAGCTGCGTGAATCTACCTATATCACGTCGCTGTACCTTAAAATATTGTAATGTAGGCAAATTTATTTGTCTAAATACTGTCCCAATACCTTAGGTGATGTTGTATCTGGCTGTGTTCGATTTCTTGTATGGTGTTGCCCCGCAGCTGATAGCTGCATGACCATACAATATGATCGGTTTCATCAGTAAGTTCTTCTGGGGCACCGTTGACATCGGTGTGGTAGTACAGCACTTATGTTCTGTACCGGTGGTGGTCTCTACACTAGCTAAGGGTTCGTAGACGCTTTTACTTCTATCGGTACGAGTTTCTTGAATCATTATTAACCCGTCCCACAGAAAGTGGGTACGGTTGCAGGCTTTGCCCGCTCGGTCTATCTGGTGCTTTTCGATACGTCGGCCTAAGGCATCGTAGCTGTCGTACTGTGTACCTTTGCAATCTGTTTGCTAAGGGTACGGTCGTGTGCGTCGTAGGTATATTGCAGTCCACATAAGTTATGTAACTGTCTGCAACGTATTAGGTTCTGATTTTCGCTTTTTCTGTCTTGGTGCAACAGTTTTCGATGCGGCCGGTGCGGTCAGAGTGGTAATCGGTCTGTCCTTGCCGGGTATGTTTTTTACTCACCAGCCGGTCGAGGTTGTCGTACTGGTAGCGGCGGTCGGTAAGGATGTCGGACAGGATGGTGTTGTGGCCACGCCGAGTTTGTTTACGTTGTAGGCGGCTGTTGCGGCCGTATTTGAATTCGGTGTTCAGTTGCCCCTGACTGCGTAGGACTTCGCGGTACAGGTGGCCGGACCCGTAATACAGGCTGTTGAGGGTTCGCCCGTCCGGCAAAGTGGTGGCGATGCGGTTACCCGAGTTGCTGTACTGATAGCATAACGTCAGAAATGGTAAGTAATTTCGGCTATGTTGCCTGCGGTAAAGTCGACAATGTTAACATTATCAAGGAAATTAAACGTTAATTTTTTCACTTGAATTCTTTAGTTTAACAAAAATACTTGGTTGAATTGATAATAATTAAGAAAGATTAAAGAGTATATTTTTCCCATTTATTATCTATGTCATCGTAAACTTCTTTTTTATCAATCCGCCATTCATGATTTTTAAAATGCAAAGTATATCGAAATTGATCTTTTACGCCATTTTGTTCTTGAGTATATATTACTATTTTATTATTTTTCAATTCTTCGGTTTTTAAAAATTTTTCATCTGGCGAATATTCAGGCGGATTACCACAGCCCAATGAAACTTGCCGTCCATATTTTCGCTCTTTCTTTGTACAATATTTATTAAATATACAATTCAAATCATCAATCATATTTAAGCGAACTTCTTCGGATGAACCATTTTTTACAAGTGGATAATAATGTTTCTCCCAATTATTCATTGCAATAATAAAATTTTTTAAAATATTTTCTGCATTTTCTAAACTCATTTTATTTACCTAATTATCAAATACTTCGCTTAACACATTTTTCCCATTTTGAGAAACAGAATATTGTATTTTTGGACTAGTACTACCTTTGTCATAAATAAAATTCCATTCTATATCTACCGTTCCATTTTTTTCAATATATCTTCTTACTCGCTTCTCAAAAGTTCGGTATTTTCCCCGATTCAAACCTTTTAATTGAGGGAAAACATTATCTGTGACACCTGAACCTTCTAATATTTTAGCTAAGATATGTAAGCGTCATCATTTGCATTACCTAATCTTGTAGCCCAAGCTTTTGAAGAGGATTTGTTGCTGTCCCTGTGCCTATATCAGCTTTGGAAACTGTTGCTTTTGCTGAAAGAGGCTGACCATGAGTGCCCCGTTCAACTTTTACCTTACAAATCCAGCCCCACGGATCAATCCACATCAGCCCATTAGGCGCATACTGATACAGATTAAACCCACCCAAGAGCCCTATCGTATCCGGCTGCGTGAATCTGCCTATATTCGGGTCATAGTACCTGAAAGTATTGTAATGTAAGCCCGTTTCTCTGTCTAAATACTGTCCCTGATACCTTAAGTTCTGTTGTATATCGGTATGTTCGATTTCCTGTATCGGTTTGCCCCACAGCTGATAGCTACATGCCCATACAATATGACCGTCTTCATCAGTGAGTTCTTCCGGGGCACCATTGACATCGGTGTGGTAGTACAGCATTTTCTGTTCCGTACCGGTGGTGGTCTCCACTCTGGCTAAAGGCTCGTAGCCGCTTTCATCAGTGTAGATATAGACGTTTTTGCTTCTGTCGGTACGGGTTTCCTGAATCATGCTTAGCCCGTCCCACAGATAGCGTTTCGTTTATCAGATGTCTTTCCTGACTATTGTTAATAGCCAGGTTTACTTAATTGGATTATGTGTATAAATCTATTCCTTTTACTTTATTTTCAATAAAAAACTGTCGTAATGACTCTGAAATCACAATTCGCCCTTCAGATTCTTCACACCTTGCCATACAAAATTGCTCATTTATATTTTCTTTAAAGACCATTTTATAAAATTCTTTTGGTCCGTCAGGCAAACTCTCTAATAATGGTATATATTCAGATTTATTCATATCAATACATGATATTGAACGCAGAAAATTTAATGCCTTATAACCAGAATAGCTGCGACCATTAACAATTATAGTTGCCTCTATTAGCTGGACATCATGTAAAAAATCTTGATTGTTTGAAAGTAAATTGGCAAGTCTAGGAGAAATAAATTCAGGACCATCACTGAAATAAAAATCGTAAGAGAGTAATCGTTTTTCACTGACTTTTTTTTCTAATTTAAAAACTAATGGTTTATTTGATTGAATCTCCTTGCATTGTAAAAATTCGTAATTGGCAACTACAGTTGAGTCATATTGAAACCAATAACTATCAGGATAATTACCTATCATAAATCTATAAATCATATCAACATCCTTTAGACAGCCTAATTGAATTTTTATTTAAAATAGTTTTCCCACTACGTAAACCAATTCTTCTTGTTTTTATTAGTTCATTTAAAGCTTGTTTGTATTACTTTTGTGTCCAATTTTCCTTTTGACCCCTTTTATCAATTTCATTCAGTTGCTCTTCTATATCCCGTGTGTATGCTCTATGTGAACCGTTGTGAATCGTTCTAGTAGCATGCGCATCAGCTGAAGTGGGCAGATACATTATATTTTTAACCGAATGAATGTTCATGCTAGCCTTTTTAAGTACATCATGATTTTTTAATTTCTGTGGAATAATATGATGCTTTTGGAACCCATCAATTGACGGCATCGTATTATATGTCCATAACCCCCACGGATCGATCCACATCAGCCCATTAGGCGCATACTGATACAGATTAAACCCACCCAAGAGCCCTATCGTATCCGACTGCGTAAATCTACCTATATCTGGGTCATAGTACCTTAAAATATTGTAATGTAAGCCGATTTATTTGTCTAAATACTGTCCCAATACCTTAGGTGATGTTGTATCTGGCTGTGTTCGATTTCTTGTATGGTGTTGCCCCGCAGCTGATAGCTGCATGCCCATACAATGTGACCGTCTTCATCGGTGAGTTCTTCTGGGGCACCATTGACATCGGTGTGGTAGTACAGCACTTATGTTCTGTACCGGTGGTGCTGCCTATTCAAGACAATGGGGTTCTGTCAGTATCAAGGTATGACAATTATAGCCGGCTATAACAAAGTTGAATCCAGTACAGACTATAAAAGTAAAATATTTAAAATTAATTATTTTTTACCTTCTCTGATTTGAGCTAAGCCATTTTCAAGACGACTTAGGTTTTGATATTTGTTAGCAGCTTGACTTCTATTTAAATATTTAAGCCATCCCTCTACAGCTGTATTAAATAATGCTAGACCTTCTGGTGTTACATTTTCCCTTTTAATCACTGTGTCGGTTTTTAATTTTCCTTGTTCATCAAAGGGCTCCAAATCGATTAATAATTTTTGTTTTTTTAAAAAACCGAATAAAGCTGTGGCAGTTTCAATGACAGCATCTTGAAGTTTTTTGCTTTTATTTTTATTAAGCAACATAGGAATATTATATAAAGGATAATCAATTATTTCTTTATTAAATGCAATTTTCAAATCCTTATCATTGATATATCCTAGCATTTCCTCACTCAATAAATATTCTAAATCAATATCTTGGTACGAGATTTTATTCTTTTGTATAGCATATAGACTGATTAAAAATGGATAAGCGTATGCCTTAGGATAATAAATAATATCATCAATCAATTTTTTATTTACTTCGATAAGATTATAGGCTCTTTCAAGATAGATGGTATTCAATATTTTAAGTATTGCATCAAAAATATTTTTTTTCCCACTTTCTGTTTTGGGTAATAAGATTGTATCAGATTTTTTTTCCCCAAAATAATGTGAACTATAGACCATATCCTTATTATCGAAATTTGAAGAGTAAGGAGGTTGAATACTATCAATAAAATCTTTGATTTCAGATGAATATACATACATATGGAATACATATTGATAATATCTAGAAGGTACAATAAATATATTTGCTTTAGCCCCCTTTTTATTGTCTAAAATAATTTTATTCCTATTTACTTTTATATAAGGATAAGATTTTAACTTATCTTTTAAAAAAATTTGTAATTCTTTTTCAAATTGGGTTCTTAATTCTTTAGACATCGTATATAGCCTCCAAACCTAACGCCTTTACCACTGTGCGTAGCAATTTCGATAATTCCTTTTTTACCTTTAGATGACATAATAGTTACTTCTGTTTGATTTAATTTATCTTTTAGTTTATTAAACCTTGTTCACGTAATTTAGCAAGGACTTCACGCCCTTTTTCAGAAAGTTCCATTTTTTTTAAATAAATAGCCAGCCTATTTTCAGGAATTATTGAAATTCGTTTAGGATATTTTACGAAAGAATCTAAGCTATCATCTGGAAAAGGAATGTTAGGGTTATTGTAATCATCTTCATCTGGATCATAGTCATCTTCAACTTCTGTTCTTGTTATCATCGCTAATAAGGCATCAATGTCGTTGGCGACCAATTTTAAGTTTGTATTTTGTTCTAAATAGCCCCCTTTCATATCAAAATATAGATCATTAACTTCGTGATCCCAGTGATAAATTTTACCCTTCGGGCTTAAACAAAGTAGGTCACCATAATTAAGGCTAGCTATCGCTAAATAATTTTCTGGAATGCGATCTAAATATCTATCATTGATTGCCAGTAAATCTTCTCTATCTTCTTTTGAAAAACCCAAAATAACCTCTAAGGGTAACGCTTCGCCATCGCAATTAATACAATAGTCTATTTCAGCTTCATCATCTAAAATAATCACATTATATTGTTTTAGAAATTCGATATAGGCATGATTTATTTTTGTATTTAAATTTAACTTTGTAATACGTTTATCAATATCTTTGGGTATACGATATTTTGATTTAAACATGGTTATTCCTTACATAATCAAATTGATGCATTATTTTTATAATAAAAGTTTTTTTATTTTGTATTGATAAAATATCATACTTAATTATTAAACGCCATTACGATGCAACTCATTAATTTAAATAAATATTTAAGTTGATAAACTATTATTTTAAACTGGTTATGTCGATGATTGATAGCAAAAGCTGCTCAAGATATAGAGAAGTAGTAAAGCGCTGTAAATTTTTAAAATTTTCAGTCCTCGAGATCTTTTAGCCATTTTTGATATCTTTCTGGATCCTTTGCAATCAATGTTTTTAATGTTTCAAACACTTCTTTTATCCCTAAAGGATCAGTTTTATATTTATTGAATACAAAAATCATTCCCTCTGCGAGGGTATCAAGAACATAGAACATTTGTTGCTTATAACAACTAAACGTTTTATAAGGTATAAAAATTGTGAAATAAACCACTTTGTTTTTTGACGATGTTGTAGGACCGTAGACTAAATTTTTGTGTTCTTGTGTAGCAGATATGGTAAATACTAATTCGTAATCTGTTGTTTTAAATAATTTATCATAATGTGGTAGAGTTTTGTTTAATTCATTAAGATTTTCTATCAACGGATTTAAAACTGCATCAGTAATTTCATAGCAAACGCCAACTTCAGCGTATAATTGTAAAAAATCAATTTTCATTTATATCGTCCTTTCGGTTTATAACTATTTTGATTGCCAACTGGAATTTTTCCTGTTTCACTGCCTCTACTGGTTTTGTTGTTGGAAAGCGTTTTCAATAGAATCAGTATTTTGCTATTTAACTTTGACTTTCTCTACAAGTACCCCAACTAATTTAATATTTTTCAGCCTTTCATAAATACTTTCATATAAAAGTAAACCAAATTCCGTACAGCATATTGGATATGGTGGATATTCGCGCTCAAGTAAAAACCTTGGCGCTCTTTCTCTTCTTGAGTGAAAATGACATTCAGGGCAGACAAAAAGATGCTCATTCTCAGGAATAGGTTGTCCATCAAAAATATATGGTTTTTCACCTCTAAGTACAACGTAATCATATTTACTAATAAAAGTTATAAATGGCTGTTTATGCTTTTCACTTTCCACTTTATTATAAATAGAACCTATATTTAAATGTTTTTCAGCCTCCTCACCCAGCAAACTAAATAAGCGCAGCGACATACTACTAGGTATTAGCAAATCACCTACCATGGCCATATCTAGGTTTTTCCTTATTTTCCCATCCGTAATCACATCCATACCACTGTGAGGTAATTTTAGTAAATGGCAATAATGACAAAATTGCTCTCTGGTTTTATGCTTCCATTCAGGATCGAGATCGACAGTGCCCATTCCTGAATAATACAGGTGATAAAGTGGTTCACGCTTCATTTATATACCTTATATCTATTATTTTCTTTATTTTCCAAAATAGCACCTTCAATATTCGTATTATTTAGTGTATTAGTTTTGTGTTTTTCGATAAGAACTTTTATCAAATGGTTGGCTACATTACTTGATGCTATAAAATCCCAAGCCATAAATACCTCATATTTTAATTATTATCTATTGTGAGATGTTTATCTTTCTTAATTATTTTTACTTTCTCGAATTTTAGCTAAAGCTTTTTCTAGCCGACTAAGATTCTGATATTTATGAGGATTTGTGCTTCTATCTAAGTAATCATACCATCCTCGAACAGCAGTTTTGTATAATTCCTGACCTTCTGGCATAAGATTAGATTTTATAAGAACCGTATCAGTTTTTAAATTACCCTCTTCATCAAACGGCTCAACACCGATTAATAATTCATGTTTTTTTAAAAAACCAAATAAAGCTGTTTTGGTTTGTATAATAGCATCTTGCCAACATTTTTTTATTTCTTGTAAGCAACATTGGTAAATTACGTAAAGTATAATCAATTTCATTCATTATTTTACCCCACTAACAATTGACTATCGGGTCCGGCTGCGTGAATCTACCTATATCAGGTCGCTGTACCTTAAAATATTGTTATGTAAGCAAATTTATTTGTCTAAATATTGTCCTTGAGAGCTTAGGTTCTATTGTATTTGGGATGTTTTATTTCTTGTATCGGTTTACCTCACAGCTTATAGCTGCACTCCTAGATAATGTTACCGTCTTCATCGGTGAGTTCTTCAGCACACGGCACTATACCGTAAGTTATTTACAGCGATACGCCGTTAATTAAGTTAAGCGGTAAATGGCTGAGAGAGGCAGGATTTAATACCGGCACCAGCGTGACAGTAAAGATTGCGAGGACTGTATTGATTTAATACCGGACAGTCCGCAGGAAGGGGAACTGAGGGAGCAACTGGCACAGGTTAAAAATATGCTTAGTTGGGTTAGGTAGAATTTAATTATTTAAAAAAATAGCTGGGAGAGATAAATTTTCCCGGCCCTACATATAACATCTATTCATATTTACTAAATTTCTCTATCCAGCCATTTTCTGTAAAAAGTTCACCAGATAATCCATCACTGAGCTCAAGAATATTTTTTTCATCATTCCCATCTTGAGATATCAACAACTTCATGTTTTCTTCATTTTGCTCAAGCATATTAAGAACATTATAAATAACACTGTCAATAGAATTAAAAACCACTTTTTTCAAAACATTAATTTGATTTTCATCAAAGGCTTTTATTTCATTACTCAGCTCAATAGAGCTTTTAGATTTCATTCTACCATTTAATATGGCTTCAAACTCAAAAATAGATTGATCTCTGATACTAGAGATAAACTCTTGACCAAAGGAATCAAGTAATTTCTTATCTGACATATTAATTACTCCTATCTAATTCCACGGTATATTTGATGATGAAGTTACACCCTGTGATCTTAAATTCCATAAAGATTGAGCGACAAGATCTCTCGCCTCTTTAGTGGTGGTACCACCGGCTTTAAGAGCATCTACTGCTATTTTTTGGTGTTCATCCAAGGTATTCGAGCAACCACTCTTAGCCACTTGATCATAAGCATTGCGTTGTTAATTAGTCATATCCTAATTTCGCCATGCCTTCTGATTCATATAGTCCTGACTAATTGAAAAACCTTTCTTTACATAGTCCTTTCGGTTTATAACTCTTTTGATTGCCAACTGGAATCTTTCCTGTTTTTGTATAATGCTCATCAATTTCAGTATCTCTACTGGTTTTGTTATTGGAAAGCGTTTTCAATAGAATCAGTATTTTGCTATTTAACTTTAACTTTCTCTACAAGTACCCCAACTAATTTAATATTTTTCAGCCTTTCATAAATACTTTCATATAAAAGTAAACCAAATTCCGTACAGCATATTGGATATGGTGGATATTCGCGCTCAAGTAAAAACCTTGGCGCTCTTTCTCTTCTTGAGTGGAAATGACATTCAGGACAGACAACTAGACGAACATTCTCAGGAACAGGTTGTCCATTAAAAATATATGGTTTTTCACCTCTAAGTACAACATAATCATATTTACTAATAAAAGTCATAAATGGCTGTTTATGCTTTTCACTTTCCACTTTATTATAAATAAAACCTATATTTAAATGTTTTTCAGCCTCCTCACCCAGCAAACCAAATAAGCGCTGCGACATACTACTAGGTATCAGCAGATCACCTACCATGGCCATATCTAGGTTTTTCCTTATTTTCCCATCCGTAATCACATCCATACCACTGTGTGTGTGAGGTAGTTTTAGTCTATGGCAATAATGACAAAATTGCTCTCTTGTTTTATGCTCCCATTCAGGATCGAGATCGACAGTGCCCATTCCTGAATAATACAGGTGATAAAGTGATTCACGCTTCATTTCGGTATACCTTATATCTATAATTGTTTATATTTTCCCAAGCAGCACCGTCAATATTTATTAAATATTTTGCATCAGTTTCCTAGCGGCATCAAGAACAGTATAAAAAGATGGTTGCTAGCTTTGCCCTGTCGATGTTTCGATACGTCAGCCGATGGCTTAGCGTGTGAAGTGGTGAAATGGTAAAATAAACGCAATGACACTATTTAGTCGGTCTTAAGTCAGTTTTTGTTTAGGCTCGTTCTAGTCTTATTGAACGATAGCCAATTAAATTATGTTTTATTCATATAATATATTTCTAATATCTTCAATTAAATACACAATTACAATCAGAATGATGACTTACACGTTATTGAAATGAAATTTTAGTATGATTAAAAGTTTCCAATTTTTAATCAAAGTCTAGAAATGCATCATTTTCATAATAAAAGATGAAAGATCTGAATAAATCATCTAATGTAACATTGTCTGATTGCCCTTGAGCATAACTAACTACATCTTCAATACTCGATCCGTCTAAGGTCTCTATCCAGCCGTCATTTTCAACTTGTTTGGGAAGATATTCATCTGAATCAAGAGGAAAATCCCCACTATCCAAAGAAAATATACCTTGTGTATCAAGATTCCAAGTCGTTTTATCTGGGGGAAGATAAAACCAAGTTTGAGGAATTTTATCTGGATTAGAAAGAATTTCTCGAATCATCATTAGTTTCATATTGTCTCACTCAAATTACAATTTACATTAACCACCAAGCTTTTTTAAGCCGTCTTTCTGATTTGGATGTAAACTATTTTGTACAAGCCCATACGCTTTGTGCTCTGCTCTTGGTATGCGTTCAATCGTTGTCGGTTTATATGCATTATGATGCCATGAATATTTTGGTGGGCTTGTCGATTTACCCCCGCCAATAGGACCTGATTGAACAGGTGCCACAATACCTTTAGGTAACATCAACTAAATCTTTTTCTATTGTGCTGATTTCTATATGCATAGGTATGTCTGTTTGATACCATACACTATATTTAGAGCTAAATAAAGGACTACCAAAAGCATCTGCACCCAATGATGTTTTTGAACCCAGCCCCCTCAGTTCAACCCATTGGGCGCATACTGATACAAGTTAAACCCACCCAACAGCCCAATCGGGTTTGGCTGCGTGAGTCTGCCTATATCTGGGTCATAGTACCTAAAAGTAGTGTAATGTAAGCCCGTTTCTTTGTCTAAATACTGTCGCTGATACCTTAGATTCTGTTGTATCTGGCTGTGTTTGATTTCCTGTATCGGTCTGCCCTACAGCTATTAACTGCATGCCCATACAATGTGACCGTCTTCATCAGTGAGTTCTTCTGGGGCACTGTTGACATCGGTGTGGTAGTACAGCACTTTCTGTTCCGTACCGGTGGTGGTCTCTACTCTGGCTAAGGGTTCATAGCTGCTTTCATCAGTGTAGATATAGACGCTTTTGCTTCTGTCGGTACGAGTTTCCTGAATCATTCTTAGTCCGTCCCACAGGAAGTGGGTACGGTTGCAGGCTTTGCCCGCTCGGTCTATCTGATGTTTTTCGATACGTCGGCCTAAGGCATCATAAACATAGCCGTAACGTTCAGTACGGTTTAATTTTTCGATACGAACTTCAATTAGACGGTGTTAGGCATCGTAGTGGTAACACTGGGTACCGCTAACAAATTTATCCGTGGTGTTGCAACAATGTCAAAATTCGTGCTAATCACTCAAGAGAAAATTTATTATTTGAAATAAATTACATTATTTTTTCTTTAGTTTCTGAAAAAATCGTCGGAAAAGATATTTCATTCAACTTTAAACTAGAAAATATATTAATATATATCAATTATTTCATCATATTACAAAATAAATTAAATTACACTTATTCATTTTTAATTGATTTTTTCAATCTTTTGATTTCATTGATTAAGTTAGGAATATCTTGTCGAGCATGCGCAATAAAGTCCTGGTCATATATTGTTCCACCAATAATTTCAATATCTTTTCCACGGTTATTTTCATCCCCTGTCATAATAAAATTTGAACCACTAGTGTGATCCCTACCTTCAATATATGATACCCAAGGTCCACTTGTTGCTTTATCACAACGTTGTTTTATTTGATTCAATTCATAATCTGATATTTCAGTTTTTTTGTGCATTAACAATTTCCTTTAGATTTGAGTATTTATTTAGCTGATGTTTTTTTTGAGTAGGTGTCATCAAAACTTCTGCTTGCTCTACCGATATCCCTGATGAAGTTGCATGATTAGGATTGTTTTTAGTTGACGATGCAATAACATCAGCACTCACCGTTCAGTTAGATCCAACTGTTGCAACACCGACTTTATTATGTGAAATTCCTTCTGTTAATTGTGTTAATGACTTATTCTTTGAGCTATTTATCGAAACTCCAGTTAATTTGTCATTATCATCGATTAAAACATCGCTCCCATTTTTAGCATATCTGCAAGGCATGCATTTACTCGGTAAACAATAGCTTCATTTGGCAGTTCTGAACTCCCCCCTATGGATCGGGATCGATCCAAGTCAATCCATTTGGGCATACTGATACAAAATATACTCATTCATTAGCCTTATCTCATCCGATTGTGTGAATCTACATATTTCAGGGGCATACTACCTAAAAGTATTATAATGTAAGTCGATTTCTCTTTCTAAATACTGTGCCTGATACCTTAGATTCTGTTGTATCTGGCTGTGTTCGATTTCCTCTATCGGTCTGCCCCACAGCTGATAGCTATATATCTATTCAAACAAAGGCAATCTCGCCTTAAACGTTATAAATTTTTAAAATTATCAGTCCTCGAGATCTTTTAGCCATTTTTCATATCTTTCTGGATCTTTTGCAATCAATGTTTTTAATGTTTCAAACACTTCTTTTACCCCTGAAGGATCAGTTTTATATTTATTGAATACAAAAATAATTCCCTCTGCTATGGTATCAAGAATGTAATATATTTGTTGAGTAAATGAATTAAACGTTTTATAAGGTATAAAAATTGTGAAATAAACTACTTTGTTTTTTGACGATGTTGTCGGACCGTAGACTAAATTTTTATGTTCTTGTGTAGCAGATATGGTAAAAACTAAATCGTAATCTGTTGTTTTAAATAATTTATCATAATGTGGAAGCGTTTTGTTTAATTTATTGAGATTTATTCTCAATGGCTTTAAAACCGTATTAGTAATATCATAGTTAACTTCTACTTCAGCATATAATTGTAAAAAATTAATTTTCATTTACATCGTCCTTTCGATTTATAACTCTTCATCTGCATCATAGGTTTCGGCAAGATAAAATCCTTTCTTTATATACTTTTATTATCATTTTTAGTATAACAATAATATAATGTTTTTTTTACCAATCTACTCAGCAATTTAATCCCTTTAATAATCATTTTGTTATATGACACTTAAGTTAAAGTTACAATGTCACATTCATTTAAATAATTAATTAACAACATGAGATTTTTGAATTAAAGTATGGGTCTTAATCGTGTAAAAATATGGCTAACAGTTAGCCTGTTTTTTGACTAAGTGAAATTCGGTTAGGGTTTTGTTAAAAACTATACTGTTAATCATCCTCTTTAGCAAAGCGAATAGCTTCTTTTACTCTTCTATTTTTCTTATTTTTAGCTAAAAATGCATCACTATTTAGAATGTTAATCAATTGTTCTTTTCCTAATATCCTTTTGATATTTGTTAACATAATTTCTAGATCTGAAACTTGATCATTAATATGATCAGATAAATCCATTGATAGATAACGATCTTCAAGCAAAGCTAAAGCACGATCGGGGTTAATTCTTAACAACAACTCAAATGCTGGTAATTGAAAGATACGACATTTTATTAGATTTTCTAACAAAAACGTTGCTTTTGAGACTTCTACCTCATCGATAAAATTATTTTTTCCATATTTATCCGTTAGTTCAATCCACAATTTTTTATATAAGGATTCAAATCTTTCGAGTGTATCAACAAGCATTTACGATCCCCTTATGAATAATCAACATATCTTATATTTTGCTAATTAGTTGCTTTATTGCTTGAAATTATCTTTTCAAGCCAAACTAATAGCAGATAGATTTATTTTCAATGTGATTAATTTTTGTTTTATTATGGTAAATAATATTTACGGCTAGAACTAAATTTATAACACTAATTCAATAAGTTAAATGTAAATACAACTTTTAACATTATAAATCTTTTCAATCATTCTAATGCATAATTATGACTGCAATTTTCGGTGATAATATTTAGATAATGTAGAATAATAATATGTGTTTTTTAATAAAATTTTTAAGTACAATTTAATTAAATATTTTACTATGTTTACAATATCCTACTCTTGTGGGATAGATGGAACTATAGTTCTATTTTTATAACAGTTATAATTGAATATGAGCAGCTAAATATAAAAATTTAAGCTTTTATTAAATACTACCTAATAAATTAATCTCATTTTAAAAAAATAAAACTTAACTAACTTAGTTGGTTACAACTTTTATCAGTGAAAGCAAGATGATAACAAATACTACATCTTATTTTTAATAATTCAATAAATAAATTCACTTTGCAATAGTATTGATAATAAAATCTACAACAACGCTTCATGTTTATGCATAAGTTGTTATGCATAACCTAACAGCGACTTCACTAACAGTATATTACTGAATATAAAATTTAATATTAATGTTTAGTTCAAATATCAACAGCTTTCATTACTCACTAACATTTTTGACTTTGTTAACTATTTATCTTCAGTTAATGCATTTAAAAAATCATCCAATGATGCTGATAAATAATCGCTATTTTCCGTAAAGTTTTGTTCATGAGTTAAACTATCATCCCAATCCCATAAACGATATCGATAAATAGCACCATTATCAAGATTAATACAGATAAAACTATCGCTATAATCTAATGCAAATGGTAATAATGTTTTCTCTAATTTATGCTGTTGCCAAAGTTGTTGCACAGTTCCTTCTATTAAAAAATCAGGATCATGATCAGAGGCTAGGTTATATTTAATAGGCATAAAAAGAGCAATTTTTAACTTATCTACTAAATTAGGCAAAGTAAAACAATCTTTATATACCAAACCACCATTACAACGTAAATATAATGCCTTTAATGAGTCAGGTAAAGTAATGCCCAAAGTTTGCTCGCATGTTTGTAAATCTTTTTCAGTGAGTTGCTTTTCACTTTGATAAAAATTATTCGTATCAATCATTTTATGTCCTTACTTTATTGCTTTGTCTTCCTACCTATTCATTATTGATCTTATTTTATTTATTTGAAAATAAATTTTTGTTATATAACGATCTACTAAAGTTCGATTAGCCAAAATATACGTTTATTGAAAAGTATATGTTACTAATAATCGTATGTTATTTTTAAAATAATTAATTTAATCATGGCATTATTAATTTTTTAGAAAATTCAATTATCTAGCTCTAGATGAAAGGTAATATTGTAAAACCACGATTAAAATTTTAGTTAGTCTTTTGACGTCTAACTTAGCTAATGCCATTTATGAGATAACCTGCCCTAGTTTTGTAAAGGTGAAATCAATTCCAACTGAATTAGAGATACTCCCTGAAGGATGGCAAATAACACAGACGCAAAATGCGCTATTACATGTAGATTGGGACGAAGTCTGCTCTGATAGATCGGTTAATTTAGGCCAGCAAATCCCTTTCACCATAACGATTAACGGTAAAACATATAAACATGCTTGGCTAATAGACAATAATTAATCACATTGAACGCTATTCTGGGTAGTCTATGTTTACCGATAGCTTATATAGTGCAACATTTTTTTACCAAGCTTAGAATAGCGATTATTCAAATACTAAGCGAAACTTGATAAAAAAAACCTAAGTCGTAAGTTGTTAACAACAAAAGAGCAAGTTTCGACTTAACCAACCAATTAGCCCATTTATTGATTTGTAACTTACAAAAATACATTTTTAAACGGTTGTTCAAAAACCGTTAAATAGCGATCATACAGAGCAAACCTATTTCACTAAAATCACCCTATTTTGGTGTAACAGTTTAAATATTAGCTTTTTTATATACTTTAAAGGTCAATTTTAGTAAATAAAATAAATTATATTTCGTAACTAAAAAAGTCTAAACTTTTTAATAATTAATGGAGTATCTAATCATGCTTGTTTATTCAATGCAAAATGAAACAGTTGACGCATTAGCATATCGCGTTTTTGGTAGCACGGCTGGTATTGTAGAAACTATTTATCAAAATAACCCTAATCTTTGTGAACTCCCTGCCATGTTACCAATGGGCACTGCTGTCAATGTTCCTGAGTTTGTATCTGAACCCAAAAAAAATCAGATTAATTTATGGGATTAATTAATTCAAAACCATAGTTTTTGTTTACTTTACAGCTAAAAACAGGCTCGATTCTTTTAATCCACATCGATGACTTAATCGTCTCAATAATAAATTCAAGTAGGACAACAAAACCATATTTATTAAATAATAATAAACGTCTTGAACTAAGTGTAAAGATCGAATCATACTAAAACTAAACTCGAATAATAACCATTCAAACATGATTTAAAATAACAAAATGCTAGGTTAATTAAGAATAATTTTTATGATATGTTTGGTATGGGTACATACGAGTAGTAATAACTTAACATAATCAAAGAGATTACTATGAAAAAAATTGATAACCTGAAACAATTTCTTTTTGAAAAAAAACTAATTAACCATGCCGCTTCACAATTACAAATGGCAGTAACAAACGGCCATATCGAAGCGATTACTACGAGTAATTTAGTACTTTTTTATCATTATACTTTGCATTTAACTTTTGATAATTACCAATTTCCATTCGAAGGACTAATGCAGGCAATAGTTAGTTGGATGACAAACAATCAAAGCGATAGTATGCTAAATCCAGAATCACGTAAAACGTCAATTAAATTCGATGTTCAAGACATCACTGAATGTCATTGCAAAATAAATATTAAGCTAAAATTGTCAGAACGCATTCTTACACAAAATATAAATGAAGCATTACAATCTCAAATAATTAAAGACAAAATTCTTGATGAAGATTTATTAAATTAGTGAGATTTTCCTTTTTATAATAAGTTAAAATATCTGCCTACTTTATATAAGGTGTAATAAAAAACACCTTGTTCTATTTTATTTTTAATTTGATATAAATAACTTATAGTGATCACATTTACATAGAAATAAAATCGATATTTGTTAATCCAGTTACTAATTGCATTAAACAAATACCAAAAACTTAATTATTTAGGTTAAATGGACGCATTTATGCAACGATAAAGTAATAATCCGATTTTTGCGAGTATATCTATTTTGTTAAAACAGTGATGGGCAATGAACTTGTATCTACCTTATTTTTTATTTGAAAAGAATAAAATAGCCATGGTATTGTAAAATATTTTTATAATTTGAATGAGTATAAAAAGGACTGGCATGGTTGACTTTAATGTGATGATAAATTGATCATTCCTATTATTCAATAAAACACTAAATTAGTTTATTTTAAGAGTGTTAGTAATATTTAATAATATATCCTACCGCAAATAGCATATTTCTCCTTTTATTATAGTTAACGCGCCTAACTTCCCCTACTCTTCCTTATAATCTTTAGAATTAAAATCCGCTGATAATACAATATTGGTTGTTGTTCCGCCCCTTTAGCCACAAAAAAACAAATTATCATTCTTATTGTCATTTTTTAACAAACCGTAACAAATGGCAGATGTTAACAACATAAGGATTGTGTGCTACGCAGCTTTTCAAAACACATTTTATTCAATGAAAGCTAACATCCATATAAGTTGTAAATACATTTATAACCAACCCCGCCTATTGTTTTAATCACGCTAATAATTATTAGCTGTTCATGGATGTTGTAACTAAATATTCTACAAATAAGGTCGCTTTATTTTTAAAGCATAATTGACGATTATAGCGCCATGAAAACATATCATCCAGCCGACTTAGTCGACATATTACGAAAAATAGAAAATCTGATCCGTCCCGGTATAGTTTGTGAAACAAAAGGTGACAGGGTTAGAGTCCGTTCTGGCAATCTTATTACAGCTTGGTTGCCCTGGTTTACTCATCGAGCAGGTAAAAGCCGTTCTTGGTGGCGCCCATCTGTTGGAGAGCAGGTGTTTATCTTAAGTCCCAATGGTAATTTGGAGCTAGGGTGCGTATTACCAAGCCTTTATTGCAATGATAATTCAGCACCTTCAAATTCTGAGGATGGTTATTGTGTGACTTTTCCCGATGGCGCTTCATTCGAATACGAACCTAAAACTAGCTGCTTAACAATAAAGGGAATAAAAACAGCAGTCATTGAAGCTAGCGAACAAATTACCGCTAAAGCTGGTACTAAAATTCACCTTGATACACCACTTGTCGAATGTAGTGACCATGTCACATTTAAATCTTTCAATGCAACAGGTGGTGGACAAAGTGGCAATACCGGATATTTAACTGGCAATGTGATTCATCAGCAAGGCCAATTATCGTCCAATGGTATTGTTTTAGATTCACATATCCATACAGGTGTTAGAGCTGGTGGTGAAACAACAGGAAAACCCAAATGAGTTATATTGGCATGAATTGTAAAACTGGGCGCACGATTACTGATATGGATCATATCAACCAATCTATTAAAGATATTTTGACAACCCCTGTCGGTTCTCGAATTGAACGTCGTAATTATGGCTCATTACTTTTTTTATTATTGGATCATCCCAATACCGAAGCAACAAGATTAAAAGTGATTTCTGCAACAGTAATGGCATTAAGCCAATGGGAACCACGTATAAAAATTGATGCAGTTGATATTTTCAATGACAAAGAAAAATTAACAGTACACATCGTTGGTTCACGAACAGATAAACCAAATGAATCATTCAGCAGTGAGATTGAGGTAGCAACATGGCAACATTAACAGATCTTTCATTATTACCCCCACCTGACATCATTGAATCGTTAGATTTTGAAAAGATCTTTCAACAACGTAAAGATAAATTTATAGCACTTTATAGTGATGAACAACAGCAAGAAGTCGCCAAAACATTACAATTTGAAAGTGAACCAATTGTTAAATTACTGCAAGAAAGTGCCTATTACGAATTAATTTTACGTCAACGAATTAATGAAGCATCACAAGCCTTGATGATTGCACATGCTAAAGGTCGTGATCTTGATAACTTAGGCGCGAATTTTAATGTACAACGCTTAGTAATTCAACCTGAAGATAATAGTGTTGTTCCGGCAATTAAACAAATTAAAGAATCGGACAGCGATTTTAGACTGCGTATTCAGAGTGCATTTGAAGGTTTATCCGTTGCTGGTCCTCGAGCTGCCTATGAATTTTTTGCACGAAGTGCTGATGGACGAGTATTGGATGCAGCTGCTGAAAGTCCTTCACCTGCTTGTGTAACTCTTGCAATTTTGTCGCGAGAAAATAATGGCAAAGCATCGGATGAATTAATAGCAATTGTCAACCAAGCCGTAAATGAAGAAAATCGTCGTCCAATCGCCGATCGTGTCACAGTCAAATCAGTCGATTTGATTCACTATAATATTAAAGCTTCACTTTATCTATACCCAGGACCTGAATCTGAACCGATAAAAAAGACAGCAATCAACAATTTGCAAAATTATATTACCGAAAAACACCGAATTGGTAGACGCATTAGTCGCAGTGCAATCATCTCTGCTTTACATGTTGTTGGCGTTGAACGAGTAGAATTACATGAACCTGTGCAAGATATATTAGTTAATCGCGAACAAGCCAGTTTTTGTTCTGATTATCAAATAGAGGTGGCTGGTTATGGCGAATAAAACGCTACTCCCCCCATCTGCGACAAAACTTGAGAAGAATCTTTCTCAAGCTATGTTTTGTGAACCACCAATTCCCTTGCGTTCACTTTGGGATCCAATGACTTGTCCTTTTGAGCTACTACCTTATTTAGCTTGGCAATACAGTGTTGATCGCTGGGATGAAACTTGGCCAGAGAAAACGAAAAGAAAGGTAATTGCTGAAGCTTTTGAAATTCATAAATTGAAAGGTACTAAAGAAGCAATTCGTCGAGCAGTCGAACCATTTGGTTATTTAATTAGTATTACCGAATGGTGGCAAAACAACCAAAAACCTGGCACTTTTTCATTACAAATAGGTGTTTTAGATAAGGGAATTACTGCCGATTCTTACAAAGAATTAAATCGAATTATTGACGATGTAAAACCCGTTTCACGTCAATTGTCTTCACTCTCAATTCAATTAGTATCCAAAGGTGAAATCACTGTTGGTGCTAGCTGTTACGACGGGAATATTCTTTATATTTACCCTTATGTGACTGAAACAATAACTACAACCTCCGAACGCCAAGTAGGCGCAATTATTCACTTAATCGATACAATGAGCATAAAACCATGAGTCAAACTTACTATACAATATTAACTAAACAAGGCGCTGCATTGCTTGCTAATGCAACAGCTTTAGGGGTGCCACTAAAATTAACCCAAATGGGTGTTGGTGATGGCAATGGATCTATTCCTAAACCGATAGCCACTCAAACACAACTTGTTCATGAGGTCAGACGAGCTGCTATTAATACGTTATTTATTGATAAACAAAATTCTAACCAAATCATCGCCGAACAAGTCATTCCTGAAAATGAAGGTGGTTGGTTTATTCACGAGATCGGTTTATACGATGATGAAGGTAATTTAATTGCAGTCGGTAATTGCCCTGCAACTTATAAACCTAAATTAGTTGAAGGTAGTGGCCGAACCCAAGTAATAAGAATGGTAATTATAGTCGATAGCGTCAACTCGGTTGAACTAAAAATCGATCCTTCTGTGGTACTTGCAACTCGTGAATATGTTGATAACTTAATTGCAACGAAAATGGAAGCACATGAAAAATCAACCAACCATCCTACTGCAACAACTAAATCAAAAGGATTTGTACAATTAAGCTCAGCAACCAATAGTACAGCTGAAAACCAAGCAGCAACGCCTTTAGCTGTAAAAAATACTTATGACTTGGCAGCAAACTCAGTTAAAAAATCAGGGGATGTAATCAGTGGCCAATTAACGTTTGAATACAAAGCGTACGGTATCAAATTCAATTATGAAAATCCTGATAATGTTACAGTAATTCGCCCAATTGGAGACAATTTCTCATTTCTTTTTTATGATGCAGAAAAAAAGAATTGGTTTACAAAGCTTAGGTACACTAATGGTGGAAATGCGTGGAGATTTGAAAATATTAATAACGTTACTATCAATGGTAAATCAGCACTTAAACAAGGTGATCATGGTATCGGTCAAAGGAATCTATTATCTAATGTCGATTCGTTTGAATTATCTGGACTAGGATTTATTACCGATTCAACAACCGGCAATAAACCTTTTCCATACGCAGAAATTCTTCAATCAGGTAATAATAATTCTGAAGCAGTACAGTTTGCAATGGATATACTAAGCAATCGAGCAAAAATGCGTTCAGGGTTTTCAAATACATGGAATAACTGGAATGAATTTATTACAACAGAAAATTTAGTCCATTACGCATATCGATATCATGGTGATTTATTTGAAAGAAGCTTAAATGATTTAAAAGGTCAACAGCATGGTGTTTACTTCCAACATCATAATACAAGAGCGCTTCCTGAAAGAGGTTATCCTGTCGAGCAAGCTGGCGCGTTACAAGTATTTGTTAACTATGGTAACTCTCCTGATGGATGCACTCAAATCTATACGACATATCGAGAAAATCGTCAATTTATGCGTAGCTATTATGCATATGAAAATCAATGGTCACTATGGGTCGAACATATAACAACAGAAAATATAAATGATCATATTTTAAATAGATTTTCACAATCATTTAGTAAAAACGGTTACACAAAACTACCAAACGGTCTATTAATCCAGTGGGGTGAAACTCAATACTTACCTGATAATGGTGAGGAAGGTACGATTCAATCTTTTTATACAACGTTTCCAAACGCGTGTTTTGCGATTGTTACAAATGATGGCTATGGAGGGGTACATTCGACCGCAGCTCAACCAGTATCGCAGTCCCATTTCCGATGCTGGGGTAAAGCCAGCACTGGTCAATTATTACAAACAGGTATCTTCTATATTGCAATAGGATTTTAAGTCATGAAACATTTTTATAATACAGAAACACAATCATTTTTTATTGATACGATTAATGATGCAATACCATTAACAGCTATTGAAATCACACAAGAGCAACATGATGAATTATTTAATGCCATAAATATGGGATGCATCATATTTGATGATTTAACTTATTCTGAGCCAAAACCTTCACAATTTTACGAATGGGATAAAAGAAAGAAAAAATGGGTTGAAAATATCAAAGCTCGTAATGATTATACATACGAACAAAATCACTTAACAAAAAAATCTTTGTTAAGTGAAGCTAATGATAAAATTGCTTATTTGCAAGATGCCGTTGATGCAGAAATGGCTACCGAACAAGAAGTCAAACAGCTTGGAGAGTGGAAAAGATATCGAGTTTTAGTGAATCGTATTGATGTTGAACAAACAGAAGAAATCGAATGGCCAACTAAACCTATTAAGTAATATAAATTGATTGGCTAATTAAAAAATAAAACAACTGTCATTTGCTATAACCAAAATACAATAGAAGATGACAGTTCAAACACAATTTTCAATCAATTGTATTAATTAAATCATAATGCAATCTAAACGGTAGCGATCCAAATAAGACATGAGCATTAAAGATTAAGTTGGTATATATTAAATTCTCGACAATCTCATCTCACTGATTTATGACGTTGTCACTAAAAGTGTATGATGGATAACCTCACCTAATTTCAATTTAATTTGAAGTCATAATTTCAAAGTTTGAACCAATCAAATGATGTTACAAAAACTTTGTATATTATTTTCAGCTACACTTAGCTTTCTCCAAAAAAATAACCATAAATATCAATTCATTTCTATACAATTTGGCTAGTAACTCAGGGGAACTAAGTTATTTAGCTAATCACCCTAAGCAATAAAATTTTCTGCTTACCACAAACTAAATTATTTATATCATTATTAATTTGACAGCTTTATTTAAATTATATTCCATGATGTATTTCAGTCTATCTCGCTAGATTTATATCATTTTTAGCAAAAGTCACACCAAAATTAAGATTACATAATTTCACTAAAAAATAAAATAACAAACAAATTAATGTTGTTTTATCAGCCTTTATTACCATTTATTTACGCTTCAGTTGTAACAATATTACTTACAAATTTAAGAACTAACACTCTTTTCTTAAATATGTGACTATAAGCTCGCACATTAACCTTACCATATATTAATCACAACGGAGATCTTATGGCTAACGATTATCATCATGGCGTCCGAGTCATCGAAATCAATGAAGGAACACGTACTATCCGAACAGTTTCAACAGCTGTTATTGGGGTGGTCTGTACTGGAGAGGATGCCGATGCAACTTATTTTCCACTTAACACCCCTATTTTAATTACAAATATCAATACGGCAATTGGTAAAGCAGGTTCTCAAGGTACTCTAAAACCAACACTAGAAGCAATTGCTGATCAATGTACACCAGTAATTGTTGTTGTACGTGTTGAAAAAGGCACATCTACTGCAGAAACAGAAGCCAATATTATTGGTACTACAACCGAGAATGGCAAATATACCGGTATGAAAGCCCTTCTTTCAGCACAAACACAGTTAAAGGTCAAACCGCGCATTTTGGGCGTACCGGGTTATGACTCGTTACCTGTTGCAACAGCATTAGTGTCATTAGCGCAAAAATTACGTGCATTTTGCTATGTTTCAGCTTTTGGCGCAAAAACAAAAGAACAAGCAGTGCTCTATCGCGATAAATTAGGTGCTCGCGAAGCTATGATTATTTGGCCAGATTTTGTAGGGTTTGATACCACAAAAAAATCAAATGTTACATTGTCTGCAACTGCACGAGCATTAGGTTTACGTGCACAAATTGACCAAAAGGTAGGTTGGCATAAAACCCTATCTAATGTACCAGTTAATGGCGTCACCGGTATTTCACATGACGTATTTTGGGATTTACAAGAAGAAAGTTCAGACTCAAACTACCTTAACGAAAATGAAGTAACAACATTGATTTGTAATCAAGGTTACCGTTTTTGGGGCTCACGTACCTGCTCTGCAGATACCCTATTTGCTTTCGAAAACTATACACGGACAGCACAAGTATTAGCTGATACGATTGCTGAAGCGCAATTTCAATTAGTCGATGCACCTATGCATGCTTCTTTAATTAAAGATTTAGTCGAGTCGATTAATAATAAATTCCGTGAATTGAAATCTAATGGTTACATCGTTGATGGAAAAGCCTGGTTTGATCCAGAATCAAATACAGCTGATATATTAAAAGCTGGCAAACTTTATATCGATTACGATTATACCCCAGTGCCCCCACTTGAAAATCTTATGCTACGCCAACGTATTACCGATAAATATCTAATCGAATTGGCTGACTCAGTTGCTACAAACTAAGGAGAACAACTAAATGGCTCTACCTAAAAAACTCAAATACTTCAATGTCTATGTTAATGGTACATCGTTCGTTGGTGAAGTGGAATCTTTCACACCACCAAAACTAACTCGTAAGTTTGAAAGCTATCGTGGTGCAGGCATGCCTGGTAGCGTTCCAATTGACTTAGGCTACGATGATAACGCACTCACTGTGGAATGGACTATAGGCGGCTTAGCACATGAAGTTTTAAAACAACATGGCGGATTGCTCAATGGCGTAACTTTACGCTTTGCTGGTGCTTACCAAAAAGATGACAGTGAAGATTTTATAAAAGTCGAAATCATCGTCAATGGTCGACATAAAGAACAAGATCGTGGAGAACTTAAACAAGGTGAAAGTAACTCAACAAAAATAACCACACAGTGTACTTATTATAAAGAAATTATTGATAACGAAGAAATAACCGAAATTGATTTTATTAACATGATTGACAAAGTTAATGGTGTAGATCGTTTATCCTCTGCACGTAATGCAATTGGTTTATAAATTAACACATAAAAATTACTATAACTCAGCCCGAAAGGGCTAATTGAGAGATTGATCAATGACAAACACAAATAAAGTAAAACTAAAAACCGGGATTTTATCAGGTAAAAAAATGATTACTGAATTTACCATTCGTAAACCATTAACTGGCGATTTACGTGGTGTTAAATTAATTGATTTTATTGATTTAGATATCGATGCATTAGCAAAAGTATTACCAAGAATTACTATGCCTTCAATTGCTGAACATGAAGTTCTTGGTTTAGATTTAATTGACTTATCTGAAATCACAAAAGTTGTTATCAGTTTTTTGTCCCCGAACTTGAACGATGCGAGCCAAGAATCCCTAACCGAGTAGAAGATGCAATGGCAGATATTGCCTTGATATTTCATTGGCAACCTTCTGAAATGTATAAATTTACTTTAACTGAATTAATGGAATGGCAAGAACAAGCTTGCCAAAGAAACGGTACCCAAAATGGATAATAGAGAAAATATCACATTCCAACAACATTATACAAAAATGGCGCTACCGTTTCGCGCCATTTTTGTGGTTGTTGGTAATTTAAAAAAACAGACTAAAATCATATCAAATCAATATAATAGTTACCGCAAGTTACAATTGAAACTTAATAACGGGTTATCAAGTGGATTAAAACTAACCGATAAAAATAACGCGTTAAAGCTTATTAGACAAAATCGTATTAATTGGTTAACAACATTAAATAATTCTACTAATCAAACTGTAAATAATCATGATTCAACTCGTGTGATCAAGTCCAATATTATTTTTAAACGTAAATTCCCATTATCAAAAAATGATAATCCTAGGAGAAATTTGTTACACAAAAGCCACGCCAATATAAACTACCAAAAACAAAAAACTGATAATTTAAAATTTAAAAACTGTCATAACCATTTAATTAAAACTGTCCAAAAACTGGCTATCGCAAAAATTAACGCCAATAACAAACTCAATGAGCAACGGGGAAAATTAATTAATTTCTCTAATAGCAATATTCAAACACTTTGTCTACCCTTAAATAAAAACGCAATATCTATCCGTAACCGAACGTCACGATATATTGCTTCATGGGTCAATATTCATTATTCAACACATAAAATCAAAAGCCCATATAATAAAAATAGAGATATTATAAAAGCGCATATTAATAGCTTAATTACGCCAAATCATACGGCTGCTCAGATCAATTTTAAAAAAAATATAAACTTAAATAACGACTATTTGAATCGGAATATAAGCTATCCAAAAATTTCAGCTAATCTAAAATTTATAGATAGCTTTACCTATATATTAAATCAATCTGAACCATTTAGGCGTAAAATACAAAATTTGGAATTTGTTACCACTATTCTTGCAATAGATGTATTGGTTAATAACATTAATACAACTAAAACGATTTCACAGCGTGTAAAAGAATGTTTTTTTAATTACTTACCTCAAACAACTAAACATAGTTTTTGGATAGATAAATATCCAACTTTAAAAGCAACATTTAAGCTATTTAAGGTAAATCATATCTTATATACTAAATCAGCTATTAGCCTAATGAGAAACTTAATATCATCTAACAACAAAAAAAGTGAAAGGTTCGATCCAAAGTTAATTAGTCATAAGAATTTATCGAATAAAATATTCAATCATACCTATAATAATTTTTTTGCTAAGCTCACCACAACTAAACAAACCAGTACAGACAAGAGGTTAAATAATAGTTTAGAAACGCTCAAACCAATAGCTAGTGCTAATCAACATTATCTAATTTCAACTAACAGTTCAGTCATCATCAGGACTCTAAAATCATTTATTAAAGTTTTTTATTTGCCTCATATAACATTTAACCTTATTGAAAAAAGTTTTACACCCTATAAAATCTTTTCTCAAAAACGTTTCAATGCACTAAAAAAACTGTATTTAGAATTAACCGATAATCCCCATTTACAAATGCTTTTTATAAGAATAGTTAAGGATTTCACCCATCGTTTTAAAAATAAGGTATTGGATAGTAAAAAAATAATCTTGAGTTTATTTGAAGATACATTGATTGATCATAACTTCCTTAAGGTTTTCTACGACGTTAACCTTAAAACGATTAAAAATAATTTTCAAGCCATTGTTCATGGTAATGATGAAATACTTTATTCCATGGGCAATTTTGCTAACAAAATTAATCTAACGCAAACCAACATTGAAAATTATCTAGTAAATAGTCATTCAACGCTAGTTACAAATTTGACTAACAAGTTAATTCAAGGAAGCGCTTCACAGTATTATATCACTGTGAATGCCGCCCCAGGCATGAATGAACAAGAACTTGCAGATAAAATCACTGAAGAACTTGATCGACGAGAACAACAAAAATTATTTCAATTTCGCAGTAGCTTAAAGGATATCGATTAATATGATGATGTGTTATGGCTTTTTTGTTTTTAGCCTAAAAAATTTACCCTATCAGACCATGAAAATAAATAAAAGTTGGAATTACGTAGCTAATGAAAGAGTGAACAGACGCCCTGCTCTTCAATATACTGGTCCAAATAATGATACAGTTACTTTATCGGGATCAATCTATACTGAAATTACCAATGGTAGACCAAGCCTCGAATTATTGGAAAGAATGGCTTATCTAAAAACGCCATTGCCGTTGATTGAAGGTACTGGTGTACCGCTAGGCTTTTTTGTGCTCGTCAGTGTAGAACGCACCCATAGTGAGCTAAATCGTAATGGCTCACCTCTGAAAATTGACTTTACTATGGTATTAAAAAAAGTCGATATTTCTGACTTTTTTGATGATAGTAAAATCAGCGACATAATAGATATAATCATATAGGTATAAAATGGCAACCCCTAAATTCAAAATTGAATTATTACCAGATAATAATCAACAAAGTAATTCAGATCAACGCGAAGATTTAACTTCATTATTTGATGCAAGACTTATATCGATGATAATTACAGATAATCGAGGTTTTGAATCAGATACAATTGAAATGCAACTCAATGATGCCGATGGTAAACTCAAATTACCAAAGCGAAAAGCCAAACTCGCTGTTACTTTAGGATGGAGTCAAATTCAAGCAACTAATAAGGATTCAGATGACAATATCATCGGGCCTAACATCAAAAACGTTTTTTTGATAGATGAAGTTGAGCACAGTGGTACTCCTGACCTAATGACTATTCGTGGTCGAAGCGCACAAAATACCGAGGAGTTAGAAGAAAAAAAAGAACAAAGTTATGAAAATATTACGCTGGGCGATTTAATTGCTATCATAGCTAAACGAAACAATTTAGCTTATCGTTTTGATAAAGATATTGGGGCCTCGCAAATCTTTCATATGGATCAAACTCAAGAGTCTGATATCTCTTTTCTTACGCGAATGGTAGATGAAGCCGGTGGCGTTGTGACCGTAAAAAACGATATAATGCTCGTGTTTAAAAAAGGAAAGGGTCTTACCGTTGGTGGTAAAATCATACCTCCAGCAATTATCAAGCGAGAGTCGGGAGATAAACATCGATTTTTTACCTCTGAGCGAACAGGTTATACAGGTGTTCAGACCTATTGGTATGATTATGCCAACCCAACTAAAAATCCACATAAAATCATTTATAAAAGTCAGATAGATAAAAGCCAAATTGTATTAAATGGTAAAAACGAAAAAATCAAAATAATTCGATATGTCTATGCCAATAAACAAAGTGCTGAAAAAGCAGCAGAAAGCGAATTAAACAAAATAAAACAAGGTACAGCTCAATTTACCATCGAGTTAGCTAAAGGTAGGCCGGATCTTTTTACCGAAATGCCGGTTATCGTTGAAGGATTCAAAACAGAAATAGACTCGACCAACTGGACTATCATACAATGCGTTCACACTTTAAATAGAAGTGCTGGATTCAAAACAACGGTACATTTAGAAATCAAACTTAAAGACGAAATTTATTATAATAAAAATTAAAGCCTAAATAGTAAAAAAACGCCAGACTTAATTTAAGTTTAATATAAAATTAAGCTTAACTTAATTATAAAAGGTATCAAAATATGAAATGTCCACACTGCCGTAGTAAAACTTTTATCCGTTCAAGTGAAGAAATTAGTAATTTAACTCGAAAACAATATTATCAATGCTCCAATCTATATTGTGGTCACACTTTTACTGCAATACAGTCTGTATCAGAAACTATCGTACCTAGCGCTATTCCCGATCCAACTGTAAATATTCCTATATCACCTTATAGTCGTTATGCTAAACATGCATAAATAAAGATCGGGTTGGAGTATTAAACTAACCCGATTACTTAAAAGGCTCTATCGACTTATTATCATTTATAAAATTACACATAAAAGTGTTAGATATAATAAATGTTAAACTAAATTGAAATAAAAAAATAAATCGAATAATTTTAATATAACTAAATAACTTATTGATAGAATGAATTGTCTATATATCAACAATTCATTCTATCATTTTGCTAACAGATAGTCCTTTTACACAAATGACCAATAAAACTTTGGTATTATTGAGGGTTAACAATTGCTAAAAGATTTTTTTGACATTGTTCACTAATACTTTCGCGAATTAATTCTCTTTTTTTGAATTCACTTCGCTTATTACTTTTAACATCTTCAATCGATTTTTGAGGCTGATTACACGGCAATTTAAACCAAGCTTTATTATATGAGACACCATTTAATTCTTGCCAAAATTTATCATAATCGAAATCAAATTTACCAAACTTCACATGCCCTTTACTTTTGACAGCGTATATATTTTCGATTTTAAAAAATTTAGCAATTTCCATCATAAAAACCATTATTAAATTCTTAGGCCTAAAACCAAAAAAGTCTTTTGTTAGTTGCTTTAATATCTCATTGCTTGTATGACCTTGTACGCCCGCGATATAAATTTCATTCAATAACGTTATGGTAAAATGAATTGAAAAAACCAACTGTTCACCAAAACGCATAATAATCCTTAAATCTCCTTCTCTTGGATACAAAGGCGCAGTAAGATGGAACGAAATTTTTGCATCATTCTTACCCTCAACTTGAGCCAACATAATACCATCAAGCTTTTTAGAATAAAGTTTATCTATTACACGTGGATTGATTTTTTGATCAATAAAATCAATATGAGAATTTAAAATAGCGAGCTTTTTATTATACGAAATTTTTTCACTAAGATATTTATGGAATATTTTTTCACTAAATGGATAAGGATTTTCCCATTTCTGGTAAGCTAATGGATAAACACTTGAGGTACATTTTTTTTTAAAGTCTGAATAGTTAGATCTATTTAATGTAGCTTTAATATAAAATAAAGTTAATCGCGACTTCATTCCTAGAATTCCTTAATGAGATAACAAACAAAAAATGGGGATTTTTAAGTCATTGTTATAAATGTTTAAATGATAAAAAATAATAATGTATTATTTCATCTTGTGATAATAAGTAAAGCCAATAATATAACAGTTTTTTTAATTTATGGCTTTACACTTAATATATAAAATAACTTACTCACCAATCGATAATCTTACATAGTAATTGATAGAACACATTTTTTACATTACAAAATCGCGCGTTCGCGTTTGTCAAAAAAAAGTTGTTACTAAGAAGTTATTTATTGTTTAATTTTCAAAAAAAACTGAATCAATTCTAATTTATATTAACGTAAAAACTCAATTTAAAAGAAAATAGTCAATGTAGATATGGTGGCCCCTACTGGACTTGAACCAGTGACCAATCGATTATGAGTCACAATAACGATAACTATTTATAACATTAAATACATTGATAAAGCCTTATATAACAAGAGTTAGCCTAAACTCAAAATTACATCTTTTGATATATTTTGATGTATTTTAACAGATAGTTGGTCCCAAATTGGTCCCACACTATTTCTGCGATCCACTTCCCATCTTTTTCACTTCAATTCTCACTTCAAAAAAATATTAGTTTATGATGAATAAAACTAACTAATCTTTTTTAACATGATCACAATAAACTACACAAAAACAATTTACATACTAACCGACCCTAATAACGATTCAATATGCGGTTGAGTATGTAAAGTTGCAGATTGATGTATTATTCTGGTTTTGACGGCCATTCAATATCTGGCGCAGTATTAACATTTATCTGATTTAATTCAAAACGATATTTTTTCCAGCATTTTAATGTTTCGATTTGTTGTTCTGTTGCAATCTCTGCATCGACCGCATCTTGCAGATTACTAATTGCATTATTCGCATCATTCAGTAATTGTGACTGTTGTAATTGTGCTACTGTAATATCATGCTGATGTCGTTTTTCTTTATCTAGCACCCATTTTTTACCGTTCCAGCTATCAAATTCACTGGTCGGTTGTAATAATGTAAATCCGTTTGGAATATCTCCAATTTCTGTTACTGTTGATTCTGCACCATTTGCTATTGAGTAGATTTTTTTGCCACGATGATCCACTGGGTATATCCATTTGTCACCTTGACGAACAATTGCATGATCATCTTCTACTTGTTTGGGTGCATCTAAACAAACATGCGGAGGTATACCAAGACCGACTGCGAGATATTCGTATGTCGCGCTAACAAATTCACCAGTTTCCGGATTGGTGTTATAAACTAAAGCATACCCAGCAGTTACTACAAAACCGTCAGTGTTAAATTCAGCGAATGCTGGTTGTAATTGATATTTCATAAATAATGCTCCTAAAAATTATGCTGCACGAACTATATATAAAAATGCTGTGCTACGAACTCGAAACTCATGCGCAACAGGCACTTGTCTTGATGCATCAAGTACTACTGTTGTATTGTCGCCACCGGTTCCGGCGGCTAAGTGTGTTCTTGATGGGTCAGGAACTGCATAAAACACACCGGACACGTTAGGAGCTCCTGATTTGCCGCCAATGTTTGATTCAAACCCAAACGTACCAGTTAAGTTTCTCATTGCATCGCCTTGTTCACTAAGTATTGTGCGATCAACGTCTATACCACGTCCCGCATCTAACCCTCTTATTGTACTAGCACGCATTTCTGGTAAAACTCCAGACGGGTATGCTGCTGCAAGCCTCGGGTATTTTGATTTGTCAAATAACCATCCGTTACAAATTAAAAAATTTGGCGGGGGTGTTATTGTTGGCCATGGAAGCGGTACTCCAACAGGCATTCTATCGTTGAAAAATTGTTCTAAATCGAAAATATTAGCTGTTCCTATTTTCCCCACCCCAAGTAACCCGTTAGCATCAAATCCCCACATTAGCGAATTGGTTACTGCGTTATACATACCAACTGTGCCGTCATCTCTGACAATTAAATAGAAACGTTTATCATGTGAGTAGACGCGTGATTCAATATTATTTGTATTAAATTTATCATTTATATTTAATACAATATTATGCACATCTGTGATTCTGCTATTTGTATTTTTAACTGCAAGCGGTGTAGCGATTTGATCCGATGCATCACTATTTAAAGCTGAATTGTATTGTAGTCCTTTGATTTTATCGGCATTTATGTATCCATTAATCAAACCGCCATCAGGGCTAACAGCCCAAACCAGTTTATCTGTTTTTGAGTTATATAGTCCAACAACGCCGTCATTTCTCACAACAGCATGAAACATCTTATCCGGTGAAAATATTACAGATTCAAAATCCAGTGGTCTAAACGTATCAATGATTAAACTTGCCAAATCATAAGTATTTTTTACTGCTAAAGGCGTTGCTGCTTGGTCTTCCGCTGTACTATTCGTTGCTGAGCTTAATTGTACTTTACCATCTATAACATACTGTTGAATTGCGAGCTTGAGCTGATCATGTTTTGATTTATCAAGCGTTACTCCCTTTGACTCTATAACATTAGCAATTTCTTCTTGAATAGCGTCACAATACGAATAATCAATTTGTGTTGCCGGGGTGCCGGTTTGAGGATTCCCTCTAGTAAAGCCGTTTTTTCCGTGTCCAAACTTATCTTTTTGGGCTGTTGGTGTGTCAATTCTATGCATTTATTACTCCGTATTTAAAAATAACATGGGTGTGCGATGGGCATAACTTTTCAATTATGCATTCAATTTGTTTATCACCCCACGTTCTCAGATATGAATCACAGCTATCCTCACATGTCATTTCTGTTATTTGATAGTTATGAGGTATGTTAACTATCCAGTAATAGCGCCATTCTTCATCGTACAAATGATCTTCGCATGATGATTCGCAAGTAAAAACATCATTGTTATAATTTGTAATGGTCGCATCTGGAAAGCCATTAATAGCTAATATTTGGAGATAAAAATCTTTGTTTATTCCGCCTGTTAGATTTAGTTTAGAATCTAGTCGATTTCGTCGAGTAGTTAACGTCTGAAATTGCTCTGAATAGCAACTATCGGGTAGACCACATATTTGCTCATATCTGTCGATAAGTTCAGTTGTAGTGCGTGGGTCTATTTCTCTCATTAAATCATCAATACGAAGATGAGTTTTTGATAGTGTTAATGCAAGTGATAAAAGAATTGGCTCTGTTTTATCCCAAGCGGGACCGTAGGGCAATAAATTACCGACCATACTTTGGTATTGTTTTTCTATATCCATTCAATACCCCCAAATACCGCTACTTCATTTTTTTCTATAAAGATATCTTTGTTCGGATAGAATAATTCATGAGCATACTCACCGAACGATGCGCTAATAACTTCACTGATCCTTGATTTGAACAAGGTCGTTTGTGGTGTGCCTTCTCTCAATAAAAATGACTTCAGTTCCTGTTCAATTTGGTAACGAATTTCGGGATTATCAGGTGTTACCATCAGTTTAAAATTGATAGGTTTCAAAACAGGTGAAAACACAATCAACATCGAGCCGGCGACAGGAGTTAATGGCTCGATATGCTTTTTAATACTTTGAATTGTTGTATTATCCAGAACTGGGTTAACCGGGTCGCTATTTGCGACCAGTAGACCTACACTACCGGTTCCCGCCCAGTGACGATAACACCAAGCTCTTGTAACTCCCGGTACTTCTTTCGCCCATTGAACGTAATCTTGGTCTGCTCCGCCTTGAGGCGTATAATACCATCTATCGATAACGCGTTTTCTAAACGATTCTAAATCTTCAATATCGGTTCCAGCCTCGATAGAATCAGCAAAGCATGTTGACGATAATCCAGTTACAGGTGTAATAAGTGACATGCTTGTACCATCATCACAGTTACCTTTTTTACCCACCTCATCGCAAACTACCGGAACTCTTAAAACATTATTTGTTGATGTCGTTGTTTTCGTAACTGTATACGTGCACTGATCAACTTGACGCTTGACCTTTTGGTCTTTATTAATAACAATACCATCAGCCACTTCATCAAATCGAACATAACCAATTGCCGCCGTTGGTTCTTTACGATAGCAACGCTTCATATTACCATGCCGAATTAGCCAATTTTCATCTGCTTGATCGGGTAAAATGTTTTTGGCCATGTTTTCAATGTAGCCTAATAACACATGTGTGGCCCCCGCTATAACTCGACCGTATACATCATGGTCATTGCGACGTAATGAAATTAATTCGTCATCGACGGCTAAACGCGCGTATAAATCATTGCGAATAGTTGTGATTAAATCTGGTAAAGTCGGTCTTGAAAATCCACTAGGCATTAATATCACTCCATAAGTTGTCAAACCTAAGTTCTTCGTTACTTCCATCTTTTTTGTAAATATTGATAGTAGCAACTAAAACGGTTAAATCTGTTCGCTTTACTGAAACATCTATTCGAGAAGCTATCCCGTCATCAATCATCCATTGCACAGCCTCTTTTATATAAATTTTTGCAAAGTTTGCTGTTTGATTGGTTAATTTTGAGCGAGCCAATAAATAAAGGCGTGACCCAATTTTGTCATTTGCTATACTAGGGTAAGAATCACCCCACCAACCGTAAGGGTGCTCTGAATCATCACTGGCGTTTTTTCGTCGCCATGTGAATAGCGAAATTATTAAAGCTCGATAAAGTGGCTTTGTATGTGATGACATTGAAATCAATCTGTCATTAACTTTTATAAGCATTATTAAACTCACACATTAAGGAATAAAAATGAAAAAATTATCTTTGTTAGCTTTGGTTCTGTTGGCAGGTGCTACAAACGCAGAGCAAAAAGAATTACCATTGACCGCTAAACAGTTTGATAAAGGGATAAAAAAATACTTCAACACAATTCCACAATGTGCAGAAATGAAAGTAGATGAGTTGCGTTTAATAAATGATGGTGCAAACGGTTATCAAGAATTTAATCTAGGTAACGTTACGTTTACTGTCATATTAAAAATTAACGAAAAAAATAAATTAACCAACATACAAATAACATCTACTGGCAATGCAAAAAATGAACAAGCACGACAAGGTATGTTGTGTTCAACATATTCTGTAATGAGGATGTTACAGCCTAAACTGGCATCCAAAGACGATGCTTTAAAACAAGCGGGACATCTGTGGGTATTAGCAAAAGATGCGCCTTTTGAAATGACGTATTATTTTGACAGAATAAAGGCACAATTTGTCCCCTTTGAATTAAACGTCTATACAAACTAACCCATTTTTTGATTTGGATTGCGTGTTACCGTGTTTGTTTCGTTATGTGTATGACCATTATAAACGGTTCTGATATCTGAAATAGTGCTAGTTTTATCCTCTATTTCTCCAGACGATTTTAATGATGGTGTATTAAATTGTGTTCCTGATGATGCGTTAACTGTTAAGCTTTTTGTATTTAACTCTATTGCATCATCAGCATTCACAATAAATTTATTAGTTTTTACATTGATTTCATTATTGCGATTAAAAATAATGTAATCACCTTCGTCAGTGTAAATAGCAACTTCACCTTTTTTAAGCGACTTAATACGGTAACGACGATCGCCAGCAGCAAGAATCACACCATGCGACTTATCGCCGTCTAAAAATAACGCTACCGCTTCTGCTCCGTCAAGCGGACGTGACGTAAAACCGTACGGCTCGATATGCTCGACATCACTTTTTTGTTCACCGCCCGACATTTTGATTTGCAACGTCTGGCATTTGCTTGCGCTATTACTGAATGTGATATAGCCACGAGATACAAGGTTCATTATTTTATTTAAAACTTTACGCATTAAAATACCTCGCCATCGGCTTTCTTACCTTTTTTCTTCTTGGTTTTCTTCTTATCAGGCAAATAGGCTTCAACGGGACCTACTTTTAATTCACATAACGTTCCGCGACTGCTTAAGCTGTATTTAACCTCGGCAATAACCAGCTTTTCATTATCGTAACCCAGTAGCGGATCATCAACGACAACCATTTGATTCGGTTTCCATAGCGTTCCATCACCCTGTCGCCAACCTTGAACCGTGTATGTAACTTCTCTGGTTTTACTTGCCCTTAAAGTCTTTTCCATCTCACAACGATCTTGACAAGTACCGTTATTTGAATCTCCTGATTGTTTAATAATTAAAGGACGATAACGTAGAATACCTTCATCTTTAGTTGATGCTCGAACTGACGCTAGCGTTGCCTGTCCAAAGTTTTCATCATCACCAACACTTTGCCCTGAAACAAAGTAATCTGAGTAACGATCTTTAATACTTTTTTCAGTATTCGCACATAAGATATTTTTACCTAATACTAACGCCGTCTTTGCTTCATCTGAACCGATATCACCAATTACGACTTGTCCTTGCTCATCATCGAATACAATAATCTGTTGCATGCCCATTATTTTACTAATGACATCAAAAACGGTGTCACCTTGATCAGCTTGAATACTAAGAGAGCCTGCATCACCGCCTTGATTAATTACATTCAGCTTAAATGGTTTAACTAAATCCTGAATAACTTGAACTGTTGAACTTCCGCTATATTGTTTTGGTACTGCACTACAATCAACACAATCAGCCGTTTTACTCCGACCAACTATTCCCATCGATATAGAACTCGCATCATATCTGATTGGTAACGCTTCAATATAACCTGTTAAAACCACATCATCATCAATAAAAACCTCGACAAGATCGCCATTTTTAACAGCTATTTTGGTTTCTGATTCATCACCAGATGACGGCCATTGCCGTGTGATAGTGACATTAAAATCTCTTGCAAGCCGTTCAATACCTGCCGAAATGCTAATATCGGTCCACCCACCGAAATACTTACGATTAACTTTTAAAAAAACATTATTCATGGCTTAGGTACTCTTAATTCTCGAACTGGAACAAAACCGGGATGTAAAATGTTATTGCGCGTTGATATATCGTCACAACGTTTAGAGTTGTTATAGAGATAATGAGATAACACTAGGTCTGGTAATACATCAGTTGGAATATAAACAATAGTCTTTTCAATTTTAACTAATCGTTCATTGATATCTTGATTAACTGCAGCTTTTAATTTAACTAACGCTACATATAATTTATCATTTTGTGTTCGTGATAGCTCAATATCAAATGAGGTATTAATAGCATCTTTAATTTCAAGTAAATCATCAAAAGAAATTGTATTATTTTTTACCGTATTTCCACTGTTTACAGTCGTTGTAGTATTGGCGTTACTAGTTCTATTTATTATCTGTTGTTGTGATTGAGAATTTTCAATTAATTCATGTGAATTAAAACTCCCATCTGCACTATTTACAGTAGAACTTGCAACAGGGCTAAGACAAATTGGCGGAAACGATGACGCTTTTTTTAGTGCATCATTTTTAGTTTGCTTAGGTAATGATGCAATTGTTCGTGATGCTTCAGTTAATGCCGTAACACGTATTGCAGTATTAATTATATTTTGGTTTTTTTTGGTTTGTTTTGTTGATCTGCTATCAGTTGTCCATATTCCAACCGGTGATAAATTTTTAACAAATGATGTGCCAGTAAAAACTTTGGCCCTTGATATAAGACCTTTCACTGAATTGGTAAATCTTGTTGCACTTCTCCAAACATTTTTCATTGAGTTAACTATTGATGAACCACCTGCACCAAGAATCGGCGATAAATCACCATTCATTATTTTTACTGCATCTCTAACGTATGGAGTTATTGTATTAAATGTATCAGCTATACCGTCCAAAATTGACACGGTGTTATCAAGAATATTCTCTTGAATAAAATCAGGTGCATCAATAAGATCAAAATCTTCAAAGGCATCTAACAACTCCTGATCCACGTTATCCGCATTTTCATTAACTACATCGTCAGTAGCAACAGATGAATCGGGGAATATTAATTCACCAGCTTCGACAAATGAAAATGAAATAACACTCATTCGACCATTTTCAATTGAGTTACTTACTGTAGCGGTACCCACAATATTGACATTAAGTTCACCAAGGAGAGGGTGTATTAATGTTCCCGCACCCTCTTCTTCGATTGCTTCTACAAGTTTTTCCGCTTGTTCTTTGTGATCGTCACCAATTAGAAAAGCATCAATTTTATTCCTGCGTGCGGAACGCCCCATATCTTCGGTATAGGGTACATTCCTAAACGGGTATTCGTGCGTTTGGTTGCGCCGCCCAAATTCTGATGATGCACCGTTAACTTGAAATGGTACACCGCGAAAACTGGCCTGCAATAAATTATTTAACCAGATCATTAATTGCTCCCGAAGTTGAAGTTCGTAAAAGGACTCCATCCAACATCAGCTTTAGCAAAGCCTTTAGATTGCTTTGTTTCTTTTACTATAGTCCCCGGTGGCGCATTCTCAAACTTAACAACTAACTCGCCTTTACTATTACGATTTGCTGTATTGCTATTTGAAAAGTTATTCATTGGCAGTTGTGGTGTTTCATAGTATGGGTACATAACCATTGGTCTTGTCATTTCTTTTGGCAAGCTCGATGTGTCAACATTTACTTTGATATTTTTTTCTTTATCACCAAATAAATAGGTCCACGAATCAAGCAGCGGCTGAATACCCGACTTTACGTTATCCCATAATTTTTTAAAGAAATTTTGCACTTTCTCCCACAATTTTGGAATAAGATCGCCTGCTGCTTTTAAAGGAGTAATGAACACATCGAAAATGGGCATGACATACGGTTTGATAGTTTCCCACAAACCACAAAAAAACTTACCTACAGCACCCCAAGCACTTGTAATAAAACTTGCGCCAACTTTAACCCCAGCAATAAAGACATCAATAATAGGCATAACATAAGGCTTAATAACACCCCACAACCACTGAAAGAACTTAACTATATCATCCCAATATGTGATGATTAATGTTGCAGCGACAGCAATACCTGTCATGATAAGACCGATTGGGTTCATAGCCATGACAGCGGTCAAAGCTAAAGACGCTATACGAACAATTTTAAATGCATTTGATAACGCTATTTGTGCAAATGTAAATAGTTTTGTTGCTAAAGTGACACCTTTCAATATTCCATTAAAGACCGTGATGCTAGTTGAAAGTGTACCAACAATAATATTTACACCTGCACAAGCAACTCTTAAGCCAATTAGTCCAGCTACAGCCATCGCCACCATTTTTACAAGTTCAGGATTGGCTTGAATAAAATGACCAAATTCAACTATTAGCGGTTGCAATTCTTCAAGTAACTCTGTGAATGCTGGTAATAACGCATCACCAATGGATAAGCTAACATTCATTAATGCATTGTTAAAAAGCTGCAACTTGTTAGCTGTTGTACTTGAACGTGAATCATATTCTTTCTGCATTGAACCCGCATATTGTGCTGCATCACCAACTCGGTTAAAGTTAGCTTTTAACAAATCAATATTGTTGAGCAGCGGTGAAATTGCTGCAACACTTTCTTTTCCAAAAAGCACTGTTAGTGCTGCTGCTCGTCTATCTGCTGAGACTTTACCAAGCGATTCAAGCACCTTCATAATCGTCCCTTCGGCATCTTTTTGCATGTCTTTTGCAATTTGTGTTGATGTGAATCCTAGTTGTTGTAATGCTTTTTGTTGTTTTGCTGTTGCAGCTTTGCCCGATGTTAGCGTCAGCATAAAGTTTTTAATACCTGTTGCTGCCTGCTCGGTATTTGTACCGGTGGCAATAATGGTTGAACTTAATGCTGCCAATTTATCAGCACCGACACCGGATTGTGCAGCAAGAGTACCAATCCGCGATACAACATCTGAAATATCTCTTGCTTTTGCATTTTGTGTGTTACTTAATAAGTTAATTTTATCAGATAAGCTAACGACCTCGCCCTGAGTCATTTTTAAAGCCGTTCGCCATGTCGCCATGGTGCTGCCCGCTTCTTCTGCTGTAGTATCGAACGCGATACCCATTTTTACAGCATCTTCCGCAAACTGTTTTAAATCGTCTTTTGGTATACCGGCTTGGCCACCAGCAGCGACAATGGCCCCGATGTCTTTAGCAGCCATTGGCAATTGAAGCGACATTTCACGAATATCCTGCCCCATTTGCTTAAATTGCTCCGGCGTGTCAAAGTCAACAACTTTTCTAATATCAGCCATGACTTCTTCATACGCCATTGCATCTTTCACACCTTTAACGAAGGGCGCAGAAATAGCAAGTCCAGTAACAGCATCCTTTAACCCAAGTTTCCCAAACCCTGATTTATTCATGGTTTTCTGAAACTTTTCAAGTTTGCCTTTCATTGTATTTAACTGCGGCGACAGTTTATCAACACACGTCACCACAGCTTTTAAATTAAAGCCTGCCATTATGATTCCCTACTGTTTTCTATGCGGTTTGCCTGTTCTACTAATTCAAATACTTCTGATAGTGAACGTTCTTCTATGATGTAAAAAGGGGAGAGTTGCCAATATTTGGCGAGATCAAAACAAAGGTTTACAAGATATTCGATTGTGATTATTCCGCTGTTGTCACTTGCTCCTCCTCCGCTGTATTCTCTGCCTTCTCCTTTGGGCCGAAGAACATCATAATTTCACCGGTGATCATTAAAAAATCATAAGGTGTCAGTTGTTCAACTGAACTAGGTGTAACGTTACCTAGCGCAACAATGTAATCTGCGACTTTTTTTGGGTCTCCGATCATATTGCTGTCAAACGGAAAGCCTAACTTTTTGATATCTTTAACGGTGGGCTCTTTTAATTCCAGCACATGTAGCTCATTGCCGTGTGCTGGAATCGGCTGTGATAATTTAATTTCTTTCATTATTGATAAAATCCTTCTTCACCGTGAAATTCGATTTCTGCTGTACCCTCTTCGGCATTGTGATTAACTTCACCGTTAACCCAAGCATTAGACAATACGTAAACTTTGCCATTGGCTAGTTCTGTAGTAACTGTCATGGAATCGCTTGATGTTATTTTATCAATTGGAAAATCAGCAGGTATTTTATATGTACCTTTTATGTAAGGTGCTCGATATGTTTCTTTATAATGGACTGACCCATCAAGCCCTATAATGCTTTCTTTAACATTTGTATTCATCGGCACTTCAATACCGCCAGTCAAAGATAATTGTTCGGAATCAACTTTTACAAAACTTGTTCCGCCTACTCGTCGGTTCGACATTAGTTTGTCTCCTGTTGTGGATATTGCAATCTAAACGGTGCCAGTACGGCAAATACGCGTAATTGGTTAACTAAATCTGGTGGGAATAACACATCTAGTCTGTTAGGATTGTTAATATTTCGTTCAACGATTAAGTTCTTTTTGAATAAATCAAAGTTTTCAACTAGCCCCATTAATTCAAGTTGACGATAATTTGCGTTGATTTCAGCTTTAGCAATTGATGGTGTGATAATCGCTTGCCCCGCACCAAATCTTGTACCATCGTTAGCAAGTTTATGCCTTGGATATTTTGTAGTTATCACACTGCGTAATTTGCGCAATATATATGCAAGTGTATGTAGTGTTTCGCTATCTAAATAACTATTATCGGCTACACCATAACTGTTACGTTGATATGTGGTGATATCTCGCTGAATTAATAAATTACCACTTGAAACATATGCTGTTGCAATACCATGACTTAATAATGATTGCTGTTCAGTTAGCGTAAACTGATTACTATCAGATGCTGGTAATGCTCCATTTAATAACCCAGTTTGTGTTGGGCGAGCCGGATCGTTACGAATAAATACGGCATTACGAGCAGTTCGCATCGCAACTAATTCATCAATACCCGTTTGAATAGTTTTCTCATAACCGGCGACAGTAATATGTTGGTAATTTAATTTATCACCAAATTCGACAAGTTCGGATAAATCGCCTTTTTTAGCGGTATAAGCGTGTCCATATAATTGGCGCGCATAGCTCCATCTACCCGTAGTATCATCCATTTCATGATTAAATGTTGCCAAAGATGATAAGTCATTAAATGGGAATGCGATAAAATCAAGGAGTTTGTCACCCATGGCAGCAATAACCGGCGTTAAATCTGGAGTGCCAGTTCCACCATGCATTTGAGTTATAGTAATTTTTAATCCGTCCGGTGTTTCTTCACCACCAACCGCGCCGTAATAGTTAATGCATAGCGGAATATCATTACCGTTTAGCCCTTTATTTTTTGCAGTCAGCTTTACTGTGCTGTCTGTAACTGTTGCCGTGACTGGTAAATCTTGGTTAGCATTGATTACACTATTTAAGGCATTTGCAATATTTTCGGCGGTATCAGAAATGGTCACGCGCGATTGAATTTTAGTGTTACCAATATATAAATTTAATGTGCCAGTTTCTTCAGCTGTGCCAAGTATTTGTATTGTGCCAGTTGCTTTAGCCCCTGTTGTTGGTTCTTCCACGGCAATTACATAAAGCTCACCAAAATTATCGACATTTCGAAATGATTCAACCATTCTTGCTAATTGGCTACCTCGACCTGCTAACTTTTTAGCCTGATCTGCTGATGGCATAATAACTAATTTATTACGTTCAATTTGGCTATCAGTGAGCGGGTGAGCAATGATTAATGATGCTCCAGTATCTTGAATTGTATTAGCTGCAGATGAATCCACCTCAGCATAAAACAACGGCACTCTAATATTACTCGGAATATTATTAAAACTAATCGTCATTTTTTTGTACCTTTTTTTCTTGTTTAACTTTGATGTTTTTAACTTCCTCAACATCGTTATTTGTTAGTCGTCTTGCCCAGTATTGGTTAAACTCAACATTACGACCGTCTGCTGGTAAATAATCTCCGCTATTGGGGTCATATACCTGCTTGCCACTCACTGGTTTAATTATCATTGTTACCCTCATAGATATTATTGTGTTCAAAATTAACGGTTACTGATGAATCAGTATCTTTTAAAGTCCCTGATAATGTGTTGAACTTTCCTATATTTAAAGGATTATAGTTTTCTGTCGGATTCAAATCGAAATATTGACGAGTATCTTCAAATCCTACTTCACGCACAGCGCTAAAATTAAATTGATAAAAAATTCTGCCACGATCTAAATCAAGTAAGTCACCACCATCATATTGAATTGGATGATGGGCCGGAGAAACTTCTAGCCCAAGTAAGGCTCGCCAGAGTTCGGCTTTAATATCTTCGACAATATCATAGGCCTCATGTTGGCCTCGTTCGTCTAATGGCTTTAATACAACAATGACACCAAACCCCTCTGTCACATCTTGCCAATAATCCGTTTGTGATTTGTTATCCTCTGCTCTGTCGTCAAGTGGTACAACGTAAGCTGCTGGTAATTTCAAAAATGCGGCATCTTTAATAGCTGAAAATTCAGCAGCGCCGCCAATACGACCTTCAAAACTAGGACTTAATTGGCGTAAAGTTTGAACAATATTTGATAATTTCATTGTTTAACCTGCTTCATAGAGTTAACGAGTTCTTTAGCTAACGTGTATTTACTCCACGACGATTCTTTATTTAATGCATCAATCATGAAGTTCCCTCGTGGAGCAATCCGCCATGGCGTCCCACCTGATGCCCCTTTTTTATGACTTTTCCCTCGTTTTGCGTTACGTCGCACACCATAAAATAAAAAGGCTGGATAATATGCCCCCATCAGCTTTTCCATGTTACTGCCGCCTTTAACATTTGGCATAACTATAACCATTAATCCTGGTCTACGTGATGTTGGCCTTGGAACTTTATAACCGATTGAACGACTTAATTTACCGCTTCGAAAACCTGGATATTCTCCACTTTGAGAGACTTGTTTTTTGCTAACTAAAGCTCGTGATGTTGCTTGAATTTTCTTACCGATCTTGACGAATGTTTTACGCAATTTTTTCCGGTCAAGTTCAGCAACTTCAACTAAATTAAAATCGACGTGAACGTTATAATCTGGATTACTCATTAGCACAAATCTCCTCACATTCCAATAATAAATATTTCTTAGAATGATCTAACCATCTACATCGCTTGATTTTATAAATCGACCCATTCCAAACAACCTCATAATCAATAGATATAGGTACTCGATCGTTTGCAATTATTTCAAAGTAATGGGTGATTATATTCTGGGTCTGAATTGAATCGAAATAAGTTGATGAGTTGGGTTGCGTAACTTTAGCCCATTTGTAAATACCTTTTGAATATTCGGTATCAACTTCACTAAAACCAACTGGAATATCTAATCTTCGGCGAATTAATATTTTTTGATTCCGTTTTCCTGCAGCATGAATCATATCGGGATATACCTATAAGAGTTTAATAATGCATTGAACCCAAGAGGAACGGAATATAACTGTTCGCTAGTAACATCTTCTCGTTGTTGGTACCAATACCCAACAGCTAATAAAATCGCTATTTTTACATCTGGTTCAACCAACATTGCCGAAGAATTAGCATCTTCTGGAATTTTATCTTCATAAAATATGCGATTTGTATAATTTTGCGCTCTACTGATAGCGGCTTTAAGATAGATATTCAACAGATTATCTTCATCATCATTATCAATACGACATTGATTTTTTATCTCGTCTAAGGTGGGAAATTTATAAGATTGATCTGCCATAATTACCTCATAAAAAAGCCCTCGTTATGAGGGCTTAACATTAGCTACCTGATTTTTTGATTGTAAGCAACTTAATTGCGTTACTATCATTTAACATTGAGCCAACACGTTTTGTAGTGTAGAACCCGACAAATGGTTTCTTAGTATACGGATCGCGTAACATGCGAATGCCGATACGGTCAAAGATATAAAAACCACGTTTAAAATTACCAAATGCAATTGGAGCTTTACCTGATGTATCACCAATATCGGGCATTTGCTCGTTTTCAGCAACAGCGAAGCCAGACAATAATGATGGTTGGCCAACTTGCAATCCTGGTTGCCAGATATAATTGCCTTTATCATCTTTTAGTAGACGAACTGCTAACAATGATTGATTGTTCATCATAAATTTAGCACCGTTACGATAGACTTTGCGCAAAGTATAAATAAGACTCACAATATCATCAGAAGATATTACTTTTACTGCACCTGATGTGATATTTTGCAATTTACCCCACTCGCGGGTTTTATCATCTTTTGCATCAGTTGCATAAGTTAAAAAGCCTTTTGGTTTTTTATCGCCATCACCTAAAGTGAACGCTGCTTCTTCCTTTTCGGCAAACTCTTGCGTTAACTCGTCTGTAATAAATGACTCAACATTGAAAAATGCATCATCTAGCATGGTTTGTGTAGCGTACGGGTTACCGTAGATTTCACCCCATACAGGAGTAATTACGCCAAATTGAGGTGTACCAGTTTCAGGTCGCGGATCGGTTTCACCCACCCAGCCACTAGAAATGCCGCCTTTATTGACTAGTTTTTTCCATTCAGGTGTACCAACTGTAATAACATTACATTCCTGACGCATCACGACTTCATCACGTAAGGCGGATAAAATATCAGTGTTTAATTCTTCAGGAACGGCATATCCACCGTCTGCATCAACGCCAGTTTGCATTGCTTTTTGTTCTAACTCCGCTAGCCCCTGATCGTCGCCTTTGCGAATAAATTTTGCGAACGCTTCTTTATGTGCTGAGGCTTGTTTATTTCCTCCTGCTGGGCGTTTAAACTCAGCAAGCTCGTTTTCAAGATTGGTTTTTAAATTATCCAATTCAGATAATTTGCCGTTTAGCGTTTCAACTTGACCAGCTAACTTCCCTTTTTCTTGTGTGATTGCTTCTAATCGCTGATCATTTACAGACTTAAATTCTTCAAATCGTTGTTTAAGTTCCTGCGCGACCTGCACGGCATCTTGTTGATCTACTGCCATAATATATAATCTCCTAGTTAAAAATTGATTTTAAAATATTTAATGCGTTTTCCTCGCCATTACTAGCATCTCGCTGTTTTAGTGAAGAATATCCCTCAGACATAAACGCTTTTGCCTGAGTTCTGGAGAGTCCAACGTCGCGCAGTACTCTTTCTATATCTCTTGGTGAAGGAATTTCCCCTTTTTCCAATATGCTTTTCACATTACTTATGCGTGCTTCGTCATTTGCAGGAAATGTAACTAATGAAATTTCCCACAAATCAATTTCTTTTAGCATGAAAGCTTCTTTTTCGTGGTTATACTCCCAATCTTTTAGGACATAACCAATTGATAGACCAGTTATAGAGCCAGCTTTCAGATGAGCGTAAGCTCGTTTTGCGAGTGGGTCATCATCAATTAGCAGTTGCCCTTTAACTACCAGTCCTTGATCATCCTCAAAAATTTCCTTATAAATACCTATTGGTTCTTGGGTGTTGTGTTGCCAAAGTAGGGCAGGCATCCGTTTTTTTTCATTCCATCGCTTAAGTGATTCTGCAAAAGCCCCTTTTATTACAATGTCATCGTAAGAATCTTTAACACCAAAAACCGAACCGTAGCCTTCAAATTCGCCACTATCGGTAATTGATTTAATTGTAAGTGACACATCAATGCATTTCTTTAATGTCATTTTTGTTATTATCCTGTGGTTTAGTAGTCATGTTCATTGGGGTAAGATAGATATCGCCACCGTCACGCGGGTTGCGCTCCTCTAAATCACGGCACTCATTCGGCGATAAAATGCCCCAATTAATGCCTGTTGCGTATGAGTCGTAGCGAGATTTCATGTCACCGCGCAATAACGCCCCGACGTTAAACTTGGCATAAAATTGACCTCGTTTTTCTTTACTGACGAGTCCAATGTTGATGCGTTGCTCAATGCGAGTTAAATACGGCACTAATGAGTAATTAACAAACCCCATACCGAGATTTTCAATATTATTGAATGTGGCCCTGTCGGTGTTTTGGACCATATGCATCGGCACGCGGAATATTCGGCATATTTCCTCAAGCTGAAATTTTCTGGTTTCTAAAAACTGGGCATCTTCGGCAGACATACTGATGTTATTCCACTTAAGGCCCATTTCTAAAATCATCGGCTTATGCGCGTTTTCTAGCCCTTGATGTTGTTCTTGAAAGTTCTCTTTCAACCTTTTGTATGCTTCATCAGTTAATACTTGATCGGTTTGCAATACACCGCTTGAAACTGCGCCATTACTAAATAGTCGCGATCCGTGTTCTTCGGTAGCCAAACCCAACCCGATTGCATGACGCGCATAACTAATAGGGCTTAATCCAACCAATGAGTCCGTCGAAAACGTACGCACGTGCCAAATTTCATCTTGAGAAAGCACATCACAAGAGCCGTCTGGGAATGTGACTTGATAGACTGGTTCCCATTTATCATTTAATTTCGGCTGCACACTATCGGGCAAAAGAGGGAGTAATTCGACTACTTCACCAAATACTTTGACTTTATATGCGTAAAAGTTACCTCTTAAACACAAACAGCCGATCATATATTCCCAAAACTCTTGGGGGGTCATGTAGTTGTTAGGGGCTACATATAAAAGTGAGTAGAGTTTTTCTTTAGGTGCTTTCTTGCGTCCGCTATCTGTTGCTTGGTATAAAAAACAAGGCAACATCCCGACAGATTCAGTTAATACACGAACACAACCGAATACAGCAGTTAATTGCATAGCAAGAGCTGGACTAACCCTCCGACCTGCATATGTATCAAATAAAAAACCTGTGTAATTAGGTGGTGCTTGAGAAGTGGAAACCGATTCCCCTTTGCGCTTAAATAAGTTAAATATATTCATTATAATGACCGTATTCCTACGTTTAAGATGTGTTCTGATAAATTATTCATAGGTTCTGATGCACCGTCGGCGCATCCTCTGGCCATAGCTAAAGATACAACGCCGTCGATACGCCCGGAGCTTTTCTTTTTCGCAAAGACCTTATTTTCCTTGTTATCAGATTCGAGGACTGCGCTTGCTGCATTCCACCGCAAGCAAGGATTGAATTTAATAATGATATTATTTTCTGTAATATCTTTTTCTAGCAGTTCGATAGAATGTGGCATCCATAAACCACTATCTTTAGACTTATAGAACCCCTGCCCATGTGATGTCATTTCAATATCAATGGATGCATTATCCAGTGATTTTTGGAAATACTTAATTCTGTAGGGGTCAAATGCCAAATTAATAATATTAAATTTAGCTTTTAACTCACCTAGACGATTAGCAACATAATCATAATCAACAACACGTCCGGGAGTTGCAAATAAATAACCTTGTTTTACCCAAACATCATAGGGAACATGATCGGACTTGGCCCTATCTAATAATGTTTCTTGCGGTGTCCAAAATTCAGTAAAGGCTTTTTTATGCTTAGGGAAATAAAGAGACAATGCGGTTAAATCACGCGTACCTGATAAATCAAGTCCTCCGTAACACTCCTCACCAATTAACTCATTAATATCAAAATCTTGTTCATTGCCCATCCAAATATCAGCAGCCAACCAAGGGTTAGCTGATTCAACCCACTGGCAAAAATTTAACCGTCTTACAATGGATTCCTTTGTAGGCATCCCTTTTGCTTGCGTAACTTGCTCACGCAAATATTTATGCGTGAATGTATGCCCGAGGGAAGGATTAGCTTTTGGCCAACACGATTCATCAGTAAGCGGATCGTCTCCTTCATCTAATGAACAAATAAAAGAAAAGAATGCATCATCAATTAATGTTTGTTCTGCAACCTTGCGCCCATACTCGTGGTACTCATAGCAAACGCTTGTTTTATCATGACCTGAGTTTGTTATCATTACGATAATTGCTTGAGTTCGCCCTTTTGTGCCGGCGCGCATCATTTCAACGACTTCGTTAGTTTTATGTTCGTGAATTTCGTCAATTAATACACAATGAGGACGCGGGCCTGATTGTCCGTTATCTGAAGATATAGGCCTAAAAAAAGCCCCTTTTTGTAAGTAGGCTAAATTCCAAACATTCTGACCAGTACCCGATTTTTTTATTCGCTTATCCAGATCAGGGGACAACTCAACCATGGCAACAGCATCACGAAATAAAATCATTGCCTGATCTTTTTTTGTCGCTGCAGCATAGACTTCTGCTCTCGGCTCGTTATCAGCCATTAAACAATAAAGCCCTATCCCTGCGGCTAACGGCGATTTACCCGAACCCTTGCCTGATTCAATATATGCCATGCGAAAACGGCGATAACCGTCTAATGTTTTCCACCCAAATAATGAGCCGACAATAAAGTATTGCCACGGTAGTAGTACAAAAGGCTTACCTTCATACTCTCCGCCATTTAACTTAAGTACCTTCTCAAAGAAATCTGCCGCTCGCTGAGCAGATTCAGTATCCCAAACTAAACCTTTTTCTTTTGCGGTTTTTAAATCGTCCAGATGTCTTTTGCATGCATTCCTTATGTCTGGACCCGCTAAAATTTTTCCTGATGTTACATCAATGGCATATTGAGTTGCTTTATCAACCGAAGAATCGGTCGAGTTCGTTTTCTTCCTCTTTGCCATTTACTTTTACCTTTGATCTTGATGCTTGGGTCAAACCGTACTCAATCATCCAAGCGCGTAATCGTCTGTCAGCATCTGCCCGTTGAGCTACCGCAGGATTAGACTTCAAAACTAATTCCCCTTGTGTATTCACAACCTCTTGCACTTGCCCAAATTTATCTATAACTTTGTCGCATTCTAAAATTTCGATATAACATTTTGCTAAGCGTTCAATTGCGATCCCATCAACTACTGTTAATAAGCCCATGTCATTTAACATATCGCACAGCCAAAGATAAATGCCTTGAGCTTGCTTATTAAAATGAGGTGGGATATCAGGGTAACCCCCTTTAGGTTTAGGCTCTTTATTATTTAAAGGTCGCTTACCGGGATTACCTGTCACCAGTTTAAGTGGGGTTGGGGTTGGTCTTCGACCTGCCATAAGGACTCCAAAAAAAAGATTTCAATTCGCGATTTTGCACAAAAATGAGGGTGGGCGGTTTGGAAGACAAAAAGTTGTAGAAATTAAGCACCCCCTTCCCCTATTTATGTATATTCATTAACCTATTATTAATTAATAAGTTATTTTTTATCATCAACCCAATACCCACCATAAGGCATACCATTAACATCGCATCCTATCTCTGTCCCTCTATTTTCAATGCGTTGTTTAGTGCTTGAGTGGTGAGTATTACACAGTCCTTGATAGTTCGATGAATCCCAAAACAATTTTTGCGCCTGTTTAATTCTTACTGGGTCTTTGGATATTAATGCTTGTTCAAGTTTATGTGGGATTATGTGATCTACTGCTGTAGCTGGTTCATATTTGCCTTGCTGTCTACACATAACACAAAACGGATTGCGCTGTAGATATGTTTGCCTAGCTTTACGCCAACGATGATTGTTATATACGTTTATCATCGCTCTAACCCTTTGCACATAAATTCAGTATTGTTCTTTGGTGCAATCTCTTTACAATAGTATTTTTGCCAACCTTCAATTATTACTTTGTTGTACTCGATTGCGTTGGAGAGATTGTAATAATCTTGTTGAGAAGTTCGTGCAAGTCGTAAGGCTTTGTTAGCAATATTGCTGGTGGCGGTACTATCTCGCTCGATGGTTTCGACTTGGACGCGCAACTCGATAAGACCATTATCAACATCATTGCGCAAAGCGTCTGTTTTAGCTTGACCATTTTGTATTGTCTCAATGATATTTAATTCCAGTTGTTTAACGGCATTATTGCTCTGCTTATATTGTTCAAATTCTATTTTTATTTGATTTTCTCTTGCTACTGCAAGTCTTTCATCTTGCCAGCACTTGTATGCAACATATATAGCAAACGCGGTGATAATAGCTAAAGTTATCGGCAATAACTTATAAATGAGTTTTAATTTATCCATACTTATATCTCACAGACGTATAAAATTATAATGAGCAAAAGCAAGAAAAGCATATGAAACCTCTACCTTAACCCATTTAAATAAACCGTCTTTCCGCCCTGTTTAACAGCAGTCAAAACTATCTGACGGTTATTATTAGGACTAAATCCAATATGTACCCATTGATTATGTTCTTGAATGAGTTTATCAAACTGAACACCTGCATCGATTAATCGTTGACAAATTTCTTTAGGTGTACCAAAAGACGAGTGAAAATCGACGGCTAATCCTTGCGTGTGGGCACTGGTTGCGACTCCACCAACACGCGCATTTAGCGCAGGGCAACGATAACCAGAAGTGATAATAATGGGCTTTCCTAAAGCTTGTCTGACTAATTCCAACTTTGCAGCGGTGAATTTAATATTAGGCATTAACTCTATAGGAACGCTATTATCTATTTTTAATCTGCTTGCAACTGTTGATTTTGTAAATTCTTCTATTGTGAAGTGTTCAGTGAGTTTTGTCATCACAATGTCCTTTCGCTTTCTTGAGTAATTGCTCTTCAAGTACTTTTATGAGCGCAGCACCAGACCAACCGGCTAAACCGGCAATACCACCCGCTAATTCAAAATCCCAATTGAAATAACTTGCAGCAAGTACAACCAATAGACCGGCAAATATTGAAATAAATATTTGTGCAAATAATATCCAGACATTAAATTTGTTACCATTAAGCACTTGATAACAATAACTAGCTAATGAGCCCAATAAGGTAACTACAAATAAATAAACAACAACGGTCCAATTGACGTTGTTCGGGTCTTTTATAGGCATGATTAAATCTTCTTGTTAGTTAAATAGGTGGTAGCGTACTAGCTAATGAGTGAACGCTCGTGTGTGTGTCTAGCATTACTACCAATTCTGTGATGAGTGAATACTCAAAATTTAGGTATAAAAAATACAATCAGCGTAAATATAGTGTTGCGATGTGTGTTAATGCTGATTGCAAAATGAGCATAAAAAAACCGACGAGAGTCGGCTTAATTACATTGTTGAGTAACGAATTTATTATCATTACCCTGAATTTTTTCTATTAATTTGTTACGCTCACATTCCCAGTCATCAGGCGGGTACATCTTATCCCATGCTTGCATTAGCTTGTGTTCAGAATCAGATAGATTGATATTGTATTTATCTGACATGTAGAAATATGTGCGAGCTATAACGCCTCTTATTTCGTCACGAGGTTGGAATTTTCTATCTTTAAAATCTACAGCGCTTTTGCATTGTCCATATTGAGTGAATTCTTTAGTGAACTGTGAATAACGATAATTAGAACGGTCGCCGTTAACTTCGCCAATTGCTGGCTGTAAGTTATGTAGGTCACCTTCCATTTCATTAAAAGTCACATCTTTCTTACACTCTTTACGTCCACCGTCTCGCCAACACTGGAGGTGTCGGCCGAAGTTCTCCGCAGGCATTACGTGTTCCCATTCGATGCGTTCTGCTCTTGTTTGATTCTTTCTTGGCTCATATCCGCATTTAGTGAAATCGACGATAACCTTTTTATTATTAAATGCGAATTCACAACCGCAATAAAATGTGGTTTGCTGGGGATTTAATTTGTATAACTGAATTAGTTTTGTTTTTGCTGTATTGAAGTTTTGTGCTGAATGAGCAAGAAGCGGGATAAATAACAGAGTAACAAGAAACTTTTTCATAAATCCATTTAAAAATATTTAACTTTTTTCGTCATAACTGTTGACTTTTATTGTAGGGTACCTTACAATAAAAGTCATCAAGTAAGGGGCTTGATAAGGTAAACCCCAACCTAGGCTGGGGCAAACAAGGAGAGAATAAGATGCGGTATATCTTAATTCTCTTGGTGTTAGCAATATTGCTGGTGTCTTTACCAGTTTATTAACATCAATCGAAGGTGGGGGTGCAACCCCACCGACGACCTTAAATATAACAATTTAGCGATTTAAAATCAAGGTGATTTATGGCGTTAACAAGAGCTGAAATAAATGAACGTAGTAATGAAAAACGTGGTATCAAAAACAAAGCTTTTAAGTTAAATATAGATGATATTGCAATGATTAAGCAAACAGCTATAGACTTAGGTTTATCTGAAGCAAAACTTGTTGTTGAAGCAATAAAATTTTACCGAGATAACAAAAAAGCCTCTTAATTGAGGCTTTCCTTTGAATAATAAAAAAGCCCGCATTTGCGAGCTTCATATTTTATGCGTTCTGAACCGCATTATAGGCATATTATCTGTTTAAACGTTTAAACAGTCAAGTGTTTTTTTGTTTTCTAAAGTGTTCAGCAAACTATTAGCAATTCATTCTTGGTAATTCACCACGAACAAAATTCATTGATAAACTCAGATTAACTTGTATCTTATTAAGCGCTGTTGAAAAATTGTAGTGAAGATGTGGGCTGTTTTTCTCTAAAAAATCAGCAAAGCAATCATTATATAAATCAAATACTCTGTAATAATATTCCTGTATTGTTGCTATATAATTGTATTGTCGTTTTAAATTATCGATATTAACTACCTTATAATCCCTCAGTGTTATACCACCTAACCACTTAATCGCCTCATCAAATTTAGAGGCAGGCAAATCTTGATAGCGAGGGATTTTGAATTGTTCATAAAGCTTGGTGTAAATTGCTTGATAATGTTCACCTGTTCTATATGAACGATCATTAACAGCTTGCTTGATTTGCTGTTGTTGTTCGAGTGAGATTGTATTAGGGTGTTGTTGTGCTACTTTGGGCATAAAGTGGTTATAAAGTACATCGAAACATTCAAGCTGATATTGTTCTAGTGTTGCTCTAATTTCTGGTTTTACTCGGCTAGTTTCAATACCAAAAAGCCAACCGTTGATCATTGAAATTGGCAAACAAATGTACTCTTGAGCACCACTTTTAGAGGGTATTGTCATCATGACAACACCTTGACTAAGTACATGATGACGTTGAATTCTTTTGAATTGTGCTGCCCAATTTAACCCTATATTTTCACAAACTGGTTTCATTGCGACATACGGTTTATTTTGGTGATTAAGAACAATTAATTGTTGATTGTGAAACTGGATTGTTTCTAATTTTGTTATTGACATATCTACATCCTCGTTGATTTTATTATTATCCCCCATGTTGATTGAGGGAGGTCGGGTGCTTCAACACTGCAACGAGACAGCCTGCATTATTCCCTTTCGGTATTGTATTATGCACGCCACCCGACCATAAAATTTGGACGTAAAAAAACCGCTAATCTATCGGGTGCGGAAGTCCGCTCGTTGTTTCGGTGTGTTGAGCACCTATGTAGAATATACAATTAATTTACTTTGGTAGTCAATAGTTAATTAAATAGAAAATGGAGTAGCTATTACTTGCCCATATTTTGGAATTTTTTCAGTAGTTAATTTAGAGCCAGCTAAATCTATAATTTCATAACAAGACCTAATCATATTATTTGTTATACTTGTATTAGATACTTGTTCTATTAATTTCTGTCGCATAGAAGTCCTTAAAGAAAATTCAACTATTGCTCTATTGAAAAAAATATTTTTACAAGTCGGAAAATTTATTACCGCTTTTTTTCCTAACATCCCATTTCCTCCAATACTATATACAAACTTATTAAATGCAAAAAGTTTAAGATCTCCTGTTGCTAACCATACATCTCGTTTTTCTGTTGTATTATTATGTAGCATGCAACATATTGACAAATAGCTGAGATCTCTTGCTCCATTTGTTGCTTTTTTTATCATTGCAATACTTAAATCATGATCATAATTTAATGTCCTATTCTTAAATCCAAAATTTTCACATATATCTTTTTTTAATTTATTAAATTCTAAATCTTCTTTACTTTTAGGTGAAAAAATTAATGTAGCAATTATAAATTCCCTAATTGATAAAAGACCAATCTTGTGTTCGACTAAGTTTAAATAAGCTAGCAATTTATTGAATGGGGTTAATTCACTTAAATCTCGTTCAATAATATTAATTAATAATAAACAATAAAATGAATGTGCAAGGAACTCTTTTTCAACTTCATTATTAATTAAAGGAAACTCTTTACTTATTTGAGTTTTGTTAAAAGTAGAATTATCAATATGACATTCTTCATACTCCCACCTAAAATGTTTAGAGTCAAATTTTTTCAAATTATTAAAACAATCATACGCATTTTTGCCTGGCATTTCTAACAAAGCAAAATAAGGAGCCCACCAAATAGGTATTTCTTGTTCCGTACATTTATTCATAAATGACATTATTCCTAAGATCCCTTTTTTCAGATAGGATTCCTTCGTGTTCGGATAATAGATCAATTTCTCCATAGCAATTAATACATTTACATCGGGAATAATAATAGTTTCAATATTATTTTTTTTATTACTTAAAGCTCTATCTAATGTAAGCTCTTCTGTACAAAATGAGGAACTATACGGTTTAATGAATACAGCTTCCAAAGTCATAACCTCTCAATAAAAAAAATAATTTATATTTACATATTATTAGATATAGCATATTACAACTATGCCACTTTTGAAAACAATTCGATGATATGACCTCTAATAAAGCATTCTGCGGCAAGTAATGTTTTAGTTATTTCTGTTGTTTGCTTACCCAATATTCGCGCTTGTTTACTACAAGAGATTTCACGAAGATAAAAAGCAGTTAAAATAGCCCAACGCTCAACATTATCAGCTTTAAGTCTAAGTACAGCATTATCAACAATCTGTGCCTCATCTTCCGTTAAGTATTGACGATAATCAAAATCACGAGGCGCACCTTCAATACCTGCCGATTTAAATGGATACTCTGTCCCCATACGCTTTAAAACACGGGTATTTTTCCATGCAGTCAAAATATCTTTAGTTTCTCTCATTGCGCCCCTCTTCTTAATTCTTTTAACTTAAATTTATATTCAGCTTTAATCTGCTTAATTTGCTCTATAGTGTATTTTTTTGGCTCATGAGGTCCTTCTAACCATTCAACTTTTTCAGCCCCTATTTTTTTAACTAAATTAATTCTGTATTCAATGATGTTCCCCGATTTATGATTGTTACATGCTGAACACTGCTTATGTACATTCAGCTCACAAAATCGCAACTCTGGACATGCTCCCACACTTCTGTAATGCCCTGCATGATATTGCCCTTTGTGATAGCGTTCACAGCTAATACATGGCTGTTTTTTATCTCTTTCGCGAATAAATGCATTAAATGCAGCTTGTGCTTCTTTCAGATGTTCTGAGCGAGTTTTAATTTTCTCTTTTGCTATTTTCGTCAATTGACGCCTAACACGTTCTTGAACTTTGTTATTTTTTGCATACTGAATAGCACAATCAATTGAACAAACTTGAGTCAGCGAATTAAATAATGTAAATTTCTTACCGCACGCTTTGCATTTTTTCATTTTAATATTGTGCTTTTTATTCATTTTGCTTTCTCTTTATTCATATAAAACTTACCACAAGAGCCTTTGACGTCCCCACTAGCACTTACTAACGGACGATTGCAAACAAATAAACCTAAATTCATGTCATATACGCATTCACCGCCGCATTCCGGACATTTAAAACCTGTTTTAATTAGTTTGTGTTTTTTTGGCATTTTTAATCCATATATTCGTCATAAAAAAAGAAAAATAACGGTGAAAACGATAAGCTCGCAAGAAATGAAAGTGCTCCAGCCGCTCCAACATGCCTATTAAAAAAATCTCCGCCACAGCCAACATATGCCATAAACATAAATCCTGCTGTAATAAAAATAATCATAAAAAATGCAAAAATTAATGCTTTCATCATGTGCCCCTTAAATAATTTTTAATATCCTGCTCATCATCAACCTTATTTTAATTATTCTGATTTATGTATTCTCTGCGTTGTTCATATAACCATGCCAATAGTTGCTCGGCTTCTTCTATACATTCATCAATTGTTTTTAATGTGTCGTTCATCATGCCACCTTTGATAATTGGTTCTTATACCATTCAAATATTAATAAATCAGATTTTGCTTTCTCACTCCATTTGACGCCTTTTTCTGCGCCGAATGAGTACGCTAGTTCCAATAAGTTGCTTAACTCTCGTTTACTCATAACTCGCGTTGATTGACCTAAAACAATAAAGCCCGTGCCGTCTAGATTTGGCACTGTTTTTTGACCTTTTAGCGTTGCAGTGAAAACGTGCTTCCATTGCTCTGCCGTTAATGTCAAACCGTGCCAAACAACCTGCTTGGATATGTCTGTTAATGTTGCCCACATACGGGCGTTTTGCTCTAACGTTCTGGTCATTTCTTGAATGCAAACTACTAGCGGGTTTTTACTATCTGTCGGTAATGAACGGACAAAATCAATCAAATTGTTTTTAACTGTTTCGCTAACTAATTTAAAAATCTTCTTTTTTTCCATTTTTATTTGCTCACCCAATTCTTTTCTTATGCTCAGCTGTATTAATTTAGTCATCGCTTAACAAATCAAAAATGTTGATGTTTTTAATCCATTCATTCTGAACATAATCATTAACATAATTACCATTACAATCTTTTTCGATATAAGTAGAACCTAATTGTTTACAGACAATTATTTCAAAACTTTCTCTTAGTTCGTTTATCTCTTGCTGTGTTAATTTAGTCATTGGTTGAACCTTTTACTTTCCTAGCAACTAAGATTTCATAATCACCATGAATAATCACCACAGCTTTAAAGTCCTTATTAGCTTTCTCTACTGCTTTAGCCAAATCTCCAGCTAATCGATACTGCTTAAATTTTTTGTCAAATAAATCAAGAATTGATGAACTTGCACCTGATCCAACCAATCCGCACAGTAAAGTAAAATTTAAAGTTAAAGCTATAAAAATCATTACAGCAAAAAAATAATCCATACCTAAACCCTCTCACATGTAAAATTACGCACATGCACATCAACTTTAGATTTACCGAATTGCGTTTTAACTGTAGATAGTTTTTTAATTAATGATTTTTCAGTTATCTTAGAATCACGATGTAAAACAATTGATCCCCAACTTTGCCACCCTTTTTTAATTTCTGCTGTTATCTTGTAAGCCATTTTTGTATTAACTTCCTTAATTTTGCCTTTTCTTCTTCAGAATATTTTTTAACTAGTTTTGCTAATTCATATTTAATTTTTGCTATATTTGCACCGTGTTCTCTAATCGCTGTAACATAGTCATATGCTATTTTGTCTAGCATGTGATAGCGTCCCTGTGGGCAGTGATTAACTCGTCGTAACACAAACCCGACCTGTTTTTAACATTTGTTTAATGTTAGCGATATGCTCCATACTCTTTGCTGAAATTTGATCATCTTTAAACTCAAGCATTGCGATAGTGTTTTCTGGTTTTGGTAGATAGTAATTAGCTTTTTCTTGAGTTAATAAACCAGTAAAAACAGCATGATTGATTGCATCCGCACGCTTTGCTTTATCACTACCAAGTGACACAAATGCTTCTGAAATTCTTCCGCTCATCATTGATTCATTAACTAAACGTTCGTAAGCCTCGATAAATGTTCTTCTCGCTCCAATTTTGTCGCCATTTTTATAAACAATTTCAGCTTGCGCCCAAGCTTTTGCTATTTCGTTAGTCCAAACAACCGTATTAGTTTCATCACTGGCAAGTATTGCTATTGCCCAAGCCTCGTCAGGTGATAAATGGTTACTCGATCTGCCCATAAGATTTATTAAATCAGCAGGCTTCGGCATAAACTCACTTTTACGTACCCACGTGTTAGCAGCTCTACGCAATGAATCAATCGGGTATTGACCCAGCGTTGACCAATAAATATTAACTTTGGTTGTACTCGCTTGCTGTCCGTATAGCTCAAGAAGCCCACCAATGACAGCTAAAAAATCATCTGTAATCTTTGCCATGATTAACTCCTCATACTCTCTAAAACTGCCCTGTTACGTTCGGCAAGGGTCATGAATTTTGATGGTGTTTTATTTGTTTTTTTATAACCTCCAGCATTACGCAACCAGTTGTTAAAAGCGGCATTCCAATCAATATATTTTTTGCCATTAGCTAAGCAATAATCCCTAAACTTAATAAATTCAGTATCCAAATTAACGTTTTCATTTAGCGCTATGTCTCGATGATGGTCATTTGGCTTAAAATTATCTGGCAACTGATATGCTCGTTTTGGATTTTGCGGTTTATCCGCAATAATATTTGTAGTATTCTCTGTAGTATTCTTTGTAGTATTCTCTGGTAATGGTGTGGTCAAATTGGCTTGTTGCATCTTGTCATTTTGACTAATTGCATTTGAGCATTTTGACTTATTGCATTCGTCATTTTGACTAATTGCATTTTTCATAACCTCATCTAACTTTTGGTAATTAATTGAATACCATCTAGTACGATCTCGCCTATCTTTATTAAAATTACCAATAAAGAGAAAGCCTTTCTCCTCAAGATTTTTTATAGCTCGCCCTATTGTTGATTCACTAAAAAAAGGGAACTGTTTTTTCCATTGGCTAACACTGTTGTAAATCCATGTTTTACCATCATAACTGTGCTCTGATTTTTTTATCCAATATTGCATTTGCTGTAATATCATGGCTTCGTTTAAACCAATAACAACAGCTAGCTCACGGTCAATAACTAGAGGATTTTCATTAAATAGATATTTCATCAGTTAACCCTCTTTAATGTGTAGTAATAACAAGCCTTTTTTGTTCTTTCATTGATTTTGTGATATTTATCTTTCATAAAACCATATCGAAATAATCTTGCAGTTTCACGAAGCCTTGCGCTTATAGCTGGTGTAGTATCAAACTGATTAAATCGCCGTTTAATCTCTTGCTGAATAGCTTCAAGAGTTCGATATTGCCCATCACCACAAACGGCAATTACTCGCTCTTGCTGTGATTTTGGGTTGAGTATTTGCATGCGCCACCTTTCCAATTAGTGTTTTTTATTCATCTGGATAAAGTTCTGAACCAGCAGTTAAAAATTGCATCATCAACTGATTTAACTGATAAACATCATCATTAAGTTCTTTAAACTCTTTTTTATCTAGAATTTCATCTTCCGTGAAATTGTCGAATTTCTTGAAAATATCGCCTAACCTTGCAGCGATCATTCGCGATAATCGACCTAAATCATCACAACCAACGCCCTGCACTCCACAAAGAGGAATAAAGACACCTTCGGAACATTGAGCTACAGCATGAGCGAAGTCTTTCCTTCCTGAAATTATTTGCATCTCTAATGCTGCCCCAACATCCACTTTCTGCCCTGCATGATCTCTAACTCGATTAGATAAACTATTTTCTGTATAAGTAAGAGCGCTCGCCATTTCGGCATAACCACCGGGTAAACTAGTGATCATTGCTCTATATGCGTTACGGATTAGTAAAGGTGTTATAAATTCTCTTTTTTCCACATTTTTAGTTTTCATCTGTGGTTTTCCTTATTTGAATTATTACATATAGTATTAATTAGGCTGCATCAGGTGGGAAAACATCATCTAAAGAGATGTCCAACCCTAAGCTGATAAAAAATTGCGTTATATTTCGACATGTTTTTAAATTAACATCTCGACGACCAACTTCGTAATGCGCAATTGCCCCTTGAGATGTATTTATTGCTCTGGCTAATTCTTCTTGAGTAATACCTAATTTATCTCTAAATTCCTTAATTTTGTTCATAACTAATACCTTAATTACTGTTATGAATATAAATATTACATTATGTAATTTAATATTTCAACAATTATTACGTTTTGTTAGTTGTTAATTTAATACGGTTCGTAATAATTAAAGATGGAGGAGCTTATGAATACTTGGCAAAATATAATTAAAAAACGAATGCAAGATATTGGTGAAACACAAGAAAGTCTTGCGGAAAAATTGAGTGTAACTCAAGGGAGTATTGCTCACTGGTTATCTGGTCGAAGAAAACCTGATACTGATGTTATTGCATCTATATTAAAAGCTGTTGGTATCAAGGAAATAACAATAAATGCTGACGGCTCAGCGGCTGAAAATAAAACACAAAATAAAAACAATAAAAATAATTTTCAAATTGAGGTTTTAGATATTACAGCTAGCGCGGGAGCGGGCTACCTAAATTCGGATGTGAAGGAAGTGATTAAATTAATTGAATATGACAGCGAACAAGCAAAAATATTATTTAAAGGCATAGACTCTAATAATTTAAAAGTAATCAATATTTCAGGTGATTCAATGCAAGGAACATTTGAGAGTGGCGATTCAATCTATGTTGATATATCAAAAAAAGAATTTAACGGCGATGGAATATATGTATTTACTTTTGGTAAAAGCCTGTATGTAAAAAGATTACAAATAATCAAAGATAAGCTAATTGTTATATCTGACAATAAAAAATACAAAGAATGGGATATAAGCGAAGATGAAATTGACCAACTTTATATACATGGGAAAGTAATGCTTAGTCAATCAATGCTACTAAGGAAACATGGTTAACATCTTCGCCGATTATTATAATAAAATAGAATAAGGTGATTATGAGCAAATCTGACAATAAGCTGATATGGCATATCGCTACTGATGAATCAGGCGTATCTGGCAAAAAGTATTATGGCTTTGGTTCATTGTGGATGAAATATCAACGAAGGGGTGACTTTTATAAATTAATATCAGACCTAAAAAATAAACATGGACATAGAGATGAAATAAAATGGCAAAAAGCTAATAGCAAAAAGCATCTTGCTTTTTTTGAGGAATTGATTGAATTATTTTTTAAGCATCAATGGCTAGCATTCCATTGCATTATAGTACGAAAAGGGATGATTAATAAATCATATCATGATGGAAACTATCAAATAGCTATGCAAAAACATTTCACTAGCTTAATTGCAAACAAAGTTATTAGCGTAGTTAAGGCGCATCCAAATAGGGAATGTCATTTTAGGATAGATGTCGATCCCCTTCCATTCAGTTATAAAAAAGCTGATGAACAATTTCACATAATTGCAAATAATATTATAAATAAAAAAATTTTCAAAAAAAATGTAATAAAGTCTGTTCAAGAAAAAGATTCTAAAGCATCATTTAATATACAGATAGCTGACTTTTTCCTTGGTGCAATAATGAGCGCTTACCAAGCCGATGAATGTAGTGAGCAAAAGGTTTTATTGTCGAAAAAAATAGCGAACTATTTAGGTTGGGAAAGTCTTAAACATGATACTCCGCATAACGAAAGAAAACTCAATATATGGTATTTCTATGACCCATCAGAGAATAAACCTCGAGAAATAAAAACTCAGACTGTAAGATTAAAATATCCTCTTCCTAAAAAATAGGTGCAGACCTCTCAGCCTGCTCGGTGGTTTACCTGCACAATTCATCCAGTCACCCACTGGGCGGAATCCATAACAAGGAGCCGCCCCTTCAACCCTTGCTACATTAGCACCTTGGTGCTTTTATTTATAATAACACAGGTTATGAGCATGTCAATAATACTGTATATATATACATATTAAAATTACGCATTCTTAAAATAAATTACCTTCATTTTACTTCTTAAAATTCAAACAAAATATTAACTAACCGGTTAAAAAATAAGCTAACGGTATTACATTTTGTAATTACATCTTGTAATATAAAATTACATATTGTAATATTATCACATCAAAACAAATCAACTTAACAACAAAATTAAACAAGACTACGAGTTATTTAACAAGTTAAGAAGATTCAAGTAGCTAGCTGAGGCATATGAAAGTACAGCGGTTTTGGAAGCAATCAATAAGAGTACGCATCGGGTGAGCGACTAAATCACTCCTAGCCCCGACAAGGGATCGACTAGCCATCAAGTTCTTTAGTGAATAAGGATTGCTAATTAAATTCAAATCAAAGCCCATTCAGTGAGTGGGCTTGAGTTTGAGCAAATACTGACAGCTCGGAAAGACGGCACATCCTACATCCTATTGCCCTCCACGTGAGGGCTTTTTTCGAGGTGATTATGACTAATAAAGATTTTGTTAATGTGAAAATCAAAGATAGGTTTCACAAGGATTATGAATTAACAGATAGCGAAATTAAGTTCGCCTTATTCTGTACTTTTGTTTTGTCATTCGGTTGTCTATTTGGACTATTTTTTTGGATGTTTGAAGTTGCAACGAGGTGATTATGCAGCTACATAAATTGGTTGAGAATGGTTACGAAAGCGCTTACTGCAATATGTTAAACAATATTGAAATGCAAGATGCTCAAGAGGAGTGGATAGATAAACGTGCTGATGAGCTAATGGGAAATTTTAGTAATGAAAATGATTGGCAAATATTGGCATTACTTAAATTAAAATTAGACAACCATAGTGTTGATGCAAAGATATATCATCAATTTATTATTGATATTTGTTATTCTCAAGCTCGATTTGAGTATTCTAAAAAATTTGGAATAAAGTTATGAAACAGGGTATTTATTACGATATATCTAATGAAGATTATCATAATGGCGAAGGTGTGAGTAAGTCCAATCTAGATGATATTGCAAAGTGCCCTGCAATCTACAAATGGCGACAGAAAGCGCCAGAAGATGAAGATAAAAAGAAAGCTTTAGACATTGGTACCGCCCTGCACTGCCTTCTTTTAGAGCCTCAGCACTTCGATGAACGGTTTCTTGTAGTACCTCCATTTGACCGCAGAACAACTCAAGGTAAAAAAGACCTCGAACAATTTATGGAAGAAAACTATTCACCCGAAAAAATTATTATCACTGAAGAAGAAGAACGAAAGTTAAGGCTTATGCAAGAGAGTGCTTTTGCACATCCTGATGCCAAGAAGTTATTGGATATGGACGGAATTTGTGAATCTTCTATTTACTGGACTGATTTTGAAACTAATGTTCTATGCAGAATTAGACCAGACAAAATAATTAATGATTTACCAATAATAGTTGATGTTAAAAAGACAAGTAATATTAATGATTTTGGTAGAAGTGTTGAAGATTATCGATATCACGTTCAAGCAGCAATGTATATCGATGGATATACTGAAATATTTAACTCCGACCCTGTTTTTTTATTTATTGCAGTTAGTGATGTTATCGATTGCGGTAGATATCCAGTTAGAGTAATTCAACTTGATGAACATGATTTAAATGTTGGGTACAGACTGTATAGAGAAAATCTTTTTACATATGCATCTTGTTTAAAAAGCAATAAATGGGACGGTATAGAAACAATTCAAAGACCACAATGGATAAGGAAAAATGAATATGACTAATGAATTATCAATGAATAATGAAATTATAGAGCACGAACAACCAATTGGACAGGTTAATAACACTGTATTTAGTCATCAAATGCTACAGAGAATACAAGAATTTTCGCAAGTGATGGCGAAAGGAGTAGCAACAGTTCCAAAGCATTTGGCAGGTAATGTTGCTGACTGCATGGCGGTAACTATGCAAGCGGTACAATGGAAAATGAACCCTTTTGCGGTGGCTCAAAAAACACATATAGTAAATGGAACGCTTGGCTATGAAGCACAGTTAGTAAATGCCGTAATTGTAACATCTGGAGCTATTAACGGCAGATTCAAATATGAATATATAGGTAACTGGGACGCATTCCAAAAAACAGATAAAAAGCATGATGATGAAATTAAACTAAACTTGGGCATTAAGGTTGGTGCTATTTTAACAGGTGAACAAAATATAACATGGGGAGAACCATTATATTTAAGCAATGTCACAATCAGAAACTCACCTTTGTGGAAAGCAGCTCCAAAACAGCAAATAGCATATTTAGCCGTCAAATACTGGGCTAGATTGTACTGTCCTGAAGTTATTTTAGGGGTTTACTCAACTGACGAATTAGAAGAAGCAAGAAAAACTGTAAAAGACATTACTCCTCCTGATGCAAATCTGTTAATAAATGAGGCGGACACTGCAAATCAAACAAAAAATGAAGAACCGCAAGATAAAGCACTTGAAGATAGGCTGTCAGATTATTTGTCCAAAGTTAAGGAAACCACGCTAACAACTAAGCTTGAAAAATTAATCCAAGCAGCAAGAAATATTTTTTGTGATTATCCAGAGTTTTTATCAGCAGCAGAAAGCGCTTACATAGAAAGGCTTAAAGAAATTAATGAAATCCCACTACCTGAGGCGTGATTATGATTACACCTGAAGAACGGAAAACATTAAAAGTTGGGGGTGTGATTCATACCGTAGTGGAGGAGTTAGAGTGTGTAATGAGTGGAGAGGTAATAGATAACAATACTGCGGATTTTACATTTTTTACTCGTAGCCTTGATTATGAACATATATATATTAAACAAATTGATGCTTATAGAACTGTTAGAAAAATGAAGTTAGATGATATTAACTACCTGAATGAAGAAATAGAGCTTATTGATGTATTAATTAAACAACTGGAGCAAGAAGATGGCTAGATTTAGAGGTTCCTTTTTATACCTAACTGAGCTGGAATATGAATTTGATATTGAGGCGAACAGTAAAGAAGAGGTCGAGGAGCAAATTAAGAACGATGCATCGAAATATTTATTAGAAAAAGTTCCCGTTCACACATATGGAATAGATGCACACGGAGTCGAATTTTATGACTAAATTAAACTGGCAAAAATTCCCCGATGAAGCATCAGAACACGCAAAAATTCATACAGGAGATAGACAAAATGGCAAGAGGCGTTAATCGTGTAATTCTAGTGGGCAATTTAGGACAAGACCCAGAAGTACGTATCATGCCTAATGGTAATGCTGTCGCAAATTTTAGTGTTGCAACTTCCGAATCATGGAAAGATAAACAAACAGGTGAGAATCGAGAAAAAACAGAATGGCATCGAGTTGTTGTGTTTGGCAAATTAGCTGAAATTGCTGGTGAATACGTTAAAAAAGGAACGCAGGTATATTTGGAGGGTCAATTGCAGAGTCGTAAATGGCAAGACCAATCAGGACAAGATCGTTACACTACAGAAGTTGTTATCAACCCTATTGGTGGAACATTACAGATTTTAGGCTCTCCTAGTGATGATTCAAACCAACAGCAATCTAATCAACCTAACAAACAGCAATCAACGATTGTGCCACCTCCAACATCACTACCAGAAACGCATTTTGACGACGATTCCATCCCGTTTTAGTGCTAATTTGTTATAAATATAACCGCTCATGTAGCGGTTTTTTGTTAACTTTGGAGTGAATGATGAAAATTCCAAGCAGAAAAACCATTACTTTACTAAATAATGTTAGTGTGAGCTGTCTGTTTGATTATTACTTTAACCCTAATGATCTGTCTCAGTGTGCTATTACTAAACATAGCTCATATGAACACGGCACAAAAGAACTTTATAAAAGCGTTTTGTCGTTAATTCGATGGCAACTTCATTGTAACGGCGAAAGCCTTGAATCAATAAAAATGCAAAATTATTTAAGAGCATCAAATAACACTCAAAGAAAATGGGTTGTTTATTGGATTAACTTATATAAAAAGCTATCAAATTCAAAATTTATCACACTTGATGAGTTAGATAATAAAATTAGCGAATTAATCCCCCGAATCTGTTCATAACTCGTTTGATATCCACCCTATCCTATTAATTTTACGAATATTCTCACGCTGATTATTTAGTGTGCGATTACTATTATCTAAAGGAAATGACTATGACTATTGATGAACTAAAAGCAGGGGTACGGTTTAAATGACTAAATATAGCAAACTATCTAAAAATGATATTGAGTTGCAGGAGGTGTAATTGTGGATCAGCTACTTACCAAAGAAGAAGTTGCAGAAGCACTTAAATTGTCCGAAAACACAATTAAATCAAACCCAGCCAAATATCATATGTTCAAAGTTGGAGGGGTTTGGCGCGCAACGAAACAAGATATTGCTAATTACGTAGACGAGAGCAGAAAAAAACATAATAATGTTATAAGGCTAGCTCTTGGAAAAGGCAATAACGGAGGTAAAAAATGCCGATATTCAAGAGGAATGATGTCTACTATATCGACATCAGGACACCCAGCGGTGAAAGAATTAAAAAATCTACTGGGATAAAAGATAGAAAATTAGCAATGCAGTATCATGATAAAATTAAACATGAACTATGGCTAGAGTCTAATTTAGATAAAAAACCAGATCATATTTTTGAAGAGATCATGGTTCTATTTTTAAAAGATAGTGAAGAACAAAAACGGTATGATGCAAAATTGGCCCATGCTAGATATTGGACCTCAGTGTTTGGTGGACAGTTTCTATCAAATATTACTGGTGAAAAGATTATGGATAACATCCCAACACATCACGCCACCACCAAACAACCTATATCTAACGGCACAAAAAATAGGTATAGAGCATCAATACTAAGGGCTTTTTCTCTTGCTCATAAAATAGGTTGGATAGATTCCGTTCCTTATGTTCCAAGAATGAATGAACCCAAAATAAGAGTAAGGTGGATCACAAAAGAAAAAGCCAATATTTTAATTTCAAATTTAAATTTAGATTGGATGAAAAATGTTTGCTCTTTTGCTCTTATGACTGGAGCAAGAATGAGTGAGATACTATCTTTGACATGGGCTAACATTGATCTAACAAAAAGCATTGCAATTGTTACAAATGAAAATGCGAAATCTGGACGAGCAAGGCCATTACCTCTTAATAGAGATGCGATTATATTAATTAACTCTTTATCTAAAAGTAGTGATTATGTATTTACTCGATCAACAAGTAAACGTATTTATGACATTGATCGCCGTGATTTTAAACGTGCTTGCGATTTATCAGAAATTGAAAACTTCCATTTTCATGATTTACGTCATACATGGGCGAGTTGGCATGTTCAAGCTGGAACACCGTTATTCACTTTAAAAGAAATGGGTGGATGGGAAACACTTGAGATGGTGAAAAAATATGCTCATTTAAATGCTGACCATTTAAGCAAATTTTCAAACATGGTCTCATTTTGGTCCCACTCTGAGAAAATTAATAATCAAGCACCAAGATTTCGAGTCGTAAATGATTGATTATAAATGCTTTAAATGGTGGCCCCTACTGGACTTGAACCAGTGACCAATCGATTATGAGTCGACTGCTCTGACCAACTGAGCTAAGGGGCCATATTGAGAAGTGCTACTTAATTAGTAGGGTTGCGATTATAATAGAGTTATTTTTAATTTGCTACAATTAATTATTAAAATAGGTTGGGTTGCTTAATTATTAATCTTTAACTCGTAGCCATATCTATATTGATTAATAATTACAGATATTTTTTAATCTATTAACCTGATACAATAACTTTATAAATAATTATTCGTTGTTTTATTGGTTGAGGAAATATTATGTCTTTCAAAAAATGTTTACTTATTAGTGCAGCTATTTCAACTGCATTACTTTTAAATGCTTGTAGTAACTCTAACTATCAACTCACCTCTGCGGGTAGACAAGTTCAATTTATTGACACAAAACCTGCCGCTAGTTGTCAATTTGTTGGTAAAGCAGAAGGTCGTCGTAGCTCACTATTTTCTGGCTTAAAAACACACAGTGAGCTTATTCGAGATGCCGCTTCAGATTTAATGAATAAAGCTGCCGCTATGGGTGGAAATGTGATTTATAATGCCCAAGATGCATCATTGAATTATATATCAGAAGTCGCTCCAACAGATGCTGTCATGGTTGGTGAAGTTTTCCGCTGCAACAATTAAGCAAAATAAAAAAGGGAGCTTAATGGCTCCCTTTTTTGACAGAGTTTTAAATAATTATCCGTACTGTTTTTCAAAGTGCTTCATAAAATCGATTAAATAGTTAACGCCTTCAAGATCCATTGCATTATAGATTGAAGCCCTCATCCCACCAGCAATTCTGTGACCTTTAATTCCGATAATATTTGCTTGTGTTGCTTCGTTAACAAACTTTTTATCAAGATCGTCATTGGGTGACAAGAAGGTTACATTCATGATAGATCGATTAGAGATAGCCACGGTATTACGATAAAAATCGGATTGATCAATAAATTGATATAACAATTGTGCCTTAGCTTGATTACGTTGCTCAATCGCTTTTAATCCACCTAAATTTTTAATCCATTTGAATACTAACCCAGACATGTACCAAGCGAATGTAGGTGGCGTATTAAACATTGAGTCATGATCCATTAAGATTTTATAGTCTAAAACGGAAGGTAATACTTTTTGAGCATGACCAATTAGATCTTCCCGAACGATGACAATCGTGATTCCTGAAGGGCCAATATTTTTCTGTGCCCCCGCGTATATAATGCCATAGCGACTTACATCAATCGGTTGAGATAAAATACAAGATGATAAATCAGCAACGACTGTTTTATCGCCAAAATTAGGTTGTTCGAATATTTCCACTCCGTCAATGGTTTCATTAGGGCAATAATGAATATACGCGCTATCATCACTCAATTGCCATTCGGACATGGGTTTGATTGAGGTCATGCCTTGGTTTTTAATCACCACATTTTGTTCAATCACATTACAGTATTTTGTTGCCTCTTTGGCGGCACACTGGCTCCAATAACCACTGTTTACATAATCAGCACTTGTTTTATTACCAAGAATATTCAAAGGTACGGCAGCAAATTGCGCTCTTGCTCCACCTTGGCTAAAGAGAATTTTATAATTATTAGGTACGTTTAGAATATCACGAAGATCGTTGGTTGCTTCAATTGCACAAGCATCAAAATCCTTACCTCGATGACTTAACTCCATGACAGAAGCACCTGTATTATGCCAATCTAATAATTCAGTTTGAACTTGTTTTAAGACTTCAGCAGGTAGTTTTGCAGGACCTGCACTAAAGTTATAACTTTTACTCATTGCAATTCACTTTAATCCTTTCAAAAAGAGCTCTATTTTTACACTGTCTTAAAAGATATACAATCATATTTTTAGTAAAAATATTTGTTTAATAAATAGGTTTTTATCAAAATGCCGACTTATCATCGGCAAATTATATAGCTAGATTTAGATAGAAAGTTATAAAACTTGTTGTTTTGCGTTGGCTATCGCTATTTTAACTTGTTGTGGTGATACACCACCTTTGGCTAATCGCTTAGCTAAACATGATTCAAGTGAGAGATTTTCATAAACATCTTGTTCAATAACCGAACTGAAGATTTTTAATTCATCCAAAGAGAGTTCTTCTAATGCTTTTTGTTTTGCTATTGCACCAATAACCGCTTCGCCGACAATATGATGCGCTTCTCTAAATGGTATCCCTTTAGCCACCAAATAGTCGGCAAGTTCAGTTGCATTAGCGTAACCTTGCTTTGCAGCTTGTCGACAAACAGCATAATTGACTTTTATATCTTCAAGCACTAATGCGGCCATATCTAAACACTCATGCCATGTGTCTAGTGCATCAAATAAATGTTCTTTATCTTCTTGCAGATCTTTATTATAAGCAAGAGGTAAGCCTTTAAAGGTTATCATTGCCCCAGTTAGTGCACCTGCAACTCGCCCTACTTTACCTCGAATAAGTTCTAATGCATCAGGATTCTTTTTTTGTGGCATTAATGATGAACCCGAGGTTACACGATCAGACAATTCAATGAAATTGGCTTCACCGCTATTGAAAATGATTAGATCTTCAGCAAATCGAGATAAATGAACCATACCAATTGATGCATTGTTCAATAGCTCTAAAATATGATCACGATCAGAAACAGAATCTAAACTATTATTGGTCGCGCAAGAAAATCCTAACCAATAAGCTAACTCATCACGATCGATTGGATATGCTGTGCCAGCAAGCGCGCCACTACCCAAAGGACTAACATCTAAACGTTTTAATGTATCTTGTAAACGACTTTCATCACGTGTAAGCATTTCATAATACGCTAAGCACCAATGCGCAAACGTAACAGGTTGTGCACGTTGTAGATGGGTATAGCCAGGCATAACCGCATCTTGATGCTGCTCAGCTGTAAGCACTAAGCGCTTTCTGAGCTTGTTAATAGCAGTGATAAGGTGAGCAATTTCATCTTTACACCATAATTTTAGGTCGGTTGTTGATTGATCGTTACGGCTACGCCCCGTATGTAATTTTTTACCTAAATCACCAACTTTTTCGATGAGTTTTTGCTCGACCCAACTGTGAATATCTTCCGCATCACTTTGTAGAATTTGTTGTGGGTTTTGCCGAACTGATTCTAATAATTCATTTAAAGCTTTTTCTAATTTTTTTTGTTCATCATAAGATAAAACGTCAACTGTCACCAATGCTTTAGACCATGCAATTGATCCAATGATATCTTGCTCTGCAAGCCGATAGTCAAAGCGTAAAGAATCATTAAAATGTTTAAATCGTTGATCTGCTGCTTGGCTAAAACGCCCACCCCATAATGCCATAATTACCTCAAATATTATCTTTAAATCAATTATAAATTTATAAATTAATTAATAATTCTATAACACCATAAACAATATATACAGGACTTTGCCTGTATATATTATTAAGTTTTATCAAATTTAGTGGTTAAAACTATTTTTTAGTTTTAGTCGCTGTTTTCGATTTGTTTGCTGTTGTTTTAGTATCAGCTTTTTTAGCTGGTTGTTTTTTCTTACCTTCATTTAATGCTCGAATGCGTGAAGATAATGAGAACAAGCGAATAAATCCACCTGCGTGACTGTGGTCGTACACTTCATCTTCACCAAAAGTCGCAAATTCTTCACTATATAAGCTATTAGGTGATTTTTTCTGAACGGCTGTAGCACTTCCTTTATAAAGTTTAACGACAACTTCACCTGTCATATCCTCAGCCAAAACATCAGCTGCCGCTTGAATTGAACGACGGTATGGCGCAAACCAACGACCATCATAAACAACATAAGCCATTTCTAAACCTAACTGTTCACGCCATTTGAAGCTATCACGATCTAAAATTAACTGTTCTAAACCTCGTAATGCAGTCATCATAATTGTGCCCCCTGGGGTTTCATAACAACCACGCGATTTTATACCAACTAAACGGTTTTCAATAATATCAACACGGCCTACACCATGTTTAGCACCAATTTTATTTAAAGTCGCAACACAATTGTATGGTGATAATTTCTTGCCATTGACTGAAACCACTTCACCTTTTTCAATACCAATGGTGACAAGTTCTGGTTTATTTGGTGCATCTTCTGGTGATACTGTCCACGCCCAACAATCTGCATTGGCTTGATTCCATGTACTTTCAAGTACACCACCTTCTGTTGAAATATGCCATGCGTTCTCATCACGACTATAGATTTTTTCAACGGTTGCAGTTGTTGGAATTTTACGTACTTTTAGATAATCAATTAAAGCTTCGCGCGAACGCAAGTCCCATTCACGCCAAGGTGCAATAACTTTAAGTTGTGGAGCAAGTGCAGTATACGTTGTTTCAAAGCGCACTTGGTCATTCCCTTTACCTGTAGCGCCATGACATAATGTATCGGCACCCACCTCTAAAGCATATTCAACTTGCGCTTTAGCAATAATAGGACGAGCCATAGAAGTGCCTAGGTAGTATGTACCTTCATATAAAGCACCTGTTTTTAATACCGGGTAAACATAATCTTTAACAAATTCTTCTCGTAAATCGACAACTTTACAAGCTACTGCCCCAGATGCTTTAGCTTTTTTCTCAACATCTTTTAGCTCTTTAGGATCTTGACCAACATTAGCGACTAGAGCATAAACTTCACAATCGCCATAATTTTCTTTTAACCAAGGAATAATTGCTGATGTATCTAAACCACCTGAATAGGCTAAAACAACTTTTTTTGTTCCACTCTTTTTCATGTTATACCCTTTCTTAATTAACTTACGACAAATAAATGAGTTAAAGACGTTTGTTACTTACTTTAAATATAAATGACCAGTTTAATATACTGTCTGAATTATATTTAAGCAATAATTCTTGTCCCTGTTATTCCTGTTTTTCCATTAAATAAATCAATTAGTTTATCTGCTTGTTTCCAACTGGCTATATCAATAGGTCTACCTAATGCTTTAGCCGCTTCAAAAGCTGAATTTACTTTTACTACCATGCCATCGGTAATCACCCCAGTAGCAATTAAATTATCGGCATTTGATTGAGTTAATGATGCTATTAATTGCTTATTACCATCTAAAACACCAACAACATCAGAAAGTAAAATCAAATCAGCATCTAATGTTTTTGCGAGTGCAACCGCTGCATGATCGGCATTAACATTCATCATTTTACCTTCTTGAGTTATACCAATAGAACTCATAATGGGTAGATAACCTGAATTAAGTAGTAAATTTACTAATCTAGGATCGCCACTGCTAGCTTCCCCAACATAACCTAATTCTTCTGATATCTGTTTAACTTCAACACTATTACCATCTGCTAAACAGAGCCCAACGCTTGGAATAGCTAATTTTTTTGCTTCAGATAACAAGGTAGTATTGGCACTGCCTGCTAAACTTCCAACAATAACATCAATCTGATCAGCAGGCGTAACACGTAATCCATTTCGACGCACAACAGGTAAGGATAGACGGTCCATTAAAGAATCAACAACACTACCTCCACCATGAACAATAACAAGTGAACGTTGAAAATTCTTCTTATATTTACTAATCACGTCAAATAGATCACTTAATGCATCTTTATTATCGAGTAACACTCCACCAAGTTTAATAATTAATGGTTTCATTTTCATTTCCTATTGATTCAAATTAAGTTAATCATTTTAAAATTGATAGTTTGCAAATTGTTAATAAGCTTGTCGCTGAATTTATTTCACCTAAAATAATGAAGTTGTTTCTTCAAAACCAAATCGAATATTCATACATTGTACCGCTTGCGCTGCTGCACCTTTTAATAAATTATCTTCGACCGCAATCAAAATAAGATGTCGCCCTTTTAACGCAAATCCAATATCACAAAATGGCAAATCCACTACGGACTTTAAAGCAGGCCAGTCTTTTTGATAAATTCTGACTAACGGTTTATTGTGATAATATTTATTTAAAGCCGCCAAAATATCATCTGATGTAACGCCTTCTTTTACAAGGCAAGTAATGGTGGCATGAATACCTTGTTTAAAACTGCCAAGATGGGGAGTAAAAATAACGTCTTGCCTTAAATGTGTGGCAATTTCAGGTTGGTGTCGATGTGTAAATAATCCATAAGCATGCAAGCTCACTTCACAAAATAGATTATTAAGTGAAGGTTTACGACCTGCACCACTAACGCCACTTACAGCATTAATAACAGGCCATTGCGTTTTATCTAGTAGATCTTCCTCAATTAATGGTTTTAACGGTAATTGTGATGCGGTTGGATAACAACCAGGCACTGCAATTAATTGTGCTTGTTTTATTGCCTTATAATTCCATTCTGCCAAACCATATACTGCTTGTTCTAACCATGTTTTATGTTGATGCTCAAAACCATAAAATTGCTTATAAAAAGAAGTATCATTAACACGAAAAGCACCTGATAAATCAATAACAGTGCAACCTCGCTCTAAAAAATAAGGCGCAATATTATGGCTAACTTGATGATCAGTTGCGAGAAAAACAACATCAACCTGCTCGATAAGGGAAGAATAATCATTGGTTGCAATTAAGGGTAAATCAACAATACCTTTTAATTGAGGATATAAATCCCGATCTGAGATACATTTTCCCCCATCTTGGCTATTTTCAGAAACAGTTAAGGCGATAATCTCGATATTAGGGTGCTTATTTAAATAATAAGCAAGTTTAGCACCTGCATAACCACTCGCTCCCACAATTATTGCTTTTAACATATTATTCCTTATTTATTATTTTTAATAATAGACATATAGTAGGATATTTATTATATCAACACAAGCAATAAAATGAATTTTTATTCACTTTTTATGAATTTAATTTCATTTTTAATTTAATCTTTAGCAAACAATTTGGACAGTCTAGCGGTTTATGCCACCTAAGACGTTAAAAGATAGATATTTTAGCGTGATTGTATGAATCATCACTCAATTAAAATAAGTGATGTCTAAGAAAAAATTAGAAGTGATACTAAAAAGATCCTGTCGGATAAACACGACAGGATTTTAAAATTATCTTAATTGAGTTGCAGAACGTAACATTGCAATGAGTAATTCCCAATAACGAATTACACTTTGGATATTAACTTTTTCATCAGGTGAATGTGGTGAAACAATGGTTGGACCAATCGAGATCATATCCATGTTTGGATAAGACTGCTTAAATAAACCACATTCTAATCCAGCGTGGATAACCATAATCTTCGGTTTTTGCGAGAAGATTTCATAATACTTATCTTGTGCTAACTGTAAAAGGCTCGAATTTAAATTAGGTTCCCAACCGGAGTATCCCCCTTTTATTTCGTAATTCGCATTAGCTAATTGACTAAGTGAAATAAGTGTTGAAACAACGGCATCTTTTGCACTATCAACTTGTGAACGAATTAAAAAATGAACATACAGTTGGTTATCCTCAATATTCACAATCCCTAAATTTAATGAGGTTTCAACAACACCCTGCAATTGATCACTCATTCGCACTACGCCATTTGGTGCCGAATTTAACCAATTGATAATTTTATTTTGATGTTCTGTCGTTAAAACGCGTTTAATCTTATCGGATTTAACTTCAGTTAGGGTAATTTCTAGGTTTGGCTCGACTTGTCCTAATTCATTTTGTAATGTCGATTTGTATTGATCAATAATAGATTCAAATTTAGATAAATCATCTTTACTTAAACTGATTTCGACAAAAGCTTCCCGTGGAATTGCATTACGGAGTGAACCACCTTTAATATCAGCGAGGCGAAATGAAATATCTTGCGCATATTCAGCTAAAAATCGCGCCATTAATTTAATTGCATTACCGCGCCCTAAATGTATATCACAACCAGAATGCCCTCCTTTCAACCCTTTAAGGGCGATCTGCATATAACAATCATGTTTTTCAGGCATAACGGCATAAGTCACAGCGAAAGTAGAGGTAAAATCGACCCCACCAGCACACCCAGTAAAAATTTCGCCTTCATCTTCAGAATCAGTATTAATCAAATAGTGACTTTTTAACCAATCTGGTTGCAAACCAAATGCACCATGCATACCTGTCTCTTCCGACGTTGTCACTAAAACTTCAATTGGACCGTGTTCAATAGCAGGATCGACTAAAACAGCTAGAGCTGATGCTAAACCAATACCATTATCGGCGCCAAGTGTCGTTCCTTTTGCTTTTACCCATTCGCCATCAACATAGGCTTCAATAGGATCGGTAAAAAAATCATGGACTGTGCCTTCATTTTTTTGTGGAACCATATCCATATGAGCTTGCAATGCAATTGATGGGCAGTGTTCCATCCCTTTAGTTGCAGGTTTTGTTAACAAAATATTACCAACTTTATCAAGTTCACAACGGATGTGATGTGAATTGGCAAAATCAACGATATATTTAGTTATCATTTGTTCATGATGAGAAGGATGTGGAATCTTACAAATATCATTAAAAATCTGCCAAACAAATTTTGGCTTTAGTGTAGATAGCATAATTTAACCTCAATATTATGTCATTAATGAATTAATGAGTGGTTTTTTTTGTCTAATCACTCTATAATAAGGTGCAATTTTACATCTATTTCAAGCCCATTAATATTAATTTATTAACGATTAAAATTGCAGGTTACTCATGTCAATAGAACAAACACTAACAGAAGAAGAAATTCAAGCTAAAAAACAACATAAAGCAGAACTCATCGCTGAAAAAGAAAAATTCAACGTAACATGGGAAATGCTACAATCCTATGGTCGACAACTTTCAAAAAGATTATTACCCGCAAACCAATGGAAAGGCATCATTGCTGTTAGTCGTGGTGGTTTAGTTCCTGCTGCGATTCTTGCTCGTGAACTAAGTATCCGTTATGTCGATACTGTTTGTATTTCAAGTTATGATCATGATCATCAACGCGAAAAGTTAATCTTAAAACAAGCAAATGGCGATGGTGAAGGTTTTATTGTCGTTGATGATTTAGTTGATACAGGTAATACAGCTCATACTATTCGAGATATGTATCCTAAAGCACGCTTTGTTACTATTTTTGCCAAACCAGCAGGTAAACCATTAGTTGATGATTATATTGTGGATATCGAGCAAGATACTTGGATTGAACAACCATGGGATACTGGCGTGATGTTTGTAAAACCGATTAGTGACCACAAATAATAAGGATACTAAGGTTGTGATAACAAATACCGAAAACCTATCAGAAAAGATCTTTAAACCACAATATGATTATCCTGAAACAACCACGCTGGTCAATCGTATTGATTGCAGCGAAGGTAACAGTGTTAGCCCATTAGATGGTGAAGTTGATTCAAAATGGTATCGGATTGTTAATCCTATTTTATGGTATTGGCGTGGTTTACCCAAATTAGAGTTGGAAGAAGTACTATCAAAAATAGCTGCCTCGACCAAACGCCATACCAATGATAACTGGTTAGATTCAGTCATTGGTTATCAACCAGGTAATTGGATTTATGAGTTTTTGAATCAAGCAGCAAAATGGCAAGCCAAAGCGGATTCTATCGATAAATCCAATTTAACTGAAGATAATAAATCTAAATTAAATCAATATTATTTGATTACTAGTCAATATTGTAGTATTGCAAGCTATCCTCATTTTAAAAATGATGAGCTAGCTATGTATGCGCAAACATGTGCTTACCAAGCTTATCATAAGGCATTAAGCTATTCACCATTTACAAGCAAAGAATTGGAATTTAACGTCGATGGGCGTAATGTTAAAACAATTTTACATTTACCACAAAATTGTGATGGTGTATGCCCTGTCGTCTTAGTATGTAATGCATTGGGTAATTTACAAATCGATTATTACCGATATTTCAGTGAATTTTTAGCACCAAATGGACTAGCGATGTTAACAGTCGATTTACCAACTGTTGGTTTTAGTCGTAACTTCGCTTTAACACAAAATAGTAGCCAAATTTACCAAGCTATTATTGAACAGCTTTCAAACATTCCTTGGATTGATAGTAATCGTGTTATTGTTGCGGGCTTTCGATTTGGCTCACATATTGCAACGCGTTTGGCTTACTTAATGCCCAATAAAATTAGAGGGTTATTTAATTTCACGCCGTTTGTTCATGAAATGTTTGTAAATAAAGAATTACAAAAAAGTCTTCCTAATGTTTATAAAGACATGTTAGCAAGCCGCCTTGGATTACCTTGTGTATCAAACCAGCAATTAGCAGCAGAATTAAATTATTTTTCGCTTAAAAATCAGGGTCTTTTGACCCATGCTTGTTCTTTGCCTGTTATGAATATTGTTTTTGAAGGTGATAAATTAAGTAGTATTAATGAAGCAAAATTAATTCATTCAACTAAGCAAAATAAAATAGTTACAATACAAAAAACACCATTACAAAAAAACTTACATGATGCTCTAACGCAATCGGTAAAATGGATGGAGACTATTTTGTAATACATTATTTTAAAAAGAGTATTGTTATGGACAATAAAAAACAACAAACTGTAGTGGTTAAACTTGGTACCAGTGTATTAACTGGTGGCACGAAAGAATTAGATCGTGCTCGAATAGTTGAGTTGATTCGACAATGCTCTCACTTACATCAAGCCGGACATAAAATTATCATTGTGACATCTGGCGCAATTGCTGCAGGTCGTGAATACCTAAAATTCCCTACTCTTCCTAATACTGTCGCTTCAAAACAATTGTTAGCATCTGTTGGACAAAGCAAGTTAATACAACTTTGGGAACAATTATTTTCGATTTACAAAATTTACATTGGGCAAATGTTACTAACCCGAGCCGATTTAGAAGATCGTGAAAGGTTTTTAAATGCTCAAGATGTCTTAAAGGCAATGTTAGATAACCATATCATTCCTGTAATCAATGAAAATGATGCTGTCGCTACTGCCGAAATCAAAGTTGGAGATAATGATAATTTGTCTGCACTAGCGGCTATTTTAGCCCAAGCAGATAAACTTATATTATTAACAGATATCGAAGGCTTATATACAGCCGATCCGAGATCGGATAAACATGCAAAATTAATCGCAGAAATTGAACATATTGACGATCATTTACGTAGCATCGCAGGGGATAGTGTTTCAGGTCTTGGCACCGGAGGCATGAGCACTAAAATTCAGGCAGCCGAAGTGGCAGGTAGTGCAGGAATAGAAGTCATCATTGCGGCAGGAAATAAAGAAAATGTGATAATTGATGCCGTCAATAATCAATCGGTTGGTACGCGTTTTTTACCACAAAAAACCCCATTAGAACATCGTAAGCATTGGTTATATGGCGCGCCAAATGCTGGAAAAGTGATACTAGATGACGGTGCTGTCAACGCGATTTTGAATAATGGTAGTTCACTCTTACCTAAAGGAATTGTAGCGGTTGAAAAAGATTTTTCGCGTGGAGAAGTCATTGATATCTGTGATAAGTCAGGAAAACGAATCGCTAGAGGTGTAACTCGTTATAATAGTGATGCATTAAAACAAATTGCAGGACACCATTCTCAAGAAATCAACCAAATCATTGGTTATGAATATGGCGCTGTTGCTGTACATCGTGATGATATGTTAATTAAATAACCTATAAAAATATTATATATAGAGGCAAAAAATGTTACAACAGATGGGAAAAGATGCAAAACAAGCTTCATATCAATTATCACAATGCCCTACTGCCATTAAAAATAAAGTGTTAAGTAGTATTGCTGATTTACTCGAAAAAAACAGCACAATCATCCTTAATGCAAACAAAAAAGATATTGAACTCGCTAAACAACAAGAATTAAGTGAGGCACTACTTGATCGCTTACTATTAACACCAGAACGGCTAGCCTCTATCGCAAATGATGTACGTAAAGTCGAATTATTAACCGATCCAATTGGTCAAATCATTGATGGCTCAACCTTAGAAAACGGATTAAAGTTACAACGTCACCGAGTGCCACTAGGCGTTATCGGCGTAATTTATGAAGCAAGACCCAATGTAACTATCGATATTGCAGCATTATGTTTAAAAACAGGCAATGCCACAATATTACGTGGCGGTAAAGAAACTATTCACACCAATACCGCTATTATAGCGATTCTTCAACAAGCATTAGAACAAGTTGGGCTGCCCAAAACCGCGATACAATTTATTGATAATCCTGATCGTAAATATATCAATGAACTACTAAAGCTCGACCGATATGTTGATATGATTATTCCACGTGGTGGTTCAGCCTTGCATAAATTGTGTCGTGAACACTCCACTATTCCAGTCATTACAGGTGGAATTGGTGTTTGTCATATGTTCATGGATGAAAGTATGGATTTTGATTGTGCATTTCCAATAATTATTAATGCAAAAACCCAACGTCCAAGTACTTGTAATACACTTGAAACATTACTTGTTCATACTAATATTGCCGATACATTTTTACCCAAACTTAGTCAAATCATGGCAGATAATAACGTAATATTACATGCCGATGTCGATGCATTTAAAATTTTAGAAACAGGCGTTGCCAACGTATTTCCTGTTGAAGATGCAGAGCTTCGTCAAGAATGGCTATCAAAAGATTTAAATATTGTCATTGTTGATTCGCTAACCATGGCTGTTGAACACATTCGCGAATATGGCAGTGGTCATTCCGAAGCTATCTTAACGCGTGATTTAGCTAATGCCGAACAGTTCGTTAATTTAGTTGATGCAGCAGCGGTTTATGTCAATGCATCTACTCGCTTTACAGATGGTGGACAATTTGGCCTTGGTGCTGAAGTTGCCGTAAGTACGCAAAAACTGCATGCGCGCGGACCAATGGGACTTGAGGCATTAACGACTTATAAATGGATAGCTTTTGGTGACGATTTGATTCGTCAATAGTAAGATAGTAAAGGCTGTTCGGCTTGTTTGCCGAACAGTTTTGAATCGTAAATAAATTAATCAAAATTACGCATGAGTAGTGCATAATTTAGGTCAATTTCTTCCGAAATTGGGATATAAACAATATGTCCATCACCAAGACCTGCTGGAACAGGTTGCCCTTTTTTATTTTCCATTCGTTCAATTACAAAATTTTTATTGCCTTTTGGCGTCATCATTTCCACACTATCGCCTACCGAAAACTTATTTTTAACAATCACTTCGGCAAGACCATTTAAACGTTCACCGCTAAACTCACCAACAAATTGTTGCCTTTCTGACACTGAATGACTATGCACATAATTTTGCATATCTTCGTGTTTATGACGGCGTAAAAAGCCTTCGGTATAGCCTCGATGCGCTAAAGAATCCAATTCAGCTAATAAGCGAGGATCAAAAGGTTTACCTTCACTTGCTGCATCAATAGCTTGACGGTAAACTTGAGCAGTCCTGGCACAGTAATAAAAAGACTTAGTTCGCCCTTCAATTTTTAAAGAATGAACACCAATTTTAGTCAAATCACCGACTAACTCAACAGCTCTTAAATCTTTTGAATTCATGATATAAGTGCCATGCTCATCTTCATAGGCTTGCATATATTCACCTGGGCGCCCAGATTCTTCAAGCATAAAAACCTGATTAGTGGTTGGTCCAATACCTAAAGTAGGATCAATTTGCTGAACTGGTATAGGTTCACATTTATGCACAATTTGCCCTATTTCATCCTCTTTGCCTTCAGATACTTTATACTCCCAACGACACGCATTAGTACAAGTACCTTGATTTGAATCTCTTTTATTAATGTAACCGGAAAGCAGACAACGCCCTGAATAGGCCATACACAGTGCACCATGAATAAATACTTCAAGCTCCATTTCAGGTACTTTTTCACGTATTTCAGCTATCTCATCGAGTGATAATTCACGCGATAAAACTACACGGGTTAATCCCATTTTTTGCCAAAATTTTACTGTCGCCCAGTTAACGGCATTCGATTGCACCGATAAATGCACTTCCATTTCAGGAAAATGCTCACGAACCAACATAATCAATCCTGGATCTGACATAATAAATGCGTCAGGCTTCATATTAACGATTGGTTCTAAATCTCGAATAAATGTTTTTAATTTTGAATTGTGTGGCGCAATATTAACAACCACATAGAATTTTTTACCCTGTGCATGGGCTTCATTAATCCCGATAGCTAAATTTTCGTGATTAAATTCATTGTTACGAACGCGCAAACTATAACGTGGTTGACCGGCATAAACCGCATCTGCGCCATATGCAAATGCGTAGCGCATATTTTTTAAAGAACCAGCAGGAGAAAGTAATTCGGGTTTTGCATATAAATTTGTCATTAAAAAATGCCTCTGATTTCAAGTCAGTATTACTTATTAGTAATAGGTTAAGCAAAATAGGTGGGCATTTTACGCTTAAGCGGATCGGTTGGCAAATTTATGTGGCATGCTTAATATACAAAAACACCAATCTAAACCTATTAAAATGGTAGCCTGAACAAACCTAATACTGAAAATTCAACTATTATTAATGATTATCACTGACAGTAATGACTTAAATAAAGGGTAACAAATACAATGTTGCACACTTATCACAATAGTAACCTTCTGTTTTATCATTATTTAAAACGCTGTAAAGTTGGCTGAATATTATTTATTTATCGCAATATCTGCCCACGACTCACACAAAGTGTTGAGGTTGGTAGATTTAGCTTAGTTTAATGAGCAAGCAATAATTTATATTAAGTTGTTATTAAAAAAATTTTTTAAATTTGATTAAAAACCGCATTAATAATTAATGATTTGGGCCAATTAAAGGTAAATATTCTTGCCAACGATATTCTCTAATTGGCATCGGTTTAGCATCTTTGAAATAGAGAACTAAAGCGGGTTTAATGCCATTCCAATTATCGACAAATTCATAATGAATAAGCATACCGTCTTGAATTAATTTTTTTGCTTTTGCATGATAGTTAAAATAGCTCATAATTAATTTTATTTATTATTAGTTGAAAAATATCAACTTAAAGGTAATTATTATGCTTTTTTTTAACATAAACAATAAATTAAATATAATATAATTTAACGTTAATAAATATAATCTATTCGAAATTGTTTTAATTTGCATTATCTTAACGTTCTAAAATAAAAGTTAATTTTTTAATTATCTTTTTACCTAGGTTTATTGAAGGTTCTTCAATAAAAATTGCTGACAATAAGCCTAAAGGGATACAGATCAAAACAGATAATAAAGCATTAAGATTAGAATTTAAATCTGGAAGAAAATAAACTAGTAGCTGTTGAATAAAAAAACCATATATATAAACGCCATATGATAAATCATGTTTCATTTTTAATTTCATTATTAAAGGATGAACAGATAACCATAAGCAAACAAAAAAGCAACTAATCAAAAATAAGTAATTATAAACAGGAGTTCCTTTTAAAAAATAAGTTAAACCAACTATAGCTATTGTTGTTTTGAAATTTATATTTATAATATCGGAAAAAAGAAAAAATAAAGAACCGAAAATGAAGTACAATGGTAAATAATAAATATCTGTTGTCCCTCCCCGTGTATAAAACTGCTTTATGAAATCAAGTTCAGTTAATGTCAAATATATAAAAATACAACCAATTAACAAACAGATGTTTCTGTTTTTAAAAATACCTAACATTCCCAACATCAATAGCACAAAATAGCAAAAAAATTCATATCTCAATGTCCACCACGACCCAACTATACTTCTAGGGAAATATAAATTTGCAAATACTCCAGGTAAATTAAAATCTGTATTGAATATAATATTGTTATATATAAAACTATATATATATATATTGCCGAAATATTCATCTAAAGAATAAGTTGTTAATAATGGACCAGCAATAAAAGCAAGAAAGATAGCGGCCACTAATAATGCAGGCAATAGTCTAAAAAGTCTACTTATAGTAAATTCAATAGGATTCTCATCTTTTAAATAACTTTTTGTAATAAGTATACCACTTATAAAGAAGAAAATAGCTACAGCAATAGTCCCACCTGTGTAACAACCAGATAATTTAAAAAAAATCTCATTATTTATATTTGTTCCCGTAAGGGGAAAAGAATGAGAATAAATAACAATGATTGAAAGGCAAGCTCTAATAAAAGTAAGATTATTATTTTTATAATTTAATAAATTATTTAATAACATTTTATATCAACAAAAAGTAAATTTGGTTTGATTATTTTATTGTAAAAAATATTTTTGTGCTATAGATAATTTCAATACTCTAAAATTATTTTTGAGTGAATTTTATATTCAAAAAAGTATAAATAAAAGTGCATAGCTTTAAAATTATAGACAAAATATTGCCAATTATTAGCCTTTTAAACAATAAAAAATGTATTTTCGATTCAATCTATTAAAAACTATTTCAAAAAATAGAAGTGAAAGTTTAAATTTCATCAAACAGGGTTACATCCCCAATAATTATCATTATAAAAAAGATTCTAATACAGAATTTGTTGCATCAAAACTTTATTTAAAATATCAATAACTTAATAAAATATCATATATTCTCTTTACTATCCTTTTTACAAGTTTTCTCATCAATACTTCACATTTAGAAATATTAATTCATGACTCAATATTTGAGCTATAAACGATCGATTATTGTGCACCATTTTCATATACAATATCTATTGAAAACTATGAAATCGCGATGTTTAAACAAAAATTCACAATAAAATATTTGAATCTTATCTGTATGTAAAACTGAGAAAATCTATATTGATTAGATTCCAGAAAAACTGCTGAAGAGAATTAATTATATATTCCATGATATCAAAGCTAAAACTATTTTAAATTATCAAACAACAACCAAAATAAGTATCTTTTTAGTGGTCAAAACTAAAGCACAAGTTAATACCTATGACAGAAATGTCAAAGTTACACCGATGTTAAACCCACTCATAAAGAAGATTTATTCTAAGTATATTCCAAGTGTTTTAATTTTTGAGCGATTAATTAATTATTTAATTTATTGATTTATTGATTTATTGATTTATTGATTTTCTAGATGTTTTAATGGAGGCGCGTCCCGGAGTCGAACCGAGGTAGACGGATTTGCAATCCGCAGCATGGCCACTCTGCCAACGCGCCGTAGGGGTCTATCTGAATAGGTGGCAAATATTAGCATTGCCTTGTTTAGACGTCAAGTTTAAATAGACTATAATTACAGCAGTCATGTGTTTTAGAGTTAAATTTTTAAAAATAGATTTTATCTGTGAAAAAAGATACGCAATAACATATGTTTTTAAAAATAGTGGTTAGCCCATACCGATGCAGTTCTTGGTCATTTTTCCATTCTTTACTCACGCAATATTTAACAGTCAATTTTAAAGATTCTGACTCACCAAGTACCACCTTAAAAGACAAAGTGAAAAATTACGAAAAAGAGCTAATTATTAACGCATTAAAACGCCATAATGGTCATCGTGAAACTACCGCAAATTCGTTAGGTGTTAGCAAACGAACGTTACTTTATAAAATGCAAGAATATAAAATATTTGAAAAAAAACACTGATTATTAAATACATTAGCATATCTCGCTAATTGTTACCTTAGTAGCAATATTTTTAAAGCGCTTTATCAAATGCTCATCTCATTTTCGCTTTCAGTTAACAATAAGATAAAATCAAAATAATTTGCATGAATATGATTAAGTGGTATTTTACCCATCAACAGCATCAATAAAACTTATTTTATCGAGTGCATCAACGTGAAATAATTAAATCACATTTAGAATAGATAAGATTTAATTATAAATTTTTCAAATTTATACACTAATTTTGTATACTCAGAATATGAGATTTGAACATTGAGGTGGGTAATGATTGATTTAAAACTTAGGGAAGTGAAAAAAGATCTGTCCGCAAAAGAACTTGCTGTGGCAACGTTTATTCAAGCAAACACCGATGCATTAAAAAATATGAGCATTCAATCATTAGCTAAATTAAATCAAGTTAGCACCAGCACCATTTTGCGTTTGTGCAATAAATTAGGATATAGTGGTTTTAGTGATTTTAAAGTCGATCTTATTTCTTCCCTCCCCCGAAAACTCAACACCGATGTGTTACAAGATGACATCAATCTTAATGATTCCCTGCAAGATGTGAATAATAAAGTCCAATCAATGGAAAAATCATCAATAGATGAAACCCACTCGATGATTAATTTGGAATCATTAAATAAAGCTATCGACCTAATCATAGATAGCAATAAAATTATTATTTTTGGCGCAAGTAGCAGTGGATTAGTTGGTAAGGAATTAGAATATCAACTCATTAAAATAAAAAAAGATGTCAGCTGCCATTTCGATTCCCACATTCAAAAAAGTATTGCTAATAATTTAGACGGCAATGATTTAATTATTATTATATCGCACTCAGGTGAAACACCGGAATGCATAGACTTACTTAAGTTAGCTCAAAAAAACAATGTACGTTCTATTGCAATAACTAAAATGGGACAAAGCCAGGTATCATCGCTTGCTGAGGTAATTTTACATACCACATCAACCGAACATGTTTCTCGCTTAATTCCTATTCGTTCCAAAATATCACAAATTTCGGTAATCAACATGCTAGTCACGAATTTGTTTATACGTAAATATGATGAACGCTTGTTACAACAAATCCTACACCGTGAAGAACGAAAATATCCACATTAATAAAACAATGATCAAACAATAAACTAATGTTTGATTAGCCTACCTAATTAATCACTATTAATCATATTGATAGTGAATTTTATCACTTCAACTATGCCACTATCTAAATTGCAATTTACCAAGCCCAAAACACTTTTTTTTATAAATATGATCGAGTTCACAAATTTTTAAAAATCTAAAAAAAAGAGATGACTTACATCGCACATAGATGTAATTTTATTACTAAATATAAAACACATAAAAGTAATATTATTACTAAAAAGCTAAAGGAAATAGATGATGCAAACACAAATACCAATCATTCTTGCCAGTCATGGCCCGTTTGCACAAGGTGCACTTGAATGTGCCGAAATGCTGATGGGTAAACAATCAAACATGCAAGTGATTTCGGTTTTAATCGATAGCAATATTGATAATTTACGCCAACAAATGCAAGAAAGTTATCAAAAATTAAATAATGGTAAAGGTGTAATTATTTTAGTCGATATTCTTGGTGGAACACCATGCAATCTTGCTAGTGAACTTTTATTAACTCATGATGATGTATTGTTGTTTTGTGGCTTTAACATTCCTGTATTACTTGAAGTTTTAAACAATCGAGAAGAAACACTCACAGACGTTAAACAAGCTATTGAAGAAACCTTCCCACAAAGTTGTATTGACGTTAGTCAAGTACTCAATTCTCATCGTGAACAATCTAATGAGCTGTAAGGAGAACACCATGCCAATTAATGTAGCTAGAATTGATGATCGCTTAATCCATGGACAAGTAATTACTACTTGGGTAAAAAATTACGATATTGAACAAGTGCTGATAATCAATGACAAGGTCGCTGCGGATAAAGTACAGCAATCAGTACTAACCATGTCAGCACCGCCAGGATTAAAAGTATTGGTTTTCGGTGTTCAACAATTTATTGATATCTTAAAAAAGACCCCTATCAAAAAACGTACTATGCTTTTATTTACCAATAGTATTGATGTTAATGCCTTAATCGAGGGCGGACTTGAGCTAGAAAAATTGAATGTTGGTGGTATGCGCATGCAAGACGGGCGTCATCAATTATCAAGAGCGGTATCTGTTACGCCTGAAGAAGAACAGGCTTTTAGAAATATTATCGCGAATAATGTTGAAGTTGAAGTCCAAATGGTGCCAAAAGATCCAGTAGTTGATCTTAAAACTTTACTTAACTGATTTTCGCTTTTATCGCTATGACTAATCAAATTGGAGGTTAACTTATGTTAACACAGGCTATTCTTGTCGCCATTTGGGCGGGAATTTGTTCGATGGATGACGTCGGACCACAAATGCTACGAAGACCATTATTAACCGGTACGGTAGCTGGAATTATTATGGGAGATATGGTTCAGGGACTTGCCATTAGTGCTACCCTAGAATTAATGTGGATGGGTATTGGCAATGTAGGGGCTTATTCAGCGCCCGACATTGTTGCAGGCGCAATTATTGGTGTGTCTTTAGGGATTACAACAGGTGGTGGTATTGCAACAGGAATTGCACTTGGCGTGCCGGTCTCTTTACTGTGCCAACAATTACTCATTATTTGGCGTTCGTTTGCTTGTTTCCTTAATCCATGGGCAGAACGTTCTGTATTAAGTGGAAGTTATAAAGGCCTAGCTAGAGTTCACTTTTTTTCAACGCCTGTCTGGTTTTTAATTCGAGCTGTGCCGTGCTTTATTGCGATTTATTTTGGTAGTGATTTAGTTAAAACCATTCTTGATGCTATTCCAAAAAGTATTATTGACGGCATGGGCGTTGCATCAAAATTAATTCCAGCGGTCGGTATTTGTATCTTATTATTAATGTTGTTAAAAGGACGCATGTGGTTCTTCTTTTTACTTGGTTTTATGTTAACCACTTACTTAAAATTACCTATTATTCCAATCACCTTTATCGCCCTTGCCTTTGCTGTGCTTTATGACATGGCGTCAAGTGGTAACAGTAATAACAATAACGCCGAACAATCAGATAATAAACCTGCATTAAATAATACTGAAGAGGACTATGATCTATGAGCACTCAACATAAAATCACTAAAAAAGATCTTAATCGTATCTTTTGGAATCTGCAAACCATGTCTTTTTCTTATAACTATGAAAAAATGCAGATGATCGGATTCGCCCACTGTATGACGCCGGTATTAGAACGGCTTTATCATGATGCTGATCAAGAAACCCGTGTGCGGGCTATGAAACGCCACTTGGAGTTTTTTAACACGCAAATTAATGCTGGTGCATTAATATTAGGTGTAACCGCTGCAATGGAAGAAAAAACCAGCGAAGATGAAAAAGAAGCCGTTGTATCGGTTAAAGCAGGCCTGATGGGACCCTTTGCAGGTCTGGGTGACAGCTTACTAAAATTTACTTGGATGCCAATTTGCGGCAGTATTGGCGCAGCTTTTGCCTTACAAGGTAACATTATTGGTCCGATTTTAATGTTTTTGATTTATAACTTGGTGAATGTACTATCAAAATACTTTTTTATTCATTATGGTTATAACAAAGGGGTTGATCTCATAGAACAATCTAAAAATTCTAACATTATTCAACGAATAAGTAATCTAGCTAATGTTGTAGGTGTTATGGTTTTGGGTTCATTAATTGCAACAACGGTAAAAATATCCACACCACTATCGATTAATGTCGGTGAACAATCCATAAAAGTACAAGAGATGTTTGATAAAGTCATGCCAAACTGTTTGACCTTACTTTTTGCCTTGGCTACATTCTTTTTAGTTAAAAAATTTCAAGGAAAATATACCGTTACTTTGATTTTAGGTGTCATGGTAATTGGCGTGATATTTTCAATGTTTGGTATATTAAAGTAAGGATGAATCATGATTACAAAAACACAAATAGCATCAGTTATCCGCAATAAAGTTGGACAATTAGAAGTCTCGTTTAACATTGATCAAAACCAACCTGTAGATTTATATTGGACTGATGAAGCTAATGCCAACTCTGTACATAAAACGTTAGTGAGTAAAAACATAAAAAGTCCTTTTACTTTTGATGACCCATTACAGGGTAAAAAACGAATTTATTTAATTTTGGCCATTGTAGGAAAAGATAACTTCATATTTGCTGAAAGAACATTACCTATAACCGGACTAAATAATTTTCGTGATTTTGGTGGCTACCTAGGTGCATCAGGTAAACGTGTAAAATGGGGACAACTTTATCGTTCTAATCATTTATATGGTTTAAAGCCGGATGCTGAACAATATATCAAAGCATTAGGGATTAAAACGATTATTGATTATCGAAGCATAAACGAAATCAAAACCAGCCCAAATACTTTTGTCGGTGAAAAACATACCTTCCATTTAGATGCATCAGCACAAACAGCCGAACTGGCCGCACAGTTTGCCGCCGATCCAAGTGATGAAGATCGTGCATTAGTTGAAAGTGTTATTCGAGATATACCAAAAGAGTTGGTCAATGGCGAAGGCAAACAAGTTCTAGAACAATATCGTAATTTTGTATTAAGCGATAAATCTAAAAATGCTTATCGGCAAATGCTCAACGTTGTTTTAGATGCCAATAATAGCCCTAGCATTCAGCATTGTCGTGGCGGAAAGGACAGAACAGGTTATGGCGTATTATTAATTCAAGTCATGCTTGGTGTGAGTGAAGATGACATCATTTATGATTACATGTTGACACACGATAATCGCTTAGAAAGAAATAAAATTAAAATGGCGGCTTATCGCAAGATTACCGATAATGAAGATGTGCTTGGTTATCTGCTAAGTCTAATTGATACTCGAGAAAGTTTTGTAATTGAAATCCTCAATACCATGAAAAAAGTAGCAGGAACGCCAAGTAATTATATCAAGCAAGAGCTTGGTTTTACTGATGAACACTTCAAATTAATGCAATCTATCTACTTAGAATAATTCATTAACAAATAACCAATAGAAAAGCGCAATTTTATTGCGCTTCTTACAATTAAATTAAGGGCTATTTTGCATTGCCCTACTCACTTAAATTTACCATTCATCAATGAAGTTAGTTATGCTAAAGCATGACAATGACACATTAAGTTAAACAATTAAACGAAACCAACTCCAATAATGCCTGCACAGGGTGTTTTAAACTATAGTTATCAAAGCGCTTAACTTGGCTGCGACAAGAATAACCCGTTGTTAAACAAAATTGTTTAGGATATTTTTCAAGTGCTTTTTGCCAAGATAATTGATACAGCTGTTTCGATGAGTGCAAATTATTAACTTCATGACCATATGTACCTGCCATACCACAACATCCAACACTAATAGGTTGTAATTGTGCGCCAAACTGCTTGAAAATATATTGCCACTGTTGATTACTTGCTGGTAATTGTGTCGTTTCGCTACAGTGACCAAGTAAAAACCATTGTTTATCACCATTACTGATTGTGATATTAGGTTTTGAAATCTTAGTTAAAACATGCGTCAGCCACTCATGTGACAGTAAAACACTAAAATCGCCTAACTTATCTTGTAAAATCAATTTATATTCATCACGGTAGCAAAGCACTAAAGCAGGATCAACACCAACCATTGGAATATTTAATTGCGCTATTTGCGATAACACATCAGAAGCAGTTTGAGCAGTTTTGGCAAATTGTTTTAAAAAGCCTTTTATATGCTGAGCCTTACCATTAGGGACAAAAGGCAATACAACGGGTTTGAAGCCTAATTTTTCAATCAAACACACAAAATCAAATACGACTTTTGCATCGTAATAGGTTGTAAAGGGATCTTGCACCACTAATACATATTGCGCTTTTTCAGTCGCCGATAAATTCTGTAAATATTCTAATTTAACATTTGCGCTAGGATGCCCAATTAACTGTTTTTTTAATGTTGGAAACGACAACATTGGTAAACTTGCCATTCCAACTGTTTTATTAGTCAGGTATTCTGTCACTGACATTTTCATAAAAAAATTAAAAAAACGTGGGGCACGAGCCATTAATGGTAAATAGGATTCAATATTACCAACTAAATAATCACGCATTGGTCTTAAATAACGGGTGTGGTAAAGTTGTAAAAACCGAGCCTTAAAATCAGGTACATCTATTTTAATCGGACATTGTGTTGAGCATGCTTTGCATGACAAACAATGGGCCATCGAATCTTTTACCTCGTGAGAAAAATCATATTGGCCAAATTTGGCCTGTAAAGTATAAACAAGCTTTTTAGCAAAACTGACTAAACGACTCTGTTCCTTGGGTAATAATGTATTAAGTTCATCTTCTTTAACACCCAATTCTACCATCAAACGTAGCCATTCCCGCACTAATGCTGCCCGCCCTTTCGGTGAATAAATACGGTTTTGAGACAATTTCATTGATGGGCACATTGGACTATTAACATCGAAATTAAAGCAAAGACCATTACCATTGCATTCAGTGGCACCATGAAATACGCGTTTTACACTAATTGGAATTTGTCGATCATAAAAACCACGCGTGACTGATTCAATACTTATCATGGGGTCATTACTATTTAATGGTGCACAAATTTTACCTGGATTGAGACGATTATCAGGATCAAATGCTGTTTTGATAATACGAAGCCCATGATATAACGTTTCGCCAAAAAATGCTGGGCTATATTCGCTACGAAAACCTTTACCGTGCTCACCCCAAAGTAAACCGCCATACTTAGCCGTCAGCGCCACAACTTGATCCGAGATTTGCTTTACTAACTTTTCTTGCTGTGGATCACACATATCTAAGGCGGGTCTAACATGTAATACCCCAGAATCGACATGTCCAAACATACCATATGTTAAATTGTGGCTATCAAGTAATGCTCGAAATTCATGAATATAATCGGCTAAGTGCTCAGGAGGAACACATGTATCTTCAACAAAAGGAATCGGCTTACGCGCCTCTTTAGCATTACCAAGCAAACCTACTGCTTTTTTACGCATTGCATAAATTTTTTCAATTTCGCCAAGTTCGTGACATGTTTGATAGCCGATGATGCCTGTTGAATGATCTAACATAAGTTGATCAAGAATCAGGCATAACTTATCCATTTTCCCTTTGACAGAATCAAAATCATTACCAGCAAATTCAACAATATTGATACCTTGCATCTGATGATTATCGACCTCTGTAATTAGGTCCTTAATCGATTGCCAAATAATATCTTCTTTGGCTAGCCCTAAAACTTTTGAATCCACTGTTTCAACAGATAAAGCGTCTGCTTTGACTAAAAAGGGAGCATTACTTAGCGCGGATTGAAATGAATCATATTTGATATTAATTAAAAATCGATATTTTGGTAATGGAATAATATTTAATTTAGCTTCGGTGACAAACGCTAATGATCCTTCACTACCTGTTATGATTCGTGTTAAATCAAACTCAGTCAAATTATCATTAAAAACATGTTTAAGATCATAACCGGTCAAAAAGCGATTTAATTGAGGAAATTTATCTAAAATCAATTGACGGTTATTTTTGCAATAATCAAAAACAGAACGATAAATAGAAGAATCATGCGCTAATTTTTCGATTTCGGTTAGATTTTTTTTGCCTGTTTCAAGTAATTCACCAGTAATTAATACCGCTTTGAGTGCCAAAACATGATTAGATGTTTTACCATATATCATCGAACCTTGTCCTGAAGCATCGGTATTAATCATCCCGCCAATGGTTGCCCGATTACTGGTTGAAAGTTCGGGTGCAAAAAAATAGCGATAAGGTTTTAAGTATTGATTTAATTGATCCTTAACGACACCAGCCTCAACCCTCACCCAACCTTCTTCAATATTGAGCGCTAAAATTCGGTTCATATAACGTGACAGATCGACAACAATACCACTGTTTAATGACTGCCCGTTGGTGCCTGTTCCTCCACCCCTTGGGGTAAATTTTATCGTTTTAAACTCATCACGTTGAGCTATACTTGCTAGTAATTGTACATCATCAGTTGAACGAGGAAATAAAATAGCTTGAGGCATCAATTGATAGATACTATTATCTGTCGCCATGCTAAGACGTGATGCATAGCTGTGTTCAATATCACCTGTATAAGCAGAATTTTTAAGCGCTATTAAATAGTTAAGTGTTACCTCATTTATTTGAGGCGAGATGGATAATCGAGGAATCATAATAAATCTGCTATCAACAATTGATTTTTTACACAGTGTAATTCAAGCTGAATATATCGTCAAAGCATGTTGATTTATTATACAATGCTCATTATTTAATTTAGTTATGACTAGAAACCTTAATTGACTTCAGGGTACTTATAGATCCAAGTAATATTAGGATAATTAGCAAACGCATTTGGAAATAAGTAAATGCCCGTTAATAACGGAACATGTGAATACGTCCATTCTGGATTAAAATCAGGTTGAACTTTAACAATGGAATCAAAAAGCAGTGTAGTGCAGTACAAATGGGGGTGATCACGCGATGCTAATACAAATTCCTCACCCTTTTTCGTTAAAATATCCTCAACAATTTGCTGCTTTTGTCGATCTGACAAAAAATTAGGTCTGGCTACCGCATATTTTTCGGCAAACTCTGGAGTGATAAATTCGGCTAAACTAGAAATAATGACTTGGTTTGGATAGTTAATATCATCACTTGTTGTTGCGTGAATAATTTTAACTTCAGGCTCGATAGATATTATCATACCAATATGTGAAAAATCCCCACCACTAACCTGATTAACAATAAGACTATCAACTTGAATCCCTTTTCTAAAGATCCAATCGCCCACTTTTACTGAAGCTGTTAATTGACGATTTACATCGGCAGTAGCAACCGGTACATTGGTCAAAACCAACTTCGTCAATATGATAAAAATTATAGGAAAAAAGCGAACATATTTCATCAAAACCAATTCCTAATAAAAAAGGGTAAATACGCTTTACCCTTTTTTATTGTATTATCACAATATTGATTATTCAATCATTGATAGACTAGTTAAAATTCATCAACCATTTACCATCAATTTTTATTAAACTTGCACTCCCACCCTCTTGTTGCGTTTTATCTTTGAAAAAGACAGTGGTTTTAACTTTTGCCATCGTTTTATCTTCATTGATATATTCAGCAGGGGAAGCTTGAACTTTATCAACGCCACCATGTGCTTGAGCCAATTTTTGTGCTTTATCTATGACTTGTTGCATTTTTGATTTAACTAAGTCTTTCATATCAAAATTTTTGTTAGTTTTGTCTTCTGGTAGATACATTAGATTGATAACAGTCTCTAGATCACCGCTATAAACAGCTTTAACACAATTTTCGGCCGTTCTTTCTGGTGATTCTTCGGAAGAACATGCTGAGACTATAAGAGCAAGTAAAAAGACGCTAAAAAATTTCATTACTAATTTCATTGTTTCATTTCCTTACAGGGATAATTTAAAATGTATTAAACTGTTAAGCCATATTGCAATAATAAATATGGCTCATACTTACGAAACATACTAACGTATTTATCTAGATGAATCAAAGGTAAAAATAAACAATATACTCAATATCAGCTATTTGAAATTAAGAAGCATATTTTGCCAACTTTGATCTAATTTAGCTTCAATCACTATCGGTTGTTGTGTGATAGGGTGAATTAACGCTAAACAGCTAGCATGTAACATTAATCGTTTAATACCAAAATAGTCAGTGAAAGCTCTATTTTGATGAAGATCGCCATGCTTGCTGTCGCCTAAAATGGGATGAAAGATATGTTTCATATGACGACGTAATTGGTGTTTTCGACCAGTCTTAGGTTTTAACTCTACAAAGCTATATCGTGCTGTTTTAAATTTTCCAACACTGACAGGTATCTCAATTTTGCTAATCGCTCGATAAAAAGTTACAGCATCTTGAGCAGGTTTATTACGTTGCGCAAACTTATCGGCAATTTTATCGAGCTCTTCAATCAAGGGATAATCAATCACTGCTTCACCATCGACATAACCACGAACTATTGCATGATAAGTTTTTTCAATTTGTTTTGAGTTAAATTGTTCTGACATTAGACGCGCAACGTCACTTGATAATGCAAATAATAATACACCAGAGGTTGGTCTATCTAACCGATGTATAGGAAAGACATGCTGCCCAATTTGATCCCTTAGTGTTTGCATAACAACAACGGTTTGTTGTTTGTCTAACCAGCTACGATGTACCAACCATCCTGAAGGCTTATTAATCGCAATTAAATCATTATCTTGATAAAGAATGTCGAACACAATCAATATTTACCACGTTACTTATAAAAAGAGTTTTTTCAATTCAGTTGCAATACTTGGGCTGTTATTATCACCAATTGCATAATTGGCATGTGATTTAACTTCATCATCAGCATTTCCCATCGCGATGCCCAATCCTGCAATCGTTAGCATACTGATGTCATTATAACTGTCACCAAAAGCAACAATTTCGTTTAAATCGATTTGCTCATGTTGTGCCCAATGAGTAAGTCCATTACCTTTAGTATTGCCTTTGATCGCAACATCAGCACGATTCGACCAAGACCATTCACACGAAAACTGATCAAGTTTGTCCACTGCTTGCGAAAATTGCTGTAATGCGGGTAAATTATGACTACTTGTTGCAAATTTAAATATTGCTTTAGACTCTTCAATTACCTTTGCAAAACTATCGACCTTTTTAATTTCAGGCTGTAAAAAAGCTGGTAGCGCATTAACCCATTTAAAAAATCCTTCCAGATGATCATCTAAAACTTCATAAGTCATCATCTTATCAGTGTAAATCAAAGTATGGATACCATAATGGTTAACTAGATTTAACAATATATTAGCTTGATCTTTAGTCATTGGTTTTGCCGCTAAAGTTTTATGATTTTCGAAATCATAAAGATACGATCCGTTGCAACAAATAGCCGGCGTTGATAAGTTAAGTTGATAATAATAAGGATAAATAACTGAATGATGGCGACCAGAAACTAAAATAACTTTTATACCTTTATCACTGATTTTTTTTAGTACATCAACTGTTTCTGGTAAAATTAGGCGATTACTCGCCAATAATGTGCCATCCATATCAAACGCAACCGCTTTATACTTCATATCTATCCTCTTGTGTTTATACCATTTAACCTTAAAGTAAATATCCAATCGTTAATTTTATACTATAAACAATCTTACTAAATAAATAAGATTAAAATTCTATTTTTTGACGACCAATAAATGAATGAGATAGTGTTGTACCATCTACCATTTCAAGTTCACCACCAACCGGAACACCATGAGCAATGCGCGTAGCGATAACATTAAATTCAAGACACATTTGCGCAATATAATTAGCTGTAGCATCACCTTCAACAGTCGGATTAGTAGCTAAAATAACTTCATTTATTTGCTCTGTTGATAATCTTTGTTTAAGCAAATCAAGACCAATATCCGTTGGTCCAATACCATCAAGCGGTGATAAATGACCCAATAAGACAAAATAGCGTCCACTATATTGTCCCGTTTGTTCAATAGCAATGATATCAGCCGGTGTTTCAACCACACAAAGCTGACCACTACTTTGCCGGCGAACATTAGCACAAATATTACAAATATCTTGTTCAGTAAAAGTACGACACTGCTTACAATGGCTTATATTAATCATAGCTTCATGCAATACATGCGCTAAATTTATACCACCTTGTCGATTGCGTTGTAATAAATGAAAAGCCATTCGTTGTGCTGATTTTGGTCCTACGCCTGGCAAGCAACGCAAGGATTCCATTAATGATTCTAGTAATGGGCTAATTTGCATAAAATAATTTAGTAACCAACAATTTATTATTTATATTCATCATACCTTGTTTCTATTATTGATTAAACAAGATATGTTCTATTGATTTAATTAACGATTAATCAAATTTATTCAAAAATGTGTAAGCAATTTTTCTAATAATTTATATTTTATAAGTCATAATGTTGTTAACATTCAAAACAAATTAACAAACATTTGATACTGCTTTCAACTATTTTAAATGTTTACGATAAAGACTTTTAGGCTCAACACCTTTAAATAGTCTGGCAATGTTACTGCTATGCCGAACAATAATTAGGCATGAAAGCATCGCAACAGGCAAGGTGAGTTCAGGTTTAAATAACCAAACATAAAATGGCGCTAAAAGAAAACCAACAATAGCAGCAACAGAAGAATAACCGGTGATAAGTAAGACAATAAGCCAAGTTAAAATAAAACAACCGGTAAAATCTAACCCAATTGGGACCATCATCCCCAAAGCTGTCGCCACGCCCTTTCCACCGCGAAAATGAAAAAAACAAGGAAAAATATGACCCAAACAAGCAGCAATACCAATTATGCCTAAAAAGAAAGGGGAAATACCAAGCCGATAAGCAATATAAACAGGAATAGCACCTTTTAGCATATCAAAAACTAACACAAATACTGCTGGCAATTTGCCACTAATGCGCAGTACATTTGTTGCCCCCGGATTATGAGAACCATGTAATGAGGGATTTTGTAATTGCATAATACGACTAATAATCATCGCACCGGATAGTGATCCACATAAATAGGCAATAATGATCATCGTTACAATTTGTATTATCAAAATGCCATCCCTCATAATTTTTAATGATCCAAGTAAAAACAGGTAATGCCGCATTGGTATTAACTGCTTTATGCGGCATTAAATTGTTAATAATACAAATTATACTCAAGTAAAGAACTAATCCCTAATGTCATTATTAACAAACAACTTTAACTCTTTTTTTGCTTTTCTAATAATGGTTTTAAATATTGCCCAGTATAAGATATTTTCGATTCAGCAACATCTTCTGGTGTACCTTCGGCAATTATTTGACCGCCACCACTACCACCTTCAGGCCCCAAATCAACAATCCAATCGGCAGTTTTGACAACATCTAAATTATGTTCAATAACAACAATGGTATTGCCTTTATCCCTCAACGAGTGTAACTGTGCAAGTAACTGTTTTACATCTGCAAAGTGTAAACCAGTAGTTGGTTCATCTAGAATATAAAGTGTGCTACCAGTATCTCGCTTAGATAACTCTTTTGCAAGTTTTACTCGTTGCGCTTCACCGCCGGATAATGTTGTTGCTGACTGACCAATGGTAATATAAGCAAGACCAACATCAATTAAAGTCTGTAATTTGCGTGAAATCATCGGTACCGCATCAAAAAATTCTCGACCTTCTTCAACAGTCATGTTGAGGATTTCGTTAATCGATTTACCTTTGTATTTGATTTCTAATGTTTCTCGATTATATCGTGCGCCATGACACTGATCACAAGGTACATAGATATCGGGCAAAAAGTGCATTTCAACTTTTATTAGACCATCACCTTGACAAGCTTCACAGCGTCCCCCTTTTACATTGAAACTAAATCGACCTGGATTATATCCTCGTGCACGCGCTTCAGGTACGCCTGCATAGAGTTCACGAATAGAAGTAAAAAATCCAGTATAAGTTGCAGGATTAGATCGGGGTGTACGACCAATTGGGCTTTGATCAATCGCAATCACTTTATCAAAATAGTTAAGCCCTTTTATTGCTTTATAAGGTGCAATTTCACTCTTTTCTGCACCATTTAACTCATTTTGTGCAAGTGGATATAAAGTATCATTAATCAAAGTCGATTTACCCGAGCCAGACACGCCAGTAATACAGGTAAATAAGCCGACAGGAATATTTAAGGTAACATCTTTAAGATTATTACCGGTTGCACCAATAAGTGAAAGTATTCGTTTTTTATCGACTTTAGTCCGATTTTTGGGAATTTCAATTTTTTCTTTACCAGATAGATATTGACCAGTTAATGAATTTTTACAGTCCATAATCTGTTTTGGTGTACCTTGTGCAACAACTTCACCACCATGCACACCAGCACCGGGGCCAATATCTATCACATAATCGGCCGCCATAATGGCTTCTTCGTCATGTTCAACGACAATAACGGTATTACCTAGGTCACGTAAATGGGTCAACGTATCAATTAAACGGGTGTTATCTCGTTGATGTAAACCGATTGACGGTTCATCAAGAACGTACATCACGCCAACCAATCCAGCACCGATTTGACTAGCTAATCGAATACGTTGTGCCTCACCACCCGATAACGTTTCGGCCGAACGTGACAAAGTCAAATAATTTAATCCAACATTAATTAAAAATTGTAGACGATCATTAATCTCTTTCAGTATTTTTTCAGCGATTTGCGCACGTTGACCAGTTAAAGTTAGCTTATCAAAAAAATCTTTGGCTTGTTGTGTACTTAAATCACTAATCGTTGGCAAATTAGTATCATTAACATAGACATGCCGTGCTGTGGCACATAATCGAGAACCACCACAGCTTGGGCAAGGACGATTACTAATATATTTAGCCAGCTCTTCACGAATAGTTTGCGATTCGGTTTCTTTATAGCGGCGAGTTAGATTATTAATAATCCCTTCAAAAACATGTTTACGTTTAACTACATCACCACGATCATTAGTGTAAACAAATTGAATTTCGGTATTACCAGAACCATTTAATAAAATATCTTTTATTTTTGCCGGTAATTTTTCATAAGGAGTGTCAATATCAAACTTATAATGCTCGGCGAGTGATGTTAACATCTGAAAGTAATAAAAATTACGACGATCCCATCCCTTAATTGCGCCAGCAGCCAATGAAACCTCGGGCATTTGCACAATACGTTTTGGATCAAAGTATTGCTGTACCCCTAAGCCATCACATTCAGGACAAGCACCGGCTGGATTATTAAACGAAAATAATCGAGGCTCAAGTTCAGAAATGCTATAACCACAAATTGGACAAGCAAAATTAGCTGAATATAGCTGTTCTTCGGCTTTTGGATCATCTAAATTGGCAACTTTTACAATACCATTTGTTATTGAAAGTGCGGTTTCAATAGATTCAGCTAAACGTAATTTTAAATCATCGCGAATACGAAAACGATCCACCACGACTTCAATCGTATGTTTTTTCTGAAGTTCGAGTATTGGGGGATCAGATAGATCATACACATCACCATCAACTCGAACACGGATATAACCACTGGCTGCGAGCTGCTCAAACAGTTTAACAAATTCACCCTTACGTTCAGTAACAACGGGGGCAAGCAACATATAACGGTTTTCAGATGGCAACGCCATAATACTATCAACCATTTGCGAGACTGTTTGCGCAGCTAAAGGTAAATTATGATTTGGGCAACGTGGTTCACCGATACGAGCAAATAAAAGTCGTAAATAGTCATAAATCTCAGTGATTGTCCCTACTGTTGAACGCGGATTATGCGATGTTGATTTTTGCTCAATCGAAATCGCTGGTGATAATCCTTCAATATGATCCACATCGGGTTTTTCCATAAGCGATAAAAACTGACGAGCATAAGCCGACAACGATTCAACATAACGGCGTTGTCCTTCTGCATATAAAGTATCAAATGCTAACGACGACTTTCCTGAACCAGAAAGTCCGGTAATCACAACCAGCTTATCTCTAGGAATGATTACATTGATATTTTTCAGATTGTGCGTTCGCGCACCACGAATATCGATATCTTTGATTGACATAGATCTCTTCTTAAAGTGAGTTTTTAGACGAATTAGGAAAAAATTAACTGTATATTATACCAGTAACATTTGATTAAATATACTACTATATAGATCAATAGTGTCGGTTAGCAAAATTTCAATCATATTAGCCAATAATTCTTAATTAATTAGCACGAATAAAGCATTTTTTGCCCCTTACTGTGCGTATTCAAACTTTTTGGTAAATAAATTAGAACTAAAAATTATATTTTTATAACTGAAAATTATTAGTTTAGAGAATTTACTCACCTTACAATAAACCAATCATACGTTTTTTTAAAAAAAGGAGCTATTTTGAATAACGAAGTCTTGCAAGCATTAAATTTATTAAAATCGAAAAAATGGGTAGATTTAACTCATGCATTCGATCACAATTCTCCCCATTTTTTTATGTTTAAACCTGCTGAAATAAAAACGCTGTTCGATCATAACGACGGCTTTTTAGCACAGAATTTTAGTTTCGCTGGTCAATATGGTACCCACTTAGATGCACCAATTCATTTTGTTCCTAATACTCGGTATTTGCATGAACTTGAATTACAAGAATTAGTATTACCATTAATCGTAATCGATCAATCTAAACGCGCAGAACAAGATCCCAACTTTTCTTTTTCTAAAGATGATGTTTTAGCTTTTGAAAAACAACACGGACAAATTGAAGCGGGTAGTTTTGTCGCACTGCGAACAGACTGGAGTAAGAAATGGCCTTCACAATCAGCAATGGAAAATAAAGATATAGAAGGAAACAATCAAATTCCAGGCTGGGGAATTGATGCATTAAAATTTTTATTTGAAGAGCGTAAAATTAAAGCTATTGGTCACGAAACGTTTGATACTGACTCTGCGAAAGCATTTCGAGAAAATAATGCGTTAAAGGGTGAATACTATGTTTTAGAGCAAGATACTTATCAAGTTGAGTTAATGACCAATTTAGATCAATTGCCAACCAAAGGAGCAGTTATTTTTAATATCGTAGCCAAACCCAATAATGCCTCAGGTTTTCCGGTACGTTCTTTTGCAATATTGCCCTAATCTATTTATTGAACCCTAAAAATCAGCATTTAATATTTTATAACTAATATTTTAATATACGTTATTGTGGTATAAAAAACGGTCATTATTGACCGTTTTATTGGCTAATTTTCAATTAATGTCGGCGTAGCATCCAAAGGAATAATAGCCCCACGATACTGAATAACAGTGCCGGCAACAAGGTGCCCTTGCAATGCTGATTGCGCAGGATTTTGCCCACTTAAACGTGCACCCAGGTAACCGGCACTAAATGAGTCGCCTGCAGCCGTCGTATCAATCACTTTTTCTTTGGCTATTTTATTAGCAGGTACATCAAAACGCCCTTCGGCTGATTCGATAATACAACTATCGCTACCACGTTTAATCACAATTTCTGTCACACCAAAGTTTTTAGTACGGTCAATGACTTGTTCATATGGTAGTTTGCCCCATAATAGATCTTCGTCATCTAGCGTTAAAAATGCAATATCGGTGTAAGATAGAATATCGGCATATACGCTACGCGCTAAATCAAGACTACGCCATAAGCGCGGACGGAAGTTATTATCAAAAATCACTTTACCACCATTGGCTTTAACGCGTTTTAATAAATCCAATAATTTCAAAATACTTTCAGCATCTAATATGGCGATACTAATGCCACTCAAATAAACATATTCATAGTGAGCTATTTGCTGGGTGATACTTTCAGTTTGAGTCGTCTTTAACCAAAACTTAGCCGCTGCATCATTACGCCAATAATAAAATGAGCGTTCGCCATGTTCATCGGTCACAATCGAATAAAGCCCAGGCATTTTATCAGACATTTTTTGCACAAGATCGGTTTGGATCTGCTCTTTATGCCAGCTATCTAGCATTTCTTGACTGAAAGGATCAGTTCCTAATCCAGTCACATAGTGAATCGAAAAATCTTTATTTTTTAATAAACGAGATAAATAAACCGACGTATTAAGTGTATCGCCTCCAAAGCTGCGGGTTGTTGAATCTTGTTTTATCGAAAGTTCAATCATACATTCGCCAATAACAGCGATTTTTGTTGTCATAGTGCTACCTAAAATCCTTACTTCTATTTATAAATAATCCAATGCGATTTTTACCACAACTTTTCGAACCATTGCAATCTTATTATCGACAGCACAAAGCGGTTTATGCACTTCATTAGGTAAAAAAACAATAAAATCGTTCGGTTGTAATATTAACATGGTTTCTTCTTTTGGCGTCTCGATAAAAGCAATATCATTTTCAGCGATTTTATCATCTAAAATTTGAGTATAAGGAGGTAAAGTAGAAATAGCCATCCCTTCTTGACCCGCTAAAACAATTTGCACATCAATATATTTTTTATGGTATTCAGGCTTTGCTTCATGAATATATCTTGATGAATTATCAGACACCATAAAAAACATATTATCACCGTCAATATCATAACGACCAACAGGGGTATTGCTATTAACATTGTCTTTTACATATTCAATGGATTGTTTTATTTTGGCGGGCAAATAAGGGACTAACCCTAAATGATTAATATTACCTAAAATCATACTCAATGATCCTTAACTGAGAAATTGGCACAATACCTGATACTTTCATTATGTGGAATAATGGCATCGGATAGAATAACGACTTAAATTTTTATGAGTATATACTTAAGTCACCTATTTTTGTAGGGGTATTATAAATAACTTTCTTACTCACTTTTATGTTTTTAACAACATGATATACTTTCGGGCGATTAAATTAGGAAAGTGAATGAAATGAAGACGTTTATTATAAACTTAGAAAGAGAATCAGAAAAAAGAGAAAATATAAAAAAAGAGTGTCAAAAATTAAAACTTGATTTCGAAATCTATAATGCAGTCGATGGTTACACACTATCTGAATCATTTATTCAAAACATTGTCTATGATTATCCCAATAATTATTTAACGAAAGGCGAAATCGGTTGTGCGCTGAGTCATATCAATGTCTATAAAAAAATTATAGAATATAACTTACCCTATGCACTAATTATTGAGGATGATACTTTATTTGATACAAAATTACCTGATTTTTTAAAAGCTTTTGAAGAAAAAAATAATAAAAAAGGAATTTTTTTATTAACTGGTGATTTTGATTATCTTGTAAACAAAAAACTTAATTTGAACAATTTTGATCTTTTTGAAGTGACCAAGGCGGTGAGAGCTTCTGGTTATATCATTACAAAGGACGCGGCGCAAAAGTTGATTAACTTTCTATTCCCTGTGCGTTATGAAGCAGATATGTTTAAAGTATTTAGATTATGTGCAGGCATTAAATTATATGCAACTTTACCTAGTTTAATCACAACAAATGAAGAAAGCCTAATTAAGTCATCAATACAAACAGATAGAGCGCCAAAGATTAAATTGCGTTCAGATTATAGAAAAAAACTGTTCAAAAAAGATAAAAAGAAAAGAATGGTCAGTTTATGGTTTAGAAAACAGTTTATTCAACGATTTGAAAAGACAAAACATTATGATGATTAAAATAATATCATTTATCTAATGCAGACAATTAATCAGAACTGGACTTAATGCTGTTAGCAATAGATTTAATAACGTGTTTAGTGCGAAAGATTACCGATATTTTATCTATTAGTTATCTGGATAGCGATAATCAACTTTTAACTCGCTTAAGTATTTATCACATTGATACTCAAGTACTTGATTAAGCTTTCACTTAAAAGCTATCGTCATCAGTATTTGCAATAATCTGCCAACACTATATATCATCACTCTTTTACGATTATAGATAATGAAGATATTTGATAGCGCTTTGTATGTTGCGGTTATTTAACATTTGAGAATCAAGGTCAATAATATTTGCCAAGTAAAAACAGGCTTGCTTAATATTCGCTACAAATGGACGAGAGCTTATCAATTTTGTCTTTGAACTAGGATGATTTTATGACTAAAATAGTGGAATTATGGCACAAGCAACAATTGCCAATTAAAGACGGTATTTATTTTGCCAGTGGTCAATCTATTGCGCTCGATGCGGTATTTTTTCCGCAATTATCAATTCATGTAGGTGAAAAATTTGACCTTAATGTTATTTTAAATAACGATGCCGATAATTTAACCAATATTGATATTTTCGATAAAATCACTCTTGCTAATGGTGATCAATGTATTATAGGAGAAGGTAGTTATGGTTCAGAAGGTTTTATTGCCTATCTATCGGCTAATCAGGATTTAATTTGGGTGATATATTTTGAAAAATCGAATCCTTTTATCAAAGTATTACCATTAACCAACCAATCAATTATGGTTGAATCAAGCGCCAATTTTCAACTGATTATCGAATTGGCTAATCCGGTCAATCTTAAATTAATAAAATAAATTACAAATTAGCTTTATTTGAGCTAAAGGTGCTCAATCATCTATCAATAAAATGAACAGGATATATGGTATTTCAATTGTAAAACAATTGGTTATAATGAAATAACAATCATTCTATAAAAGAATAAAAAATGAGTGAATTCTCTAAATTATGCCAAGACTTAGATTTCCCCTTTATTGATACCTTTAGTCAAGACTGGAAATATGAAGTCCCAATTAAATATCGAACATCTGAGTGGTTAGCTAAATATTTATACGCTTATCTTAATAATAATTACTCAACGGTACAAAAACAGATACTCATGAATTTGTGTCTTAACATATGCAATGATTTATTATCTGAAAATCCTAACCAAAAAAATAAGAGAATTACAACAAACATATCTTATTAATGCTAAAGAGTGGCTTGCGTTAAATCAGGCAGAACAAGATCTGTTAACCGCTAAGAACAATTTTCGGCAATGTCCAGATTTTTTAATGCAGCTTCAAATCGCCCTGAATTTATCATCGCAACAAGTTGTCGCATTAAGATTAATCGGTGAGGGTAAATTAAAGGATGAGCAGCTAGGCCATTTACTACCAAGCATTATTGCTATCGCATTAGATAATAAGAATGATAACTGTATTTTTGCACAAGAAATTTTACTAAAGCTGAAAAGCAATCCCTATATTAATCAGCAAATAATCAATCTATTAAATGATTATATTGATGATCATGATCAAATTATCTACCGCAAAATGGTGCAGCTATTGGCTATTCTAGATTATCCAGATTTAACCAATCGGTTAATGAATTGCTGTACAACGAGTAATAAAACTGAGATTGTTCAAATTTATAATGATTTTGCCAAACAGATAATCAAGCAATCTAACCGCCTATCGGACGATGAATTAAACCTAATTCAAAACCGATGTGATAGTGCGACACCTGGTCCATGGCAATCGTACGTGGAAGGTCGTGATCATAGCAGTGGTAGCAATTTTATTATGACGGGGAATGAACACGAGCGTGGTGAGGATATTGAACTAATTGGTGCAACAAATAACGATCAAGACTTTATCGCCCATGCAAGACAAGATATACCTAAGTTAATTAACGAAATCAGACGATTAAAGCAGTTCATCGCACAAAACATGCAGCCTAAAAAATGAAATTAGGTAAAATCATTATGCCTTTGCTAGCTTAACCCGAGAACGTTTAAAAAAGAAAAAGAATTGGCAAAGATAATTTATTTAAAAAAATGCTTAAAGCTATGAGTCGACAACTTGCAACTGAATAGCAATTTAATCAATATTTCTGATACGTTAATCTTTATGATGCAAGACAATTTGTACTTAACGGTAAGGATGAAATCTTTAAAAACGGCTATTTTCATATAGTTCTCGATAAATTGTTGATACATGCCTTGCTAGTATTTGGGCTATGACCTTTTTCTTAAGACCCATACTCTTTAGGTAAGAAATCTGGTATCTTTCTTTATGGGTAAGTTGTTTATATTTCATGATGCTATCTCAACTTTGGTCGGTGACAGATAAATCATTATAAACAACCTACCTTTTTTATTGTCACCTTCATGCTACATTAAGATTCGTACTTAGCTCTTGAATCCAAGAGGAAAAATCAATGAATATCACCGATTTTTTAAAAACAGGTCGCTACTTAGACTTAGCTGTTGGATTATCTGAACACAATTTATATTCAATCTTACCCAAAAAATCCTTAGGCAAAAAACACTACTATAATAGCGACAACCACAACAAAGGTTTCAGCTATTTTTATCAAGCATTAGAAGTGATGATTATTGACAGTAAAATATATTCATTAGGCTTTGACATAACTAGTTGTCCGGTCACACTGTTGAATGATCAAGTTATCAATGCTAAAAGTAGTTTTGAGTTTATTTTAAAATGTCTTGATATTGTAGATATAGAATGGAATTTTGAACAACAATACTGTAATAATCGTGAATTAACTATAAAAACGGCTGGTAATGTGTTATGTGGCTGTGTTCATGATAAAGGCGATTATTGGTTAACCCAATTTAAGGTATTTAAGTAATTAGCCAAACATTATCATTAATAAATGATTCTTAGGATAATTTTTCAATCATACAAAAAATGAGATAAAAAACAACCTAGCTGTCAGACTGCTTATCAATTTGAAAGTGAATCAAAAGATGTGGTTTTAAATTTCAAGATTCTTAGCAACTATATTTTTGATACTGGCAATCTTTCTGTTGCAATAAAATTTATACAAGATATAAAGTATAAAATCATTGAAATAACTATTTTCAGAATGAAAAATCAGTGTTTTTAGCAAAGGTAACAAAATAGAACATCTCGTGATTTTTTATCAAAGATCTCATTAAACCAGAATAAAACTTGTCATTTAATCTTATTACATCGATTTATCCTTAGATAATCAATAAATTTTGCTGGTGACTAAGTGGTAACCAGCAACTTTGTACCATCAATGCGCAGCAACTTTTGAAAAAAGGTTAATAATAACCACACCAAACATAATAAATCCCATACCAATTAAAGCGGCAAGATCTAATGTTTGTTTCATAAATATCCAGGCAATTAAACTAATAAACACAATCCCAATTCCAGACCAAATTGCATAAGCAATACCAACAGGAATAGTCTTTAATGCTAATGATAGTAGATAAAAAGAGGCGCTATAACCCACTATCGTAACCACCGAATAAGTAAGATTGGTAAAACCATTAGATAATTTTAGTGATGAAGTAGCAATCACTTCACAAATAATAGCCAAAAATAGCAAAAAATATGCATTCATTATAGTATCCAAAATTAATTGACAAAAAAGAAAAAAAATTAATTAAGTCCCAAGAATATTAACTAATTATTATTTAATTGATATCAAATTAAGATTCTCAATTTAATAATAAAACTAACTCGTTATTTTGAAGTTCCTAAGATAAATTTAAGAAATTATTTCATATGCTTTAATTTTTAATAGAACAAAGCATTAACCCTTGTTATTTTGATTATAGATTCAATAATGAATATCAAAGTAGGTAAAAATGCTTTTTTTTTTAAATAATTGATCAGATGTTGTCAAAATTAATACCACTAATTTGATTTAAGCTGAATTTTCTAAGTTAAATACTTAGAAAGTTATCACTAATTTACCAACACCAATTTTTTTTTATAGTAATATACTAATCATAAAAATCTTAATATTTAGTTTTCAGTTAAGTTTTTAATAAAATAAATATCCAATTAACAGGATTTAGTATACAAAAACTCAACAAAATATATGTGAGTAATTTGTATAGTAAATCACGATAAATAAAAATTAATAATTAGCGTTCATCACATCGCGGATAGCTCTAAAATACTGTGAAGATCCATATTGCTTATTATCATCTTTTATCTCAAATTTTGCATGATTTTGATCTTTTTCAAAGGTATTTGGTGCTAATTCAACATAATAAGGCACCATAAAGACTGCTCCGTTATTATGATGACGTAAAATGGCCTTCTTTATAACACTTTCATCTTCAAGCATCGGATGAGCCTCAGGTAGACCATATTTTTTGATTTCTGATTTTTTCAACCATTGAAATGTATAATCACCATAAAAAGCTGAACCATAAGTATTAAAACCGAGATTATAATGACTATTCTTTTTGAGTGAATCTGCTGCAGCTATTTTTTCTTCATTCCAATCACCATTGAATACCGGTGCAATTTGATGTGAAAAAACTTTATCTTTACCAATACAAGAAGAACTAACAATATCTGAATACTTAGAAATTTCCTTAGTCACCTCTTTTTCTCTGAAATTAAAAAATTCTTCAGAAAGAGGATTATAATAAACAGCTATCAAAGACTCTGGGTAATCATTCCAAAATTGAATTTTCTCTTCTATAGGAAATTCAACTGCTTTACCCACTGGTTTAGGAGTACTCTGCTGACGATCCATAACTGAAATATCAAGGTGCTTCATCAATGTCAATTTATCTGAATTTTCATGTACAATATCAACAGAATGAATTCCATGATCCATGTTACGAAAATCTAGATAGTAACGATAACCAACAGCTGATGTTCCAAGAGAGGGTAAAGCTTGGTAAACATCTATTCGATTAAGCCCTGTATCAGCATACCCTGCATCAACTCCATCTACAAAAATTTTAATTTTTGCTGGTCCATTTGATGTTCTTTCTGCCCAACCATAAATGGCCAATTTACCTGAAGATTCATAATTTAGATGTTCAAAGAAATTATTTAAATGATCTGTATTAATATCTTTTGATGGAAGATTAATATCTTCAAAAGATTCAAATTGTGAACCAAATTTATTATTTAGATTTACAATTTTTTCATACTTTTTAACTAAATAATTACGAAATCTTTTAACAGACTCAGGTGAATAATCTGTAAGTTGAATTTTTTCTTTATATCCCATTCCATCCAAAAAATTAGGAAATGTAAAATGTACATCACCAAGCACAGTCATAGCACGGATTTTATTTTTGTTTGAATTGTCCATATCACATATTTGAGTGAGAATTTCTTTTAAAGATGCTTGACGTATTTTGTCAATTAACGAATCACTTGCATTAATAGCCCATGGATAAGTTTTACCAGCAAAATAGTTATCTATAGGTATATTACCATTACTAAATTGCATCAGATTCTTTCTATCCAAATTGGCTATCATATCTTCGGTCTTAGCCCCTTTAGAAACACTAAAATGATTTGAAAAGAGATAAATAACAACCGGCAATTTACTATCTTTCATCGTTTTAAGTTGATAACTAATATTTTTCTTATTAATAGTAAACTCACCATTTTCTTTCATATCTACGAATGATAAAAGAGGTAAAGTAAGTACATAACCGATTTCAAATTTACCGTCACTACTTTTTTTAGGTCCGAATGTAGAAAGTTTTTTTTCTATTAAAGATGCAGGAGTTTCATCAATAGCCTGGCAATAATTTTTTGCATCATAAGCATTAGTGATTCCTTTTTTTATTGCTGATTCACATACAGAATCACTCTCCAGCATTGGAGCAATTAATGTTTCTTGCGCTTTAGCAACAAAAGGGACTAAAGAAATAAAAAACAGAGTTGATACTGATTTCATAGGATTCTCTTCAAATAAATAACACAAAATTTATACTATTTTATCATATTTCATATCTGTATTTATTTACTTAATTCATTTTATTTTAAAAAATATATTAAACAATTTTCAAAAAGCTTTTTATAATAAACTTAAAAAAGTATAACAAATAATTAGAAATTGCTGTGATAATAAAACAGATTAAAATAAATAGAAAAATATAGAAATTACTTTTGGAAAATGAGCTTCCAGAAGTTAAATAAAAAATAGCTAAAAAACTTTCTCATTAAAATCATTAGGTATTATGAATATCAAATACCATTTTTTTCTTTATTTTTAAAATTGATAAATTTTGAGTAAACTCAAATGACAACACTGTTTATTTTAGTCTTTCATAAAGTGTTTACCGACATCTATCTTAATAAACTCTGTGGCCGTTATCCAGTAAAGGCAAAGCAAAGGTTAACTCTTTCTTGGTGAGGTACTCAGCTTGTCCTAATGTTGTTTTAACTTGTTGGAATAACTTCACAAAATACTCAGTTACTAAATCGATAAGCAAATGTTCCTTGTTGAATTGCCTTTCTACTTATTGAAATTAGTTAATAAAATCCTGATTCAGAAACTATGGCATAATTTGGATCCCTCCTATTTCCGTAACTTAAAGTTACAGTATTCTTTTCATCTTCTTTTAATGACATTAATGCTTTTCTTTAGTTTATTATTTCCAAAGCTTTAGCTATATCAATAGCAATAAACCAAGGTTAACCTAAATGAGTAATGATTCTTACTTCAATGTCATCAAATTTAATTACGCTTAATTCATCTTGTTTAACAATCATCTTAGTAGCTCCCATTGGCAAATCCTCGTCGTTTAGTTGGTTGATTTATCTTTTCTGCTGCTCGAGGATTATCTATCCAGTGAAGTAATTCCACTAATGACCAACCACAAGAGTTAGCGCCTAACGATTTTCTTAAAGGATATTTACCCTCTTTCTCAAATTGCCAAGCAGTAGAACGGGCGATACTAGTGATTTGGTATCTTTCATTTTCACGAACCAGGCGATCATATTGAATGCCGTATTTATCTCTGGTTGCCTCCTAAATAGGTTTTAACTTCAGCCGTATCGTAAACTACTCGACGTTTGCCAACTTTAATATCTTTAGGGAAATTTGTATCATAACGTAATGTATTATTAGCACAGCCTAAGATTAACGCAAGTTCATCAAGGGAATAGTATTTTGGAATATTTAACTGCATTTCTTACCTCATTAAGTTTGTTGGTGTTTAACTAACAAGGTGATTATCTATCTGTTTTTTTCTGCAGTATAAGTGTATAAAAATATTTTAACCATAGTTAAAATTATTTTTATTACATATAATAAATTGATTTTATTTATTTTTTTGAAAATGGTTTTTAATGTTTTTAGGACAGCTATTAAACCTATATTCTAAGTTAATAATTTGAAATCTGGAATAGTTCCATTTTGATCTTGGCGGTTTCCTTTTAGTCCAGCCTTTGCTAAATAGCCGTATACTGTATCTAATGAAGGTATATTGCTGGTGTAGCTTAAATATTCTTTATATAAATAGTTTATATTTCGTCCCTTAATTGAAAGAGTCCTATCTTAGGTGTTTCCTTTCTATTTAATTGTGCACTCCTAATTACCTCAGACTTATATTTATTTGCAGGCCTACCTGCTTTTTTGCTTATTTCTTCGCTATTTTCTTTGATTTGACATAAAAAGTTATTAATATCACCATGATTATTTTTTATAGAACTAGTTAGATCTGGTATTGATTGTGGCTTTTCACTAATTTTTAGAGCTTGTTCTAAAAGACTTCTAATATCTTCAGTTAGAAAAACCAACATAATAATCTGTTGCATCCCACATACACTGTGATATAGGGCGATCTCCATATTCATCGCTATTTACTATATACTTAGTTAGCCTTAACTTCTCGGTGTCTACATCAATAATAAACCCAAAAGACCTATTCTCTGGCATACAGCAGTACGGTTTTTTTCTTAGCAAGAGATGAATGGAACTAATAATAAATTGAGTGTCTCTAGTATTGAAAAATATCTTTATTGTTTTTTTCTCTAAAACAAAATGAAAAAGTTCTTGAGGATTAAAAGTAAATCCAGCATCACTGAAATATCTTAATGATTCATAAAATGTTAGTTTATCTCGAAGATCAAATAAATTAGCCATTGTTCCCTCAAACAATCCCCTATGAAATGATTACGCCAGTCCGTTAGAGTTACGTATATTCGGGGAACAGCCTAGGAATAATTTTAAATTATACCATTACTGTATAAAAAAACACTTATTTGAATACCATATTTTTGTGGAATTTAGCTAGCCAAAGAAAAGGATCTCATTTAGGAAACTGCACGAACTTGGAATCAATTTAATGACATAATTTTATGTTATTATTATCTTTTAATAACACTTTAAAAAATATATATAAATCAATTATATTATTAGTCATATTAAAAATATGTATAAAGTAATTCTTATATAAGAGACAATAAAAAACCATTCTAGTTGACTGGCTTAAATATGTGAATATGACAAAATTAAATTTATAGTTTTAATATTAACTACCTGACAAGGATATTTTCCCTTGGCTAGCTTGCTCTACAAAATTCCCACCATCATTGCATCATATCTCTACGTTTATCTAAGTAGGTTGCTCTATTGTAAATTGCTCTTACTGCATTCTTATCGACGCGAGCAAGTGAGACTTCAATCAATTCATAATCAAAACCATATTCATTTAATGCTGTATTGACTGTTTCTTTATTCATATGTTTATTGAAAGTTGCTTTTAATATTGGGAAGACATATTCACTCGGCCGTTAATAGGCTTCATAATTTCAATTATCTTTATTGCCTGTTTATTTAGTGGAATAGTATGATCTCTTCTCATTTTCTCTGCAGGTATCATCCATAATTCACTTTTTAGGTCTATTTCTCTCCATGATGCAGATACTGCCTAAATTGGTCTTATGGTAAATAGTTGCCGCTCAATCAAGCATCTTGTTTGTGATTCAATATTAGCCAATAGCTTTCATAACTCTTGGTAACTCTGACGGTGGTAACGAGAGCACATTTTGATTATGGTCAACTTTAAACACAGCCCCTATTTTACCAGTTGGATTATATTCAATCAGATCATTGTTAACAGCACAAGTCATTACTCTATTAATTCGCTGTGATATCCTCTTAACTATATCTAGTTTACCGGCACATTCAAGAGGCTTTAAAGCTTCAATAAAATCTTTGGCTTTTAGCTGAGAGACAGGTATATCGCCAAGGCTAGGATAAATATAATTAACAAATGAATTTTTTATTCGCCTAATTGTTCCACTGGTAATATCTCTTGAGTTCTGTTGTTCAAGCCATCTTTCAGCCACTTTATAAAATGTATTATCTTTCTCTTTTTTTGATTGGTTTTGTATAGATTGTTTATGCTGTTGTGGATCTACTCCTTGAGATACTAAAAAACGATATTCATCTCTTTTTTGTCTTGCGTTAAGTAATGTGATTTCTGGATAACTACCAAAGCAAACCAATGTACGTTTTTTTGAATCAAGACTAATATAATTAAACCGCCAAATTTTAGAACCATTAGACTTAACTAATAAATATTAACCATTGCCATCAGATAAAGTAAAATCCTTTTCCTTTGGCTTGACTGACTTGATTTGAGTATCATTTAGAGGTTTTAAAATCTTGACGATGTTATACGAATTTAAGCTATATTTGAGCGTATAACATAATATATAACATAAAAGTTTGAATTTCGCTAAATCTTCTTGAACTTAGTTAAACAGTAAATCAGCTAGAAAGCTTGTTATATAAAGATTTTTTAAACGTTTTTGAATTTGGATGAATTAAGGAATGGTGGGTTGTGAGGGGATCGAACCCGCGACCAATTGATTAAGAGTCAACTGCTCTACCGACTGAGCTAACAACCCACGAAAGAATTGGAGCTATTGTATATAAACTTAATAAACAATGCAAATTATGATTGGCATTTTTTTAAAATGTGAACTAAATTGCAGAATTATCAAATTTATTATGATATTTTTTTAATATTAAAAGAGTTATACTAATAAAATAATTTTAGACATAAAATCTGAAAAACATTAAATAAAATTCCATTTTTTGCATATTTATAAATTATGGATTAGAAGTAAAACGAGGAGGCAAAAATGAAAATATCTTCTATTGCAATGCTCATGTCAATGGGTTTAGCAAGTTCTATGGCTTATGCACATCATGCAAATGAAATCATCGTCCGTGGTGGTCCTGTTTACGTTCACCCAAAAGATTCAAGTGATCATGTTAAAGTAGGCGGAGCCAAAAGTGATTTAAAAGCTAAGGCAGATAAGGACACACAGCTTGGTTTAAACTTTCAGTATATGGTGACTGATAATCTTGGTATTGAACTACTCGCCGCAACCCCATTTAGTCATCGTGTAAAACTTGGAGGGGGCAACTCTACTGGTTTAGCGGGTGCTCATCTTGGTAAAATTAAGCATTTACCACCAACATTAAGTGCTGTATTTTACCCACTTGATAGTAGCTATGAGTTCCAACCTTATGTGGGATTAGGCGTTAACTATACTTTCTTCTTTGATGAAAAACTGAGTGGCGATGCTAAAAATGCAGGTTTTCATGGTTTAGATTTGGATAGCTCTTGGGGATTAGCTGCGCAAGTTGGTACTGATTATAACATTACTGAAAATTGGCTTATCAATGCTCAATTACGTTATATCGATATTGAAACTAAAGCTAAAACTCATTTAGGTGATACCAAAGTAACGGCCAAGTATAAACTTGATCCATGGGTTGCCATGATTGGTGTTGGTTATAAATTCTAATATTATCAGGTCTAAAAAAACTCTCGTAACAACGAGAGTTTTTTTTTCAAACTAAAGACTTTTTATTGCTTCATACTGCTCTTGTAATTTAGCTTTGTCAGCCACATAGCCTTGTTGTTTTTCTTTCTCTTTAGCCACTACAGCTGCTGGTGCTTTATCAACAAAGCTGGCATTGGAAAGCTTGTTATCAATACGTGCAATTTCGCCTTCAATGCGAGCTATTTCTTTTTCAAGACGAGCTAGCTCATCATCTTTATTGATCAAACCAGCCATTGGAATAAGTAACTCTGCACCATCAACCAATTTGGTTACCGATAATGGCCCTGCCTCACCTTCATCTAACAAGACAATTTCGGATAATCTTGCTAAAGACTCTATAAAGGTGACATTGTCACTAATAATGCGATGCACAGTCGGCGATGCTTTTCTGATCAATAATTGTAACGGTTTGCTTGGTGCAATATTCATTTCAGCACGAATATTGCGAACAGCGATAACGGCATCTTTAATCCAATTGATATCAGCAACTGCTTCATTATCAGCTAATTTGCTATCAAAGGCAGGCATTGGTTGTAACATAATAGTATCTGCTTTGATGACCATTAATGGTTTTACACTTTGCCAAATAGCTTCAGTTATGAATGGAATGATTGGATGAGCCAAACGCAAGAGTGCTTCAAGGACTGTTACTAACGTATGACGAGCTGCTCGTTGTTGATTTTGCTCGCCATTAGCTATTACTGATTTGGTTAACTCCAAATACCAGTCACAGAACTGATTCCAAGTAAATTCATATAAGATATTAGCCGCTAAATCGAAACGATAAGTATCAAATGCTTCGCGGTATGTTTTCACCGTTTGATTAAACTCCGCTAAGATCCATTTATCAGCTAATGAATACTCTAAAACACCACCTTTAAATCCACAATCGTGATCTTGAGTGTTCATTAATACATAACGGCTAGCATTCCATAGTTTATTACAGAAATTACGATAACCTTCTAAACGTTTTAGATCCCAATTAATATCACGACCAGTGGACGCCAGTGCCGCTAAAGTAAAACGTAATGCATCGGTACCATGGGCTTCAATGCCATTAGGAAACTGTTTTTCAGTACGTTTGGCAATTTTTTCAGCAAGCTGTGGTTGCATCATGTTACCAGTACGTTTTTCTAATAAATCGGCAAGTGATATCCCATCAATCATATCTAAAGGATCAATAACATTCCCTTTAGATTTTGACATTTTCTGCCCTTCTTCATCACGAATCAAGCCAGTTACATAAACTGTTTTAAAAGGTACTTGAGGTTTGCCATGTTCATCTTTGATGAAATGCATCGTCATCATAATCATTCTTGCGACCCAGAAGAAGATGATATCAAAACCAGTTACAAGAACATTAGTTGGATGGAAAGTCGCTAAATCATCGGTCTTTTCTGGCCAACCTAAGGTTGAGAATGTCCACAGCGCTGATGAGAACCAAGTATCAAGTACATCATCATCTTGTGATAACTCGATATCAGCAGATAGACCGTTTTCACGGCGAACTTCAGCTTCGTCACGACCAACATAGACATTACCTTGATTATCATACCAAGCCGGAATTCGGTGCCCCCACCATAATTGGCGCGAAATACACCAATCTTGGATGTCATTCATCCATGAAAAATACATGTTTTCGTACTGTTTAGGTACAAATTGAATATCGCCATTTTTTACAGCAGCTATTGCTGGTTCAGCTAAGACTTTAGCGCGAACATACCACTGATCGGTTAACATTGGTTCAATGACCACGCCACCACGATCGCCGTAAGGAATGGTGAGATCATGTGGTTCAATTTTTTCTAAAATACCTTGAACTTCACACTCTGCAACAACTAATTTACGTGCAGCAAAGCGTTCTAAATTTTGGAATTGTGTCGGAATATCAGTTGAGTAAGCGGTGCTTGACTCACCATTAGTATCAAATACTTCTGCTTGCGTACGAATCTCACCATCAAAGGTAAAGATATTAATCATCGGTAGTTGATGACGACGCCCTACTTCATAGTCATTAAAGTCATGAGCAGGCGTAATTTTTACACAACCCGTACCTTTTGTCATATCCGCATGTTCATCCCCAACAATAGGAATACGACGATTGACAAAAGGTAATATAACAAATTTACCAATGAGATCTTTATAACGAAGATCTTCAGGATTAACCGCCACCCCAGTATCACCAAATAGTGTTTCAGGACGAGTGGTTGCGACAACAAGATAATCTTTACCATCTGCCGTTTTTGCACCATCCGCTAATGGGTAGCGCAAATGCCACATTGAACCTTTAACTTCACGATTTTCAACTTCAAGATCTGAAATTGCCGTGCGTAATTTTGGGTCCCAATTCACTAAGCGTTTACCGCGATAAATCAAATCTTCTTGATAAAGTCTTACAAAAACCTCTTTAACTGCATTAGAAAGGCCTTCATCCATCGTAAAACGTTCACGATCCCAATCAACCGAATCCCCTAAACGTCGCATCTGTTTAGTAATGCTACCACCTGATTCGGCTTTCCATTGCCAAATTTTTTCGATAAAGGCATCTCGACCATAATCATGGCGAGTTTTATTTTCTTCAGCGGCAATTTTACGTTCTACCACCATTTGGGTAGCAATACCTGCATGGTCAGTACCTGATTGCCAAAGCGTGTTATTACCTTGCATACGGTGATAGCGAATTAGTGCATCCATAATGGTCTGTTGAAATGCATGTCCCATATGCAAACTACCCGTTACGTTTGGTGGTGGAATAGCAATGCAATAGCTAGGCTGAGATTTGTCACCATTAGGCTTAAAGTAACCACTTTCTTCCCAATGTTGATAGATAGGTTGTTCGATTTCTTGTGGATTATAAGTCGTATTTTTCATAATAAAGGCATCAATCCTAATTCAAGGCATAAAAATGGCTATTATTCTACAGTAAAAAGACATAACAATAAATTGCTATACGAATAAAGTCGTTGATTAAATCGATTTTCCGAGACGGGTAGAATATGTTAAAAAAAGATCGCCGGTCGATAAGCGATCTTTTATATTAATAAATTGATTGTTAATGATGATAAATAAAATTATCGATCAATCGAGTTTTACCAATATAAACCGCTAAAGCGCATAGTGTATCTTGTGTTAACTGCGATACGGGTTTTAATGAACTAAGATCGACAAATTCAATATAATCAATTTTAGCAAGTGACTGTTGTTCAATAAGTAATTGCATCGCGCTAAGAATGGTCGCTACTGATCTTTCCCCTTGAGCGATCATAGTATTAGCAAGTTCTATCGATTGATAAAGACAAACGGCTGCTTTGCGCTCATTATCAGACAAATAGCTATTGCGCGAACTCTTAGCCAATCCATCACTTTCACGCACAATCGGACAACCAATAATTTCGATGGGAATATTGAAATCTTGAACCATTCGTTGAATGACGGCTAATTGTTGCGCATCTTTTTGTCCAAAATAGGCGCGATCAGGTTGAGTAATATTAAATAGTTTGGTGACAACCGTACAAACACCTTTAAAATGTCCCGGTCGCTTTTTTCCACAAAGCGCATCAGTTAAACCATTAACATTGACATAGCTATTGAAATTCGCGTCATATATTTCATCGGCAGACGGACAAAAAATCAAATCAACGCCCATTTGCTGACAGGCTTTTTTATCTCTTTCTAAATCACGCGGATAGCTAGCTAGGTCCTCTTTAGGACCAAACTGCATTGGATTAACGAATATTGTAACAATCACTCTTTGATTATCTTTTTTAGCGCTAGCCATTAAGCTTTGATGACCTTCATGCAGATATCCCATGGTCGGCACTAAACCAATACTTTCGCCATTGTTACGCCAAGCTTTAACCTGATCGCGGACTTCATCGATAGTGGTTATAACTTTCATGTTTATTATTCTTCCAAGCTAGTTTGAAAATTCAGATTTGAGTTTAGTCATGATCTCATCATCAATAGCAAACTCATGAATAGGTGCAGGGAATTGTTGCTGTTTAACTTCTTGGCAATAATCCGCAAATGCCTGTTTCATTTGGTCCCCCATTGGGGCAAAAGATTTAACAAATTTGGACGATACACCATCATACATAGATAACATATCTTGATAGACTAAAACTTGCCCATCACAACCATGACCTGCACCAATCCCAATAGTAGGAACGCTAACAAGTTCAGTTATGAATTTAGCTAAATCGGCAGGTACACATTCGAGTAAAATTGCCGCAGCACCTGCCTGTTCAACAGCTAAAGCATCTAAAATAATCGCTTTCGCTGCTTGGTAATTTTTACCTTGTACTTTGTAACCACCCAATGCTAATACTGATTGTGGCATTAAGCCAATATGAGCAATAACCGGTATAGAAGCTTGCGCTATCATTTTGATATGTTCGCAAAAAGCCTGCCCACCTTCAAGTTTAACGGCTTGAGCATTGCCTTCTTGAATCAATCGACCAGCATTATACACTGCATCATAAACAGAAGCATGGTAAGACATAAACGGTAAATCGGTTACAACTAAAGCCGTTTTAGCCGCTCTAGCAACAGCTTTTGAATGATGAATCATATCCTCCATGGTGACCGATACAGTGCTATCATATCCAAGCATAACCATGCCTAGGGAGTCTCCAACTAACAGACAATCAACACCACTTTCATCCATTAGTTTTGCGGTAGTATAGTCATAAGCTGTCAACATCGTAATTTTTTGTTTGTTTTGTTTATATTTTTGTAAAGTAAGGATAGTATTTTTCAAGGTAACAACTCCAATTCTAATTGTCGATAGTCCTTATTGGGATGTTTTTGTCGACTAATATTAAGCAAAATAGTCGATAATTGTTGATAAATTGGTTTGAGCTCATTTGGCATTGCCATCATATGTTGCTTAATGGTTTCAATATCGTTACGCTCTACAGGTCCAGTTAATGCATCAATGACACCCGCTTTACAAATGTTGTTAGCATTACCAAGAAATAGAGGATGCCAAGCTTGTTCACTAAACTCTTTATCTAATCCACATTGATTAAGTAAATCTACACCTATTTGTACCAGAGCTAGCACTTGATTACTTAGCATGACACAAGCAGCATGATATAGTGGCTTTTTATTTGCTGAAAGAATTGCCAAGCGATTAGGTAATAGCGCTAAAAAACGTTGTAATTGGTCGATAATAGCTTTATTTGCTTCGAGTGTAAAAGAGACGTCCGACATAGCATTATAGCAATCGAACTTATCATAAATAGCGTATAAAGGGTGTAATGAAAAAGCAAATGGATGCACAACTTTATTTTGCTGAAATATGTGTGATGTCAATAAGCCACTACAATGGCCAATCCATTTATTGGTAATAGGTAATTGACATAAATCATGCCAAACAGAAGCAATTTGACCATCAGCTACTGTCACCAATAAACAATCGCAATCATTCACTAAATCAGCTAAAGATGAATAGGCATAAGATTGAGTAAAATCACTTGCTTGTTTGGCATGTTCATAAGTTCGGCTATAAAAGCCTGCAACTTGCAAACCAGATAAACTAAAATATTTCGCTAGTGTGCACCCAACTTTACCTGCTCCAATAAAACCAATAATCATATAAATACATCAATTTTAAAATGATCTGCATTATAACTGAATCGCCTTAATATTCAATGCGATTGATATAATCGACTCTAATAAAATTTCAATCACTATCTAATTGAATGATATGGCATTGAGTTGCTAGTTATTCTTTGATATTTTGTCAAATAAAACCACTAATTTAGGTTATTTTTTAAGCTAAAAAAATTGGCAAACCTAATATCGTAAAACGATATTAGGTTTGCCATTATAACTTTATAAATAGAGCCTTTATTTTAAGCTAATTATACAATTTAAATAAAAAATAATTACGGCGTTACGCATCCTGTTAAATAATTAGGCTCTTCATCACCTCGATTACCTATAACGCCATTTCTTGCATCCACAACATAATGATTTTGATCACTTCTTAAATCCGATGTCCAATAATAAGCACCTCCAAAATAGGGATCATGATAATTATCCCAATCACTACCAACATAATAATCATTCGTTACACTTCCCCATTCAGAAAATAATCCACCCATCCACTGTCCACTACTATTTCGGTAACTAATTAATCGTCGATCTACTTCTTTCACACCCGGTACGCCATTATTCCAATTAATATTATTACCACTTCCATCGGTTACTCGATTCGAATTGGTCAAATCCAAAACCCCTGGTAATCGGTAACCTCCATTTAATGAGTTACATCTATTTTCTGAATTCAAATAACCCCCTGAGGCACCAGGAATACCAATATACCAGCGCGATATCGTAAAGGTATAAAAAACGATAGATTTATCTCTATTCGCATATAATCTAAATGTGGAAGGTGTAAATACGCCACCATTACTCGATAAAGATGGACCTTTTAGGGTTACACGCAATAAACCGCCATAATTACTCAAACTTAAACTCACACCACTACCAGACACTTGTCCAACGCTACTCCCATTGATATTTATTAGTTCATCAGCAGATAATCCAGCAACTTTCAAATCAAAAAATAAATTATTTGATCCCGTTGTTGGAAAGTTATTTTGTGGATTGTTAGGATCATAAGAATAAAATCCTTTTCCATACTTCCAATTATCTCCAACATCTTCTTCGCTCGCTAAATTGGGTTTTGCATAGCAAAATTTTGCAAGTGAATCAACGTTCGGATAAAGATAATAACTTTTACTTCCACCTTGAAACATACTAGTATTTGGTATGCCATATTGTGTTGATATAAACCCAACTACGGGTGTAGATAGCGTCAACTGGTAAGGTGCATTACAGCCTTCTAATTCACTATTGAAATTACTTTTTACAAAATCAGTTATGTTATTTCCCTCATAATCATACCAATTTAACGCTATATTCCCAGTAACCGCTGGTTGACCATCACCATCTCTGTCCCCCCAGTAATTCGATGCAGTAATAATCTGTGTTAATGACTGTTGTGGATAACTTGAGTTTTCATTAGGAGGTGAAACAAACGTTTTAATATCAGAAAACTTTGCTTTAGCTGTGACAAGCTGAATAGGATTTGATGAGGTTGAGACATCATTATCAGGCGCGACTTTTGTGCCATCGGGCAATATTATTCTTAAAAGAGGGGTAATATCAGTTGCTTTGGTTAAGCCGTTGAATGATATATAAGGGGCATTACCTTTAATTGCATTAACCGATTTTGCTGACAAAGCCGAAGTGTGATTGATAAAAGTAAATAGACTTAAAAATAATAATAGATTTTTATTTTTTAAAAAGTTGCCAAGTATTGATGAATTATTGGCTGGCTGGCTGGCTGGCTGGCTGGCTGACCTCTAATCCCTTATATTTTAACATATTAGCATATCCTTTTCTATTTTATTTACTTTTTTTTATTAATTTTTAATTAAGATTAAAAATCTGCTAAAGTATAAATAACTGAAGATGGCTGAGCAACAAGAAATCTGAGATATTTGTTAAGATTTGTTAACTTCAATCATTATCAATCTTCACCAAAATAACGGAGAGTAAACAAAATAAAAAGATAATAAACATCTGTCATTTTCTTATATAAAATGACAGAATAACAAATAGATGATAGTAAAAAAGTATTAAATTTTCATCAATACAAAACGCGAATTAGTGATGTTAATTACCCAATTTTTTATATAGTTTAACGAGTTAACTCAGTATTTTTTATTCACATAACACAGGGATAGTTTTCAAATTAAACCCCGCATCTTTATAAGATTTGTATCTTTCTCGTGCAAGCGATTTTAATCGCTCATCAACCGGAACAAAATCTATAATATTATGGTAAACAGCAGAAAAATCAGGAAATTGCTCTTGCAAGTTAATTAAGATTTGTCGATTACCATTACTGCGCTTTTGCGGCCAACAAATTTCAACAGGTGATCCGCCTTTCATGCCTTCACCTGCTAAATTATGGGGTACAAAATTATCTGTATCTAATTGCCAAAGATACTCATCAATTCTCTCTGCTTGCGTCTGATCATGACAAGTTACAAGTATACGTTGATTGTTTTGATATGCTTCAACAATTTTTTCACAAGCAAGTTTTTCATGATATAAAATACCTGATTGATCTGCTTGTGTCTGGTTTTGTAAAAGATAGAAAATGACTTTTTTCATAATAAAATGAATTTACTGAGCCATTAAATATTCAACTAACATCGCCACCGGTCGACCAGTCGCACCTTTACTCGCGCCAGATTTCCAAGCGGTTCCTGCTATATCTAAATGCGCCCATTGATATTTTTCAGTGAATCGAGACAAAAAACATGCAGCAGTAATCGTCCCACCATCGCGACCAGCAGCATTCACAATATCAGCACACGTTGATTTAATTTGATCTTGGAAATTATTATCAATTGGCAACGCCCAAGCTTTATCATCAACGTTATTTGATGCAGTAACTAATTGAGCAACTAATTGTTCATTATTACCCATCACACCAGTATAATGATGGCCTAAAGCAATAATACAAGCCCCAGTTAATGTTGCAATATCGATAACAGCTTTAGGTTGATATTTTTCAACATAGGTTAGTACATCACATAACACCAAACGACCTTCTGCATCGGTATTAATCACTTCAACCGTGATACCTGACATAGTGGTTAAAATGTCCCCAGGGCGGTAAGCATTACCATCTGGCATATTTTCACAACCCGCCATGACACCAACTACATTAATAGGTAGTGCTAGCTCGGCTACGGCTTGCATCACCCCATAAACAGTTGCTGCACCACACATGTCGTACTTCATTTCGTCCATACCGGCAGCGGGTTTAATTGAAATGCCACCTGAATCAAATGTTAATCCTTTACCAACTAAAACATAAGGTTGAGCATTTTTGTCTTTGGCACCGTTGTATTCAATAACGGTCATAATTGATTCGTTCTCTGAACCGCGACCTACCGCTAAATAAGCATTCATATTTAATTTAGCTAACTCTTTTTCGCCTAGGCACGACACGTTTAAAGATGTGTGCTTTTTACCCAATTTTTTACCTTGTTCAGCTAAATATTGGGCATTGCATACATTAGATGGCATATTGGCAATTGTTTTAGTTGCATTAACCGCTTCTGCAATAATTTGACCTTGTACTAAATAATTTGTAATAGATTTAAGCTGTTTTTTATCACTGGATACTAATGTTATTTTATTTAAACTTGGTAATGGAGATTTTTTTGATTTGAATTGATCAAAATTATAAGTTATATCGTTAATAATTTGGGGTAATTGCTTAACGATATCGTGATTAATGGCTGAGCAAATCGTTAATAAATCCCAACTAATATTTTTAACTTTCTTTTCAATTAATGTTGTAATAACGGCTTTAATTGTAGTTTTAGCTCGAGCTAAATCGAACTCTTTTAATTTACCACATCCAACAAATAATAATTTTTGTTTTAAATTATTTGAACCAGAATATAAAAATGCCGTTTTACCCAGTTCACCGCTGATATCTTCTGATTTAATTAATTGCTGAATAAAACCATTAGTAGCATCATCAACTTCTTTCAATATTGCAGACTTAGTTTTGTCGTCGTTAACAGCAATAACTAAACATTCTGATTTTTGATCTGTGATAGTAAGGCTATTTTTAATTAAAATTTCCATAAGGATTCTCTTATATTATATTCGTTGTGATTACTAATATTTTATCGGTTCATTTGGGGATAGCAACAAAAAGATAACTAAACAAAACAAATCAGATTATAATAGGCAAATTTATAGAAACGTTTAGATAGGTTAAATGTGATAATTCGTCGATATTTAGTTAAAGAAACATTAAAAACACAAGGGGCAATACTGTTTATTTTGTTATTAATTTTCTTTTCACAAAAATTAATTAGAATATTATCCAGTGCTATTGAGGGCAATATTCCACGTGATTTGATTATGCCTTTACTGGTTTTAGGTATTTCTAATATGGCCGATTTAATTTTACCTTTGAGTCTTTTTCTTGGCATTTTAGTGACTTTTGGCCGGTTGTATTCTGATAGTGAAATGGTTGCTATGCAAGCTTGTGGTGTAAAAAAGAATTTAACCTATCAAGTTGTATTTTTTCTATGTATATTGACTTGTGCATTAACCTCAATAAACTGCCTTTGGTTTGGGCCTTGGTCGAGTCTTAAACAAGATCAATTAATTGAAAATGCTAAAATTAATCCTAGTTTAGCGGGGCTTTTAGCGGGTCAATTCCAACAAACACCAGATGGTAATTCAGTCATTTATATCAACAGCGTCAATAATAATGCCTTAGATAAAGTATTTATTGCACAAATCAATCCTAAGAACAACCAACGACCTTCAATTATTATTGCTAATAAAGGTAAAACCGGTCATGATGATGATGGTAACCAGATTATTACATTAGAAGATGCCAATCGTTATGAAGGTACGGCGCAGTTAAAAGATTTTCGGATATCAAATTTTCATAATTATTTAGGCATTATAAAGCCCAAAGAGCTGGATTCTATTGATGATGAAAAAACCGATGTCCAACAATTGAGTTTAACAAATTTAATCCAAACTAAAACACTGAAAGCAGAAGCTGAATTTTATTGGCGACTAACACTTATTATTTCTGTCCCACTTATGGCATTTTTAGTTATACCGCTAAGTGTTTCTAACCCTAGGCAAGGTCGCTTGGCACAAATTTTACCCGCCCTATTGCTGTATTTGATTTATTTTCTATTAGCAAGCTCTATTAAAGCAAATGCCGGTAAAGGTCGATTAGATCCCGCCTTATGGTTTTATATCATTAATTTAATTTATTTTATAATAGCTTTGTTTTTAAACTGTTGGGATAACTTATTTATGCGTAAACTTCGTTTAAAATATATTGCATCATAAAGGAGAAAAAGGATGTTTTCGATTTTAGATCGCTATATTGGTAAAACTATTTTAAGCACAATTGGTATTTGCCTATTTTTATTAATTAGCTTATCGGGCATTATACGTTTTATCGACCAATTAAGAAAAATAAAAGTTGACTATGATGCTTTTGCTGTGGGTATCTATTCTTTATTAATGGTACCAAAAGATTTAGAGATTTTTTTCCCTATGGCTGCATTACTAGGTGCATTAATAGGTTTAGGTATATTAGCGTCTCGTAGTGAGCTAATTGTCATGGAAACGTCTGGATTTAGTCGTTTTAAAATAGCATTAGCCGTGATGAAAACAGCATTACCATTAGTGATTTTAACAATGGCGATTGGTGAATGGGTTGCTCCCGTGAGTGAACAAACTGCTCGTAATATGCGATCTGAAAAATTATATGGAAATTCATTAATGGCACAACAAAATGGTCTGTGGGCAAAAGATGGCAACGATTATGTATTTATCGGCCATGTCAATAATGATAACTCCATCTCTAATATTGATATTTATTCAGTAGATAATAATAAATTATTATCAATTACTCATGCCGAAAGTGCTGTATTTAAGGATAACATATGGACTTTATTGCAAATTGAAAGAAATGAACTAAACCAACCAAACAAAATAATTGGTAATAATATGGTATCGATGCCATGGAAAACAAACATCACACCAGACAAACTTAATATTGTTGCTTTCGATCCTGATTCACTATCTGCTTCTGGACTTTACCAATACGCCCAATATTTAAAAAGTTCAGGTCAAGACACTAAATATTATGATCTACTTTTCTGGAAAAAACTTATTAAACCGATTTCTGTTGCAGTCATGATGTTATTAGCACTTTCGTTTATTTTTGGGCCTTTACGTAGCGTATCGATGGGAGTACGTGTCATCATTGGGATAAGTTTTGGATTTATCTTCTATATTGCCGATAATCTTTTTGCACAAGCAAGTATCGTTATGGGTATCTATCCTGTGATAGGATCAATGTTAACCAGTTTAGTTTTTTTAATTATCAGCTATGTTTTATTTAAACGTAAGAATTAGCTAGCAATTTTTATATTGTTCATCCTTAATGATAGAGATAACAAGTATTTTAAAAATTATTTTTGCGCATCATTCAGTAAACACGTAGGCAAAATAATTAAGCTTTTTATCTCTATTTTAATCATCTCAATGTAGTTTGTCATAAAGAAAGATTAAATATCATAACTTTGCTTCTACCTAATTACTAAAAACAAAAAATTATTAAGCCAAAAACTCATCAGCATTGCGCTAAAAATATTTATCTTGATATCAGTCAATATTTAATCCAAAAGTTAACAGGATAATTCTATTTCAGAATTAAGCTTTCCTATTCACATATGTCATTAAAGTATAGTCGAAACCAGTGAGAGCGTTTAGAAAAAAGCTGAAAATCCTACCAATCGTCGATACGATGATAGGATTAAAATTATTCAAATTACTCAAAAAGCGGTAAGTATTGACCATAACCTGCTGCTTGAAGTTGTTCTTTCGGTATAAAGCGTAAAGCGGCAGAATTGATACAATAGCGTAATCCTCCTAATGCTTTAGGACCATCCTCAAAAACATGACCAAGATGGGAATCGGCTTTTAGTGAACGCACTTCAGTACGATGCATGCCATGACTTTGATCTAGTTTTTCAATAATGCTTTTGTTATCAATCGGTTTACTAAAACTTGGCCAACCACAACCAGAATCAAATTTATCTAAGGAGGTAAATAATGGCTCTCCCGAGACTATATCGACATATAAACCATCTTGGTGATTTGCATTGAATTCATTTTCAAAAGGCGGCTCAGTACCATTTTGTTGAGTAACATAATATTGCATCGGACTCAATGCTGACACTGCTTTTTCTTTCATTAACTTATTCATAATGCACCTAACTATTTTAAAGAGTTAAACATCAATTAATGGTAAAAATTGGCTTTACAGCATCGATTGTAATACTTTATCTCTCATCCCGAAATAATGATACAAGGCTCCTGCAATATGTAAAACCAAAAATATTGCTAACAAATAGCAACCTAACAGATGAGCACGATGAAAAAACATATACCCCGCGTTTGGCATATCGATAGCAGGAATTGAGATGACCCCAAAAACATTAAGATCATGACTACTCATCAAATACCCCGACAATGGAATTAAAAGCAATAAAATATAGATAAATCCTTGTATTGATTTTGACAAAATTCGTTGTAATTTTTTATCATAGGGCAAAACATTAGGTACGCCCTGTTTGATGTTGATATAAATGCGCCAAATCGTCAATAAAAATACCACTACGCCAAAAGATTTATGCAGTAAATAAATAGAAAACATTCCGCCTAAAAATTGCGACAAAGTGATTTTAAATAGTAACAGTGATACCACCATACAAACCAATATCGCAGATAGCCAATGGTTCCATTTTTGACAAGCACTATATTGAGGATAATTTTGCATTATTTATTTACCTTTGGACTGTTTTTATCTAACCAATGTTTGGATATAAAGTGAGAACGTCCAGAGAGTTGATAATAACGGTCATAATGTTGTGATTGTTTTTTATAGTAGTTTTGATGATACTCTTCTGCTGGATAAAATACGACAGCAGGTTCTATCTTTACTTGAATAGGACTAGAAAATCGGTGACTGTCTTCCAATGCCTGTTTAGATTCTAGCGCGAGTTTATGCTGAAATTCATTATGATAAAAAATAACGGGACGATAAGAATCGCCTCTGTCAGCAAATTGACCGCCTGCATCAGTTGGATCAATTTGTTGCCAAAAAATATTCAACAACGTTTTATAGCTAATTTTTTTCGGATCAAAAGTGATTAAAACCGCTTCGGTATGACCTGTATCACCTTGACAAACTTGTTGATAAGTAGGATTAGCTACTTGCCCCCCCGTGTATCCTGACACCACATCAATTACACCTTCATATTTATCAAAAGGTTTTACCATACACCAAAAACAACCACCTGCAAAAGTTGCTTGTTCATATTGTTGCATATAAACCTCCAATTAAACGATATTAATTAAAAGCGTTGCCAGTTACATAATACCACCATTACTGCAAACATCTCTATTATTAATCACTTTTTTTTACTTGAAAATGATTAAATTATCACCATATTGAGTTGTAAGGGGGGAATTCCATCATGGCAAGTGGCTGGGCATCGGATGATGCAGTTAATCAACAAATTGAAGGTACTATTGCAGATGCAATAGAAAACGCAAGGCGTCAATTAAATCAAGGTTTAGAAAGTGCTCATTTTTGTATTGAATGTGGTGATCCTATACCCGAAGCACGGCAATTAGCTTTACCGGGGGTTCAATATTGCTTAGTTTGCCAGCAAAATATAGATAAAACTTTAGCTAAGACGGCAAATTTATATAATCGACGTGGTAGTAAAGATAGCCAATTACGTTAGAATTTATTAAGGTGGATAGTTATTTATCCACCTATTTATAAAATAAAATCAATAAATTATGCTTATTTATTTACTTTATCGTAAGGATAAATAATTAATTTATTATCAAACCATTCAGCACAGAAAATGTCTTCTGATTTTTCATAACCCTGTTTCTTAATTTCCTCTTCAACCCAATCTTCGTTTTTATTTAATTCTTTCAAGTTTTCTTGGCTTATTTTTCCTTCCTCAATCACAAGTACGGCGATATCTTTTTCACCGTTTTTGATAATAGTTAATGATCCATTCAATTCGTACCAGACATGTTTTAATTCAGTAAAAGTACAAATTCCCTGTATATTGATTAAGGTTTCAAAATCTCTAACGGGTAAATTGGCTTTGATAAAGTTATCGGTTAATAACTTCCCATTTTTAACTAACCGAATAGGCGTACCATCAATCGCATCTCTTAAATGTGAATTTTTTGATTTAATAAATCGAATTAAAACTAATAATCCAGCCCAAATGGCGACAAGTCCAGAAGCTTGTAAAGCAGAGACAGTTGGACTAAGTAAAGCACCACCAACAAGCGCACCAATGACCATACTCCCAACCTGATCTAACTGAGACATAGGGGCAATTTGACTTTTACCAGACAATTTGACATAAATAAGTAAAATGACTAAGGCCAACAAAAACTTGGGGGCCATCTCTAATAAATACATACCTAACCTCCAGACACACTTTGTAATATTATGTAAAAAAATAAAAGTTACTTAATCTTTAATGGGTTAAAATCGATTTACTTGATAGGTATAACTTGCTAATTAATTTGAAAATAAAATGACTGATTTAACGAATAACATCACTAGTCATCTTTTACTATTTGCATGATTGAGAAAAATAGTTTCACGTTAAAATATTTTGACTAAGCGAGCCCAGTCATGCTACTAATAAATAAAAAAAATAGCAACATTAGCTGTTATTAAAATGTTTCTATCAACGTTCAACTCTTCGTTTTTTTATTTTTAATACCTGATAATATTTCTTTGATTAATTCGAGTATATATCAGGCTTATCACTAAATCATTTGTTTGTATTGATTTGTCAATTACCTAAGTGTAAATTGTGACGTTCTGGTGTCAATAACAGCACGTGATTGACAAATTTTATTGAATATTAAAAAGGTTTGGATGTGAAAGATTTATTAAATTTAATTGGAATTCAACAACTTTTAAAAGCAACAATTGCCTTTACCGTTGGTTTTTTTTGTGTATTGGTCGGATATGACAATATTATTGATTTTAATACTAATTATGCCTTTGTAAAAAGTGTATTATCGATGGATACGATGGAACCATTTTTTTCGGGAAGTCCTGCTATGACGTCTAGAGCGATCAGTAATACAACGCTCCATTTAATTGGATATTGGGTAATAATTATAGGTGAATTACTTACCGGTTTAGTCTGTCTATTTGCTTCGCTTTATATGTTTGCATCCATCAACAAATCTCGATTTGTGAATGGACAAGTGATTTATTTAGTCGGTGCAACGCTAGCCATTTTAATTTGGTACTTTGGTTTTGCTGTCATTGGTGGTGAATATTTTTCCATGTGGGCTAATAAAATGAACGGGCAATCCAAAGCTTATACATTTGCAACATTTATCTTGATCACTGCGCTGTTTGTTTATATGCCTTTATTAAAAAAAGACGATAAACTATCGGATTGAATTCAAACCAACTTTTTATATAACGATATGGATTTTTACGCTTTTTAATTTTAATTAAAGCGTAAAATCCATATCAAAAAATAGCCTGTTTACTTAGCTAAACTTGCTGACAACTAGGACGAATGATAATCTCATTCAAAGTAGTATCTACAGGTGAATTAATAGTAAAAGCAATCACTTGAGCAATGCGTTCTGGGGCAATAGCGACTTGTTGATAAAGTTTATCAATCGCGGGCTTAATATCTTGGTCGGTAATAGTATGAGTAAGCTCTGTTGCAATTGCACCGGGTGATATTACACTGACTCGTATATTACTCTTTGCCAAGGCTTCTTCTTGTCTTAAACTATCACTAATAGCTAACACCGCAGATTTTGTTGCACTATAAACACCACCGCCAGGATGAGTTATATGCCCAGCTATAGATGAAATATTAATAAAATGACCTTGTTTCTTTTGTCGCATCGGTAATAATGCCGCTGCAATGCCATATAAAGTTCCTTTAATATTAACATCGATCATTTTTTCCCATTCATCGACTTTTAATTTATCAAAAGTCGATTGTGGCATTAAACCGGCATTATTGATCCAAACATCAATTTGACCATATTCATCCAGCGCTTTTTTCGCTAACATATCAACATCATTTCGTTTTGTCACATCCGTTAATTGATAAGTCGCAATGCCAGCAGCAGAAGAGATCTCAGCAACGATTTTCTCAAGTTTATCTTTACGCCTTGCGCCTAATACAATTTTATTACCTTGGGCTGCAAGTAACTTGGCTGTAGCTTCACCAATACCACTCGATGCACCTGTTATGACAATAACCTTTTGTGAATTTTGCTTCATTATTTGTCTCCTTAACGCCTGTTTATTTCAAAACATTGACGAATGCCTGAGCTAATACATCAGCTTGCTCATTACCAACTTTAGATTGTAATATATCTCTAACTTCACGGATTTGAGCTTGAGTTAAACCTATGTTCATCGCCATATGTATGTGTGATTGAAGTTGACTATCAACACCACCAAGGCTCGCTAATGCAGCAATAGTTGCAATTTCACGGCTTTGATAATCAATATTATTACGTCCAAAAATATCACCAAATAAGTGAGCTTTTAAAAACTGATTAATCGCAGGAGCAAAATCCATCAAGCCGCCAGAAACAGGCTGTCCGACTAAATAAGTCTGAATCTCGGTACCTAACTGCAAACTGGTTTTATTAGTGGGTAAGGGATCAGGCTCTTTACCCATCATATCCTTAATGCCGTTTTGATGACGCTTATCCAAAAGTTGCTTAAAAGTTCCAATAGCATTTAAACTACGCGGAAAGCCAGTGTAAGCATACATTTGAACAAGTACTTCTTTAATTTCGTTTATCGTTAAACCATTATCTAATCCTTCTATTAATGACACTTTTAGCTTAGGCATATCACCTTGAGCGGTAAAGGCTGCAATAGGAATAATAAATTGTTGTTTTACGGTTAATTGATGGTTATCCATAGTTGATGCCTCACAAATTGTTGATAAACTCCATATCATAAAAAAAGAAATAATGACACGAACTATTTTTTGCATAGTGTTTCCTGCTAAAACAAGCTAAGCAAAATAAAAGTGACTACCATACGGTCACTTTTATACTTAAAAAATTACGTATAAACTAATAGTATAAACATTGATTAATGATGCAAATGAATAAGTTAACTTCACTATTTGCTCAATAATTACTTTTTATCGTAATATTGTTCATCGGTCACTTTTTCTAACCATTCAACATTTTTACCATCCAGTTCCTCAACCACGGAAAGATGAGTCATAGCATTGTGTGGTGATGCACCATGCCAATGTTTTACACCCGGTGGGCAAGTAATTACATCTCCAGGATGAATTTCGACAATAGGACCGCCCCATTCTTGAGTAAAGCCAACACCGGAAGTGACGACTAAAGTTTGCCCTAATGGATGAGTATGCCATGCTGAACGAGCACCGGGTTCAAATGTCACATAAGCGCCAGAGGTCCGAGATGGACTCGTAGCAGGAAATAGAGGATCGATTCTTACATCACCTGTAAAAAATTTATCTGAGCCTTTGATGGAAGCCTGTGTACCATTTTTGGTCACTTTTTGCGACATAGCATTATTCTCCTTAGCGTAAATTCGGATTGAAAAACAAGTCACAATCATTGTTGTGATTAATAATGTTATTGATAATTTTCTCATAACAATCCCATTAGTTAATTAAAGATTATCTATGCGTTACTATAAACATATCAATTAATTATCAATAGACACAATTCTATTAAATTCTTGCCTAATAATTTCAGTTACAATATTATTTTTACTGATAAGCTTTAAAATAGTTCTCACTATGTTTGGGTGAATGTTAAGGAAATCTAATGAAAAGAAGCGATCTAAACAGTGAACTGACCACAATAAATCAGCAAGTAAAACAACATATGTTACGATGGGCTCAAACTGCGGGTGACTACCCTACTGCGATAAATGGTTTGGGTATTTATCGCCGTGACATGACAGATTATAACGAAAACTGCTTCTACCAACCACTAGTATCTATTATTATTCAAGGGAGTAAACGCTCGTTAATTGGCACCGAACAACACATTTATGGTGAAGGCGATTATCTCGTTACCTCAGTTGATATTCCAGCAGTAAACTCTATAACAATTGCATCGCAAACAAAACCGTTTTTATCCCTTGCCTTATACCTTAATACGCAAATTATCAACCAACTCATCACTGAGTATCCACAGTTAGCCAATATTAAAGCCATTGCTTTCAAAGGAATTAGTATAAAAAAAGTTGAATTAGACATACTCACCGCTTTTTTTCGATTGATCCAATTACTTGATAAGCCTGAACAAATTTCGATATTAGCCCCAATGATCATCAAAGAAATCCATTATTTACTGCTTATTGGACCTTTCGGGCAACACTTGCGTTCTATCAATACAAAAGGCACACAAAGCCATCAAATTGCTTCAACAATTGATTGGCTAAAAAATCACTATAAACAACCCATTACTGTTGAAGCTTTAGCCGAAAAAGCCAATATGTCATTAGCGACTTTTCATCGTCATTTTAAACAGGTGACCACGTTAAGCCCATTACAATATCAAAAACAGTTACGTCTTTATGAAGCTCGTCGTTTAATGTTGTCAGAAAATTATCATGCTAATAGTGCCGGACTTGAGGTCGGTTATGAAAGCCAAACGCAATTTAATCGGGAGTATAAACGTCTGTTTGGTACATCGCCCTATAAGGATATTAAAAATCTTCAGTAACCCAAAAAGGGTAACTTCTAAGCTTTTGTCCAATACAAACAACATTTAGTTTATATAAACTAGCGGTTGCATAAATCTGTAACATCAAAATCGCAATTTATCAATATTACCTTGCGATAGATCATAAAAAATAAATAAAATGGATATACGATGATAGATTTAGACACATAAAATAGCGCTAAGCAGTATTCAGTATATGTAGGCTTAAGCTAACTGCTAAGCGATTAAATGGCTAAAAATCTTTCATACATGATAAAAACGACAAAAAATCCCTCATCAATTAAATAATGAAGATTAAAAGGAGTATTTAAATGACTCAATCAAGACATGAAAACGGACTTAACAATATTGAACAACTATACGGTGAATTAGGTGCAAATGGACTAACACAAAATGCTCAACTTGCACCTAAATTTGATGAATATATCTGTGATTTTGCTTATGGTGACATTTATAGTAGAAAAAGTTTATCTTTACTACAAAAACAATTAATCACCATTTCTTCGTTAATCACGCAAGGATGTGTTGAAGATGAATTAAAAATGCATATTCACGGAGGACTTAATGCCGGATTAACAGAGGAACAAGTTTTAGATATTTGTGTGCATTGCTTGCCTTATGTTGGCTTTCCTAAAGTCACCAGTGCATTAAAGACGGCTCATCAAGTTTTTAATGAACGAAAAAAATAAACAATAATCTATTAACGTTTAATCATACACAGGCATAAATATTTCTATTGATTTTGACCAATAAGATTATCAGTTTCTTGCTAAATTTTACATAAGCAGAGACTGATAACAACCGATTAGCCAAACTTCATTCATTGGAATTTTACGCTGGCTTACAGTTTGATAATCAAATTAGCATTAAATTTATTTGAGTTGTTTTTTAAACACTTAAAATAAAAGAAGAAATATACCAAGTGTTATTTTAATTTATGCTTATTGCTTGCTTAATCGATAAAAATTTATATTTGGAGCGGGAAACGAGGTTCGAACTCGCGACCTCAACCTTGGCAAGGTTGCGCTCTACCAACTGAGCTATTCCCGCATGAGAAGTGTTTTAAATGGTGCCCGGGGCGAGACTTGAACTCGCACGGCCAAAAAGGCCGAGGGATTTTAAATCCCTTGTGTCTACCGATTTCACCACCCGGGCTCAAAACTAATTACTTAAATGTAAGTGCGTTTTGAATGCTGTGCATTTTACCCATCTTAATTTTCACGTCAACAAAAAAATCAAAATAATTGATCAACTGCTCAATGTTTGTCACATTTTTAAAGAATATTTAATCTTCTACATCAAAATTGAACAATTTTACTCATTAAACATTATTTAATTCAACCTGACAAAATAAAATGGATAAAGAATAATGACAATTTAAACACTAAACGATGAGCCACAGCCACACGTAGTTGTTGCGTTCGGGTTATCAACAACAAATCGTGAACCTTGTAAGCCTTCAACATAATCAATAGTGCCACCAACAAGATATTGCAGGCTCATGGGATCAATCACCAATGCAACACCATTTTTTTCGATGGCTAGATCATCTTCATTGACTTTTTCATCAAAGGTAAAACCGTATTGAAAGCCACTACAACCCCCACCAGTTATATATACCCTTAATTTAAGATTCGGGTTTTCTTCTTCTGTTACTAATGATTTGACTTTATTTGCAGCGGCATCTGTAAAATTAATCGGTAAAGCATCGCTCATTTTTTTCTCCTAATTTAATTGTTGTTATTATATACCTTTGCTACAACAAAATACAAAATGGAAACTGCTATTCGATAAATTTATTCTAATCATCTTGAATTTAAGTTCATTTTATGAATAAATACTGCAACAAATTTTTATCAAAAAAACATGATTATGATAAATAAATTCAAATCTGAAAAATGTTACAAACAAGCCTTATCGGTTATGCCAGGTGGCGTTAATTCACCGGTTCGAGCATTTAATGGCGTTGGGGGTACACCGCTATTTATTGAGCGAGCCAATGGCGCTTATATTTATGATGTCGATGACAAGGCCTACATCGATTATGTTGGTTCATGGGGGCCAATGATTTTGGGTCATAACGATCCAGATGTTGCGAATGCCGTTATCCATGCGGTACACAACGGATTAAGTTTTGGCGCACCAACCGAGATTGAAACTAAATTAGCGACGCTTGTCACCGAGCTGATGCCTTCAATAGAAATGCTACGAATGGTGAATTCTGGAACTGAAGCCACAATGAGCGCTATTCGCCTTGCTCGAGGTTTTACCGGTCGAGATAAAATTATCAAATTTGAAGGCTGCTACCATGGACATGCCGATTATTTACTTGTAAAAGCAGGTTCTGGAGCGCTTACATTTGGTCATCCGACTTCCCCAGGTGTTCCAAATGATTTTGTTAAGCATACACTTGTATGTGATTATAATTGTCTTGAATCAGTAAAAAAACAATTTGAACAATACCCTAATGACATTGCCGCCATAATTGTTGAACCGGTTGCAGGAAATATGAACTGCATACCCGCCAACAAAGCATTTTTACAAGGCCTTCGAGATCTTTGTAATCAATACAATAGTTTATTAATTATTGATGAAGTCATGACTGGTTTTAGAATAGCACTTGGTGGTGCGCAAGAGTATTATGGTATAACGCCAGATCTAACTTGCTTAGGCAAAATTATTGGTGGAGGAATGCCGGTTGGTGCATTTGGTGGTCGTGCAGAAATAATGAATCAACTTGCACCGACAGGACCAATTTACCAAGCAGGAACACTGTCTGGTAATCCGGTAGCGATGGCAGCAGGATTTACTACCTTAACCAAGTTAACCGATGTCGGTATTTATGATGATCTTGATGAAAAAACAACGATGCTAGCAAATGGCTTATTATCGGCAGCAAAACAATACGATATTCCTTTAGTCGTCAATCATGTTGGCGCAATGTTTGGATTATTTTTTACAACTGCTGATGAAGTAACCACTTATCAAGATGTAATGAATTGTGATATTGAATTATTCAAAAAATTCTATCATTATATGCTCGAAGAAGGCATCTATTTCGCTCCTTCGGCCTTCGAAGCTGGATTTATGTCACTTAAGCATTCTAATACAGAAATCAATAAAACCATCGATGCAGCAACGCGTTTTTTTAGCAGCATTAGCAAACAAAAAAACAAAGAGTATTAATACTACTATCAATGAAAATATTAAACTATTAACATAGGTAACAAACATATGGTTAATCCACTAAAAGAAGGTGAAAAAGCCCCTCAGTTTTCGCTACCAGATCAAGATGGAGAATTAATAAGTTCGAAAGATTTTAAAGGTCAACGTATTTTGATTTATTTTTATCCAAAGGCGATGACACCCGGTTGTACAGTACAAGCCTGTAATTTACGTGACGCTATAGATGAGTTTAAAAAATACAATGTGGTGATAATTGGAATTAGTACTGATAAGCCAGAAAAATTATCACGCTTTGCTGAAAAAGAATTATTAAACTTTACGTTGCTTTCTGATGAAAATCATGAAGTTTGCCAAGCTTTTGGTACGTGGGGTGAAAAAGAGTTTATGGGTAAAAAATACGATGGCATACACCGTATTAGTTTTTTAATTAGTAAAGATGGCAAGATTGAAAAAGTCTTTGAAGATTTCAAAACTAGCAACCATCACGAAGTGGTTTTAGATTATCTTAAAAACCACGCTCAATAATTTAAAAAGCAGATTAAATCATTAATCTGCTTTCTCTTGCTTTACTTCATTAGTATTTAATTCTTCGGTTTTTGGCCAGGCATTAATAATAGCTTTGACTAACGTCGCTAAAGGTATAGCAAAAAATATTCCCCAAAATCCCCATAATCCACCAAATACTATTACAGCGACAATAATGACTAAAGGATGAAGATTAAGTTTTTCAGAAAATAGACATGGCACAAGCAAATTACCATCTAATGCTTGGATTAAAACATAAAAGAAAATCAAATACCCAAATTCAGCACTAATGCCCCATTGGAAAAGGGCAATTAAAACAACTGGAATACTTGAAATAATAATACCAATATAAGGCACTAAAACAGAAAGACCAACAATTACTGCAAGCAATAAACCATAATCTAAACCAAAGTACCAAAAAGGAATATAAACACACACCGCTAAAATAATAATATGTAACACATTACCTACAATATAATTAGATATTTGCAAATCCATTTCAGCAGCAACTTGGTTTAAAATGCTACGATTTCTTGGTAAAATTTTAGAACAGTATCCCCATATTTTAGTTTTATCTTTTAATAGAAAAAACATCATAATAGGTACCAGTACTGCATTAATAACTACCGATACCAACCCGAATAACGACACTATTGAAAACTGCAATAACGAATTACCTGTTTGTACAAACTTATTGGTAATACCTTGAATAATTGAATCAAACAGCCCAACATCAATCAATTCAGGATAATGTTGTGGCAATGAAGTGAGAAAGTTATTAGTAAAATTCAACATATTTGGAATATTGGTAATAAGACTCACACCTTGTTGCCAAACTAACGGAACTAAGATCATAAATCCTGCTAAAACGATCAAAATAAAAACAAGTAAAACAATGATAACCGCTAATGTTCTTGGGACCTTTCTTTTATTCAGATAATTGACAGGTGTATTGAGTAAATAAGAAAGCACGATAGCAATTAAAATCGGTAACAATATTTTATTGAAAAAATAGATGATAAAAAAAAGAAAAATGATCACAGCCATTAATGAAACAACATGAGGATCACTAAATCGCCTTTTATACCACTCAATAAACAACTTTAACATGCAAATACTCCTAATTTTGCTTTCTAATTGTAACCAATCATCGTTTTTAGTTTAGTTACTTTTTAAATCCACCCAAAATCCCACGGGTAATTTGTTTGCCAATTTGATTCACAACTTGTCTGGTTGCACTTTTAACGACTTGCTGTGCTAATCCATCGTGTTGTCCGCCTTTTGGTCCTTTGCTACCAAAAATCAAAGAACTCAGCACATCCATTATGCCACCATGGTTTTGTTGGTTTGCTTCAGTTTGATCACCTTGTTGTTTAGATTCAAATTGGTTGGTAGTTGAATTATTAAAGCTAAAACCAGCCTGAATTTTTTCATAAGCAGACTCTCGATCGAATGTTTGCGAATATTTTTTATAGAATGGTGAGTCATGGATGATGGCGGCTTGTTTATCTTCTGGCATAGGGCCCATTTGTGAACAGGGTGCAATAACAAATGCACGTTCTACCATATTGGGGCGACCTTTCTCATCGAGAAACGAGATCAATGCTTCCCCAACCCCAAGTTCCATAATGGCTTTTTCTGTATCAAAACTTGGATTAGCTCGCATTGTTTGAGCTGCAACCTTAACAGCCTTTTGATCTTTAGGGGTAAAGGCACGTAACGCATGTTGCACTCGATTACCTAATTGACCAAGTACTGTATCGGGAATATCGGTAGGATTTTGCGTCGCAAAATAAACCCCAACGCCTTTAGAACGAATTAAGCGCACCACTTGCTCTATTTTTTCGAGTAATGCCGGTGAAGTATCATTAAATAGTAGATGCGCTTCATCAAAAAAGAAAATAAGTTTAGGCTTTTCAAGATCGCCAACTTCGGGCAGATGCTCAAATAGTTCTGATAATAGCCATAATAAAAACACCGAGTAGAGTTTTGGCGAATTATATAATTTTTCTGCAGACAAAATATTTACAACACCACGCCCTTGATCATTGATTTGCATTAGATCTGCAATCTCAAGCATAGGTTCACCTAAGAAAAATTCTGCTCCTTGTTGCTCAAGCGTCAATAAACTACGCTGAATAGCACCAATCGAGGATGCAGAGATATTACCATATTGAGTTGTAAATTTTTTTGCGTTATCGCCAATAAACTGAATCAGTGAACGTAGATCTTTAAAATCAATTAAAAGTAAACCGTTATCATCAGCAATTTTAAAAATAAGCTGTAACACGCCCGCTTGGGTATCATTAAGGTTCAATAATCTTGCTATCAGAATCGGTCCGATATCAGAAACAGTACTGCGAACAGGTATTCCCTTCTGAGCAAAAACATCCCATAATTCCATAGGACAGGAATCGGGGGTCCAGTTTGAAACGTGAATATTATCTAAGCGAGCTTGTAATTTAGGCGTCAAAACCCCTTTTTCACCAATACCAGTTAAATCACCCTTAACATCGGCTAAAAAAACCGGTACACCAATTTGTGAAAAGCTCTCGGCCATTTTTTGCAACGTGACGGTTTTACCTGTTCCAGTCGCACCTGTTATCAAACCATGTCGATTTGCCATTGAAGCAAGAATAGACAAATCTTTACTATCACTTTTTGCAATAACAATCGATTCACTCATGGATTAATCCTCATAAAAATTGCTATTAAAACAACTAAGAATATTGTAAGCTGAAACAGCAATAACTGCTATTATTATTATTTTATCGAGTAGAAATAAGGAGTTACTATGTTCCCTGAATATCGAGAGTTAATCTCAAAATTAAAAAGTACTGATTTACACTTTCAAAAATTATTTGATGAGCATAATGAATTAGATCAAAAAATTAAAAACATTGAATCAGGCATTGCTGTCGATACAACTGAAATGTTAGAAACATTGAAAAAACAAAAATTAAAATTAAAAGATGAACTTTATGAAATACTAAAAAAAGCGTCTGACTAGCAAATTGAATCTATGTTTCGAATACATCGATTGTTGAACTAAAAAAATAAACCCCAAATTCTGGGGTTTATTATAATACTATCTACGATATGATTAGCTACTTTTCACCAATTGTTCTTGTGTTTTTTTCTGTTTACGGCTTTTAATTAGCATAATTGAATTTTTATGTGGTGTCTTCATGTATATTTCCTTCTTATTATTGTTATATAATCTAATTTTATAATATAGTGGTTTTATTTAAAAAATCAACCTTTGTATTTATAGTCCCAAACGACGAGTATTTAGGCTTTACATGGCTTAATTGAATTGATGATATAAGTGATGTAATACTTACATCACTTATATTGACATAATAAATTTAAAACCATTGGCCAAAACGTTTTATATAAATACGTTTCATTAATTGAGCCACACAACAGTAACTAAATAGCGTTGCAATTAGCCAAGGAAAATATGTCCACGGTAAAGGCTCAAGCCCAATTAGGCTCCCTAGCGGTGAAAAAGGTATATAAATACCAATAGCCATAATAAATAATGTCATCACTATCACAGGGAAAGCGGCTGTGCTTTGTACAAAAGGAATTTTTTGCGTTCTAAGCATATGAACAACAAGCGTTTGGGAAAGTAACCCCTCTATAAACCAACCGGAATGGAATAAAGCCTGAGCTTCAATGCTATTCGCACTAAACACAAACCACATAAGAGCATAAGTGGTAATATCAAAAATAGACGATGTTGGCCCAATCCAGATCATAAAGCGTCTAATATTTAACGCATCCCATTTTCGAGGTTTTTGTAAAAACTCTTCATCCATCTTATCCCAAGGTAATGATAATTGCGAAATATCATATAATAAGTTTTGAATTAATAAATGAATCGCGAGCATGGGTAAAAATGGTAAAAAGGCACTAGCCACTAATACAGAAAAGATGTTACCAAAGTTAGAACTTGCGGTCATATTTAGGTATTTCATAATATTACCGAACGTTTCGCGTCCACAAATTACACCTTCTTCTAGTACAAGTAAGCTTTTCTCAAGCAAAATGATATCGGCTGACTCTTTAGCAATATCAGTAGCTGTGTCCACTGAAATACCAACATCGGCATCACGCAGTGCAGGTGCATCATTAATCCCATCCCCTAAAAACCCAACCGTATGACCATTATCCTGTAATAATCGAATAATACGTGATTTTTGTAGTGGCGTTAACTTAGCAAAGATTGTGCGTTGTTCTATTTGTACTTTGAGCTGATTATCATCCATTTTTTCAATTTCAGTTCCTAACAATGGAATCCCTGGCTCTAATCCCACTTCGCGACACACTTTAATAGTGATAATCTCGTTATCGCCTGTTAACACTTTAACGGCAACACCATGTTCATTTAATGCTGAAATAGCTTCATATGCGCTCTCTTTTGGTGGATCTAAAAACGTCAAAAAACCACGAATTGCTAATGCTTTTTCATCTTGCACATTGTATTGATTTTTTGTTTCGCCTACGGCAATATTTTTTACACCAACGGCTAATACTCTAAATCCATCTTTATTATAATTATGAGCAAGTTCAATCAGCGCTTGTTTACGGTTATCGTCTAATGGTAAATATTCACCATTTTCATAAACATAACTCGAAATAGACAGCATCTCTTCAACTGCCCCTTTACAAATCATTAAATGACTATAATCAGCATTTTGTACCACAACGGATAAACGGCGACGGACAAAATCAAACGGCAATTCATCAATTTTTTTATAAAGGCCAACACCCACTTTTTTAACACTAGTTTTTTCTTCAGCAAAACGAATGATTGCTTTATCCATCAAGTTTTTCATTCCACTTTGATAGTAGCTATTGAGCCATGCCAGTTGTAAAACAGAGGGATCAACCTGCCCATTAATGTCTAAGTGATGTTCTAAAATGATTTTATCTTGTGTTAATGTACCTGTTTTATCTGTACATAAAATGTCCATCGCTCCAAAGTTTTGGATGGCATTTAAACGTTTTACCACCACTTTTCGTTTTGCCATGCCAACCGCACCTTTAGCTAGATTTGCACTAACAATCATTGGTAACATTTCTGGCGTTAACCCGACAGCAACAGCTAATGCAAATAGTGTAGCTTCGCCCCAGTCCCCTTTAGAAAACCCATTTATTAAAAGGACAATTGGTACCATAATAAGCATAAAACGAATCAGTAACCAACTTACACTGTTCACACCTCGGTCAAATGAGGTTTCAGCGCGAGATCCAACAATAGATTTAGCCAATGAACCAAAGTGGGTATCTGCCCCAGTAGCCACAACAATTGCTTTTGCCGTTCCACTCACTACATTGGTTCCCATAAAGCAAACATTGTTCACATCAAGAATATTACCTTTAGATATATCTGCTTGATTAACCTGATCACTATTTTTTTGTGAAACGGCGCCTAATGTATCGTATTTTTCAACGGGAATGGATTCACCGGTTAACACTGCTTGACTCACAAATAAATCACGAGACTCAATTAACCGAATATCAGCCGGTATCATGTCACCAGCCGACAAATAAACAATATCCCCTGGCACGATTTCATTCAACGGAATTTCGTAATGTTCAGGATTCATATCTTTATGTGGACGCCTTAACACGGTAGCGGTTGTGCGAATCATCGATTTTAATGCTTCCGCTGCTTTATTCGATCTGAACTCTTGCCAAAATCGTAATAAACCACTAAGTGTCACCATCGTTAATATGATAATAATACTTGTTAAATCGGTTTCTTCACCTTTTTGTAAAGGTAACCAATAATCAGTAATAAAACTGACAATGGCTAAAATTAGTAATACAAAAATGAAAGGATTATTAAAAGCCATCAATAATTGCACAATAAAAGAAGGAACTTTTTCTCGTGCGACTTCATTTTTTCCATATTGTTCGATTCGTTCTTTCGCATTTTCTTGCGTTAAGCCAGAGAGGCTGGTTTGATATTTAGACAAAATAGTTTCAAGACTATTTTGCGCCTCTTTAATTGCTTTCACGCCGACTTGATTTTCGTTATTTATATTTGATGTATGTTTTGTCATCTTTTGTACCTTAACTCATCATTTTTTGACAAAAAGATCCCGTCATCTAGTTGGCAAATCAACTATAGACAATCAAAATTTGTGAATAACCATAAATTTATTGCATAGCAAAACTAACCTTGTAGGTTGGTATGTCGCAAAAATCTATTAGTAATAAGAAAATTAAATGTGTATTAGATACAACTCGGTGGTTCTAAATGTTTTTCAGACAGATATAAAACACATAGCATATGTGTATGTGCGCAATGATGTTTTGAATTTATGTGATAGCGTGTAGAAAAATGCATATCGTTCACCGTTACCGTTTATCAATTTTCGGCTTGTGAACTGAAAAAATGAATATTTAGACAGGTCATTAACCGATGGTGATTTGTTTTAATTTGTCTCCCCAGCTGTTGGGGTGACCCGAATGAGCGTCCATATTTCTCCTGTAAACTGAACTAAACCCTTTGCGTTTCAACTTTCCCTAACCCTCATTTTTAACCACCTAATAGTTAAAAAAGTAAGAAAAGCCCAAAGGCGGGCAAGTTATACGCTTTTAAAAAAAAGAAGTCAACCTATTATGGCAAATAATGGCTTTGAACGCTTAAAAACAGCACTTATTGCCTTAACTGCAACAATTTTAGTGTAGAATTGATACACGTTTTATCCATAATCCGTTACAATATGATAACTGTTTAAACTAGGATAAATAGAATGGAATTAAGTACATTATTTAATGATAATTGGCTCAACTTAATCGTTATTTTTGCACTATCAATAATTGCGTTTGTTTTCAAAAAAAAACCTAAAAGTAACTATTTTGAAAATATTATTAAGTACACTGATATTTTAGAAAAAACACCACAGCCACAATATCAAAAAGACTATTTAAACAATATTAAAAAGAAATTACTCTGGGAAAAAGTGTGTTTTTATCGTTCAGGCAATCGTAACAAGGAGAGAATTGCTATATCCTTAATCAATAGTGATATTTATAACATTATTGATTTAACACAGTTAAATTCATTAACCCAATACTTTGCTATTGAAAAAAATAAAATTTACCCTTTAAAACTTTTTCTCGTTAAAGAATTTGTTGTGAGCTGTATAGCTGCTGTTATTGCTATTATTTTTGTACTATCTAATCTCAACACTATTTTTAAATCACCTGAAATTATTAGTGTAATCATTGCTATATTAACCATTTTTATCATCACAATTATTATTAGCCAATTTATTGTGCCTGTAATAAAAAGACTCAATATGCTTAGATTGATTCTTAAGGATAACGATTTCCTTAATCGAGCCAATCACCAACTTGCCGTTATTATTAAAGATGATCAAAAAATCAATATATCCATTGCCGAGCAAGTTTTTGTTCAAAATGAGCAAGAGAGCGATAACAATAATTAAAAATAAGTAATATGTCACACTGACAAATAACCGGATTTAAGTATCAGTTTTAAATCAAGAAAATTAAGATTGAATATTTAATCGACTATTTCTGAGTTGCTCAACTAAATTCACCAGTGATGAATTTAGTTGACACATAAATTCCTGATAAGAAAATTCCTTTTTACTTATTTGATCTAATTGTAATTCCCAATGGGCAGTCATATCTGGCATAGACATTGTTTCTGGAATTGAAAGTATCAAATTCCGGCCAACTTGCGTTGATCGAATAGATTTGCCTTGTCGAGTTAAAAATTGACGCTTAAATAAAAGTTCAATGATGCCAGCTCTAGTTGCTTCAGTGCCTAATCCATCTGTCTCACGCAATATTTTTTTTACTTCAGGATCTTTGACAAATCGCGCAATACCAGTCATAGCAGAAAGCAAGGTAGCATCAGTAAATGGCCTTGGTGGCACAGTTTGTTTGTCCACCAGTTCAGCATCAATACACTGCACACTATCACCTTTTTTTACTAATTTAGTCAATAAAGGGCTATTTTCACTACTCTCTAATTCCCCTTCATTTTGACTATTTTTAGTGCTGAATAATACTTTCCATCCCTCATCAAGCATTTGATTAGCCTTCGCAACAAATTTACCACCTTCAATATCAACATCAATTTGTAATTCTGCATATTTATAAGCCGTATAAAATTGAGCCAGATACTGCGTTGCAATAACTTGATAAACCGATTTTTCATGCTCTGATAAATTACTCATTTTGACTTTGCGTAAAGTAGGAATAATGGCATGGTGAGCTTCGACTTTTTTATCATTCCAAGCTTTAGAACGTAGTGTAAAATCAGCATTATCCACAGCAGTTTGCAGTTGTGGGCAATTATTTTCGATAGCAGATTTTACGCCATTAATCTGCTTTAGATGATCTTGGGGTAAAAATCGACAATCAGATCTTGGATAGGTAATTAATTTATGTTTTTCATATAAAGATTGGCAAATATCTAATACTTCTTGAGCACTTAATCCATTTTTTTTAGCCATCTCAATTTGTAAAGCAGATAAATTAAATGGCATTGGTGGAGCTAACTCTTTCTTTTTATTACTTACTTTATCGATAATGCCTGTTTGATTTTTTATCCTTTGACAAACATTCTCAGCCAATTTTTTAACTAATATTCGTCCCTCCTCATCTTGATAAGGGGAACAAGCCTCACTTGGTTGCCATTTGGCTTTAAAGATCTCTTTATGTTTAGTTTCTAAAACGGCATAGACTTCATAAAAAGATTTAGGAACAAACTGTTCAATATCTAAATCACGCCTTACCACTAAACCTAATACAGGCGTTTGTACACGCCCAATTGATAATACACCTCGGTAACCATTGCGTTGCCCAGCTATAGTACATAATCGGCTCATATTAATCCCATAAAGCCAATCAGCTCGAGCTCTTGCTAATGCCGAGGTCGATAAAGGAATAAAATCTTGGTTACTACGTAACTGTTCCAACGATTTTTCTACAGCACTAGCATTTAAATCACTAATTAAACAACGTTGAATAGTTTTACGTTTCTCTGGTAATAATTGACAATAATTGAGCACTTCATCAACCAGCAATTGCCCTTCTCTATCGGGGTCGCCAGCATGCACTATTTGACCGGCTGATTTAATCAAATCGACCAATATATTGAATTGTTTTTCAGTACTGCTTTTTGGTGTTAATAGCCATTTTTCGGGCACAATAGGCAAATCAGCAATGGTCCATTTTTTATAACGTTGATCATAGGCTTCCGGAGTAGCTTGTTCCAATAAGTGACCAATACACCAACTGACAATATCCCCATTGCTGGCTTTAATAAAACCATTACCTTTTTGATGAGGCTTAGGTAACACATCAGCAATGGCTTTTGCCAAACTTGGTTTTTCGGCAATAAAAAGACGATAGAATTGATTAGATTGCATAATACGTTATATTAATCATGAATGCCAAATATGATAAGCTTGATAAGGTTTATTTAGTATAAAACCTAGTTTAGTCGCCATTTTTAAAGACGCATGATTATGTGCATCCCATTTGGGTGATATCTGACGTTCCAGACAGGTTAAAATTAACTTTGCTGAGCAAATCAAACCAAGACCTTTCCGTCTGTGTTGCGCTATTGTGTCGACTTCTATTTCAATACAATTATTATATGCCAAATAAGAAGACGCCCCAGAAACAATAATATTATCTTTCAAAATAACATATCCTAATCCATATTTTCTAAACTCAGAATAAGCGTTAAAATTGTTGCATAAGTCCTTAGACCATTCAAGCGAAGTAATCTGTTGATAATCATTTTCATCAATTGCTTTTAGTCGATAACCTTCAGATAGTTGTGAAACGATAGCTTGTAGTTTTTGGCGTTCAAATAATGGTTCAGAATAAAAACTATAACGGGTAAATTTCTCATAACAACTGGGATATGTCCGTTCTATCAAACTTTGCCAAGTTTGATCATCTGCAATAACAATAAAATAATTGTTACCATAAATTGTTGGAATATAGCTGAGCATATCCTGATTGGGGCAACCTGCACAAAAAAAGAAACAACCAACATTCACGACTGCAGAGTTGGGTTGTAAAGCGTTATCAGTGTATGCATAACCAATATTGCCTTGCCAATAAGCCTGCAAAAGGGATTGATGAAATTTTTTAAATAATGGCTTGATAGCTTTAACATCGGTAACGTTATGAAAGTTCACCATCATCTACCCTGTTTGACCAAAAAATTCACTGTTTTACCACCATTTTTTGCATTTAAGCCATATTACCGATCCAATACAAATCACAATAATTATTAACACTAATCCTAGAAAGGACCAACTCTTTTCACTCATTGGAATACCCGCTAAATTTACGCCTAATAAGCTTGTTAAGAATGTAATTGGCGTAAAAATAATGGTAAATAGAGACATTAAATAAATTCGTTTATTGGTCGATTCAGCCAAAAAGCTATTAATTTGTTCCATAATTGATGCCAATCTTAATAAACAACTGTCAATATCAGATACATAATGGCTTTGCTGATTAGAAATATCATGTAAACGTTGACGGTCATTGTCATCAATCCAAGATATTCTTTCTGTTGAAATTTTTACAAAAATATCCCGCTGTGGTGATAATAAACGACGTAAAACAATCAGTTGTTTACGTACTCTTCCTATCTCTTTATGGGAAAAAATATGCTGATTTAACACCAAATCTTCAAGTTTAATAATTTTGTTGTGTACACTATCAAAAGACAAATTAACTTGATCACTAATCAGTTCAGAAACTTGAATCAGCCAATCAGCAACATCGACAGGCCCTATCCCTTTTTCTAAATTATCTTTTAATTGAAAAATAGCATCAATTTGCTGATGTCTAGAGGAGATGATTAAATTATCAATAATATAAAAGCGAAATGTTACAATTGGGTCAGGCAATTCATTTGGTGTGAAATTAACCCCTTTTAGCACAACTAAAATCCCTGAATCAAAACGAATTTCCTTTGAAATCTGATTAGGTTTGATTAATTCGCTTTTGACTAAATCAGGAATTATCGTAGTTGAGTGTATCCAATTGATTGTTTCAGGCTTAGCAAAATCTAAATGAATCCAACAGGGTTTTTCAACCGATGCTTCACTATTTTCATCTAAGCTTACAGCTTTGCCTTTGCCATCTAATTGACAACTAAAAATAGGCTGAGATGCCAATAAGTGAGCAACAGGAATTGATTTTGGGTTGTTAAATTGATCCATAAGCTACACCTGTAAATTAATTTTAGATAATTATATACCTAAACCAATATAAAATGCAGTGATGAATAATAGTTATTTCTATTCAGGGTGTTAAATAAATTTGTGGCACAACCTGATTTATTGGATGCGGATATATTCCTAATTCAACGCCATACCAATGTTTAATGTTATTGACAGTTATCACCTCTGCTGGTGTGCCTTGTTCAACTATCTTTCCTTGATTAAGTAATAAAATCTTATCCGCATATAAAGCAGCTAAATTAAGATCATGTAATATACAACACACAGCTAAATTTTGTTGCTTGGCTAATTTTTTTAATAACCTTAAAGTGTGCTGTTGATGATATAAATCGAGCGCTGAAGTCGGTTCATCTAAAAACAGTAATTTTTCTCTTGGCGTAGGTTGCCACAGCTGGGCTAACACTCTTGCTAATTGAACACGTTGCTGTTCACCGCCAGATAAACTTCGATAATCGCGATCGGCTAATTTTAAACAATCAGTTTGCTCCATGGTCTCAAATATAGCTTGCTCAACATAGTCTTTTCCGTAAGGCGCACGTCCCATAGCAACGACTTCTTTAACACTGAAAGGAAAGGTAAGTTGACTATGCTGTAGCATCACCGTTCTAACTTTCGCTAACTGTTTTGCCGACCATTGGTTTAATGGTTTATTAAGTAAAAAACACGCGCCAGATGATGGCTGCTGATACCCCGTTAACAGCCTTAACAAAGTCGATTTACCCGCACCATTGGGGCCAATAATAATGACAATTTCACCAGCATTAATGGTCAAAGAAACCTCATTAATAATAGTTTTACTGCCATAAGCAAATGTTAAATTATTTGCAATTAACATCATGATCTAATTCCATCTGTTACTTCTGTCTTAAAATCAGCCAAAGAAAATAGGGACCACCAATGAGGCTGGTGAACAGTCCAACAGGTATTTCAGCTGGGGCAATCAAGGTTCGAGCTAGTGTATCGGCCAATAATAACAGGCAAGCGCCACCAAGTGCAGAACCCGGCAGTAACCATTGATGATTGGCCCCCATCCGTAAACGAATCATATGTGGAACAACTAAACCAACAAAAGCGATAATACCACTCACGGCAACAGCTGTGCCTATCAATAATGCACAAAGTAATAATAAATATTGCTTTATACGAAGGACATTAATACCTAGATAGTGCGCATCTTCATCACCAAGCTGCAAGATATTAAGTTGATAAGAAAGTTTAAAAATACAAATTAATGCAGGAACAATTAGAGACATAGCAACGAGTACCAAATCCCAAGAGCCTTTACCTAAATGTCCCATTGACCACAAAGATAATTGTCTTAATTGAGATTCATCACTAACATAGCTTAAACAGCCCATTACAGCCGCAATAATTGCATTAATTGCTACACCTAATAAAACCATTTTAGCTAAATTACATTGTTCGTTCAGGCTATAAAGATAAATCAGCAAGCAAATAAAAAAACTGCCGATAAAAGCGGCAACCATCTTACCGTAAAGCATCATAATAGGTGGAAAAATGGTTGGAAATAAAATCGATAATCCGACCATTAAACTTGCGCCACTACTAATTCCAAGTAGACCTGAATCCGCTAATGGATTTCTGAATAACCCCTGCATCACCGCACCCGAACTGGCTAATGCCATTCCCACAATAACAGCTAAAATTATGCGAGGTAAACGAATATTGAGCCAAATATTTAATATCGGATCGTCAAATGACATTGTTGCAAGTTGGGTAATGGGAAATTTAAGTGCGCCAATGTTTGCCGCAAAAATAATCAACACACAAAGGATAACCAATAATGCCCATAATATTATTCGTTGACTAACATTACGCACCAACTTACCTCACTGATAATATCAACTTGATCATATATATTTATATGCATTAATTATGAACGGCCAGATGAGGATCAACCACACTATATGCACAATTATCAAATTGCTTATTTTCTATTTTGGTTAAAATCGTATTAGCTAGCTCTGCTCGATGGATAAAGCCATGAACTTCCTGATTAAAATAACATTGAGCGCTATAAGTAATTTCGCCATTACGTAGTCCGCCTGGTCGTAAAATCAAATACGACAACGAACTTGTTTGCAACCACACTTCAGCTAATGACTTTTCTCGAACGGCGTGACCAAAGGCTTGTTTTGCCCTAGCAGATAACGTGTTCCACGAATCACCACAGCCTAAAGAAGTGACCAAAACCATGTTGGTAATACCTGCTTGCTCTGCACAATCAATAATCTTTCGCTGTGCTGTATAGTTACCTGTTTCACCACCTAAAGTTGAAACAATGACAGAGTCAGCACCAGCATGTTCAAACATAGCGTTTAACAAAGTAGTATTCGTTGCATCGCCGACATAAGTTTCAATACCTTGTTGCGAAAGCTGTTTGGCAAAATCTGCATGCCTAACTAATACAATACAACGCCAGTCAGGATGACGTTGTCTTACCAACTGTGCTAGTTGGTAACCCGTACCTTGATTTGGGCTTACCCCAAAAATAAATAATGTTTTCATAATATGTTTTAATTGAATTTTTGCATCAAAGCTCTAAATTTTTCTAGTTGATCGGCTTTAAGTTGATGATTTTCATCACGACCAACAAATATTTTAAACATCGACTGTCCCAAATGATTTAAAAAAATCATCGATGCTGTCGACATCTTCATAAATTTTCGTTCAATAAACGCAATATATTGACAATGTTCAGCTTTAATATGACCACTTAAACCTTTTTGATGGCGTAAATTAAAATATTTTTGACTATGTGTGCCAGGCGGTAGCTCACCTGAAATTTCAGCAATAATATCACCTGTATGAATCAAAAACATTACATCACCCCAAGTTGTTACTTCATCCCAAATAGCATCGAAATGATCACCATCAACAATTTTAGATTCTGACATAGCTTGAATGACTTGCGTTAAAGTAACTTGATAGTCTTGTGCAATTTTTTCTAGCAAATCTTCTGGATTAGTTTGCATATAAGTTGCTAAGTGAGTTAAATGTGTTTGTTTATCTACCATAGAAGTATCCTTATTGATGTGATGTTATTTAGACATGTTGTTTATGATTAACCGATTTTGACATACCCTGCATTGCTTTCATAGACTGTCTAGCCGTTGCCATTTTTTGTTGCAATTCAATATGTTCTGGATTATTCAATTGTAATAATAATTGTTGTAAAGCTTGAAGAATATTACTTGACCAATAACGTCCCGATAAAGTTAATTGCAAACAATGTGCTTGATTTTTTAATAGACCAACTTGGTACCATTGTTCAATTAAGGGATCGAATAATTCGGCATGATCGGTTAAACCATTTAAATCAATTCTACCCTTTTCAATACCTGCTTGTAATTTATATAACCAATCGCCAATTAAAGGTTTACCTGTTAACATCATTAATGGTTTTTTACCTTGATCGAGCTGCGCATAATAACTTGCTAAATCACGATTAAGCATAAAAGAGTGCCCACCTAATCGTCCACCCGCACACGAGCCGTAAGCAAAAAAATGAGAACCTTGCTTTATCAGAAAATTATATAAATTACGTTCTCGACTGGTTTTAGACCAATGCGCATTAGTTAAATGATGCCAACCTTGTTTTTCAAGATACTTTGCGCCTTGTTGATATAAATCGCATTTATCAGTAACTGAAGGTAGCTCAATACGTTTATTTTCAACGCCCTTAGCTAAAGGAGTGGTTGGCAGTAAATTAAGGGCATAAAGATCAACCCCATCAATAGGTAGATTATCGACTATTTCTAAATCTTGTTGCCAAGTTTGATAAGTTTGGTTAGGTAATCCAAACATTAAATCACAAACTAACGCGACACTATCTCTAGCTGCTATACGCTCAAAGCCATCAATAATTTGTTGTTTAGAAGATTGACGACCTAATTTTTGCCTAATATCCGTATCGAAAGTTTGCACACCAATCGAAAAACGATTGGCTCCAGCTTCAATATAGCTATCAATGCGATCATCATCAAAATCAGAAATGCGCCCTTCTACAGTAATTTCACAATCGGGAGCTAAGGGTGCAAATTGCTTAAAATAGCGAATGACTCTAGCCAATTGACCTGCTGCCAAGGCTGATGGTGTACCACCACCAAAATAGATTGCATGAATCGGGGCCGATTGCATGGCATTATTGGTAATTTCTAACGATATCTCGTGTAAAAGATAGTCAACATAGGTTTCGGTATTATGCTTACGTAGTGGATTTTGATAAAAACCACAGAATTGACAATGAATATCACAAAAAGGTACATGCACATAAATTAACCTTTTTTTACCTTTCAATTCAGATAATTGAATATTTTCCCATTGCTTTTCAATTAAGTCTTGGTCCAGCGGTAAACTTGCTTGTAAAGGCATTACTGCCCAACGATTTTTAAAAGGTAAAACGGAATTCGCAGCAAAAAAAGCACTCACATCTAACGATTTCATAACGGCTATGTGTAAATAAAATTTGCCAAGATTAAATAATAATTATTATCATTTATCAATATTTTTTATTGATTTATTTTATAATTAATTGATATTTATTTAATTTTTTTGCTAAAAAAATGTAGTAATTAATAAGATTTATAAAATAATTTATATGACAATATTGATAATAGTTATCATTTTCACTATATTACTACCCTCAATACCGAGACACAGGGAGTGTTAAATGTTAAAAAAAATTATGACAAAAGTAACTGCGTTACTATTCATCTTTGTTTTCAATGGTTTGATTAATTATAGCTTTGCTAATGAAAGAATCGTTATTGCAGGGGCAAGCTTAACTGAAATTGTTTATGCCCTAGGCGCAGGTGAGCAAGTTGTTGGTATTGATAAAACGAGTACCTATCCTGAATCAGTAAAAAATCTACCTCAAATTGGTTATTGGAAATTATTAAATATTGAAGGAATTTTATCTTTACACCCCTCTCTTTTTATCGCATTTAAAGATATAGAACCTGATAATATCTTTGCTCAAGTTGGCAAGGCTAAGGTAAGTGTATTGGCGTTAAACCGAATCCCTGGTACTGTTGATTTACTATATGAAAATATTGATAAAATCGCTGATAAATTAAATAAAAAAACCGAAGGACAGCAATTAATCAATAAAATTAAAACCAATCTTTCACAAATCCAAAAAGACATTTCCAATCATCATAAAAAAACAAAAGTGCTTTTCTTAATGAGCATGGCTGGGACCAATTCAGTTGCGGGTAAAAATACAACAGCGGATGCGTTAATCACGATTGCTGGCGGTGAAAATTTAGCCACACATACAAGTTATAAAAGTTATACCCCTGAATCGCTAATTGTGATGAATCCGCAGGTTATTGTATTTAATACCCACTCTATTGAACAGTTAGGTGGTTTAGACAAAATCAATACTATCCCAGGTATTACAGAAACAGATGCTTACAAAAATCACCGTATAACTGTTGTTGATGATCAATATCTTTTTGGGATAGGACCAAGAGTTGATGAGATTACAAAAATTTTATACCAAAGCTTCTATCCAAAATGAAGTTCATCCTGATTTTTATATAAATTTTAATAATGTTTGACAACAAATTAGAAGCAATTGAAGTGAATCATTTTATTTAATTTACTAAGTCTAAAAGGATTACAATGTTCAATTTTACAAATTTAAAAAAAACCAGCACGTTAGCTTTGGGTCTGACTTTTGCAGTCCCGAGTATTGCCGCTGAAAAACATGATGACGATAAAATTAATGACACGATGACTGTCACCGCGCATGAAGCATTCAAAAAACCGGGCACAAATACTGAAATTTCTGAACAAGATATTAGACGTGATGGCGGAACAAATTTTGGAACAATCATGCGTTATCAACCCCTGATTTCGGCTTCAGGCACTATTTCTGGTTCAGGAAGTGGAAAAAGTAGTTGGGATAGAGGTGGATTTACCGGTTATAACATCCGCGGTTTGGATGCAAACCGCGTATCGATTGATATTGATGGAATGCCTTTACCCATTGCACAAGGGCGCGTAAATTCAGTCGGTCGGGCTGGATTTGGTTCTTATGGTATCGGGCGTGATTATATTGATACTTATATGTACAATAAAGTTGATATTCAATCAGGTGCAACCTCGGTTGGTAATCCTAATAATGCTTTAGGGGGTTCTGTTTCATTCCAAACAAAAACAGCAAGTTACTACTTATACCCAGGTAAAACAAGTTATTTTGGTTTCCAAAATAACTACGATTCAGCAGATCATAGTTATCATCAAGGGCTAACCATGGCAGGTGGTGATGATTATCTTAATGGTATATTAGTTTTGAGTCGTCGTGATGGTCAGCAAACAAGAAATCATGGGGATTCTATTAGCAGTTATCCTGAAAATTGGCACTCTAATTCCATTTTAGCCGGTTTTGGCTGGCAAATGACCGATGAACATTTATTAAATACAACCATCGACTTTAATAGTAAAACAAAAAATTCACATTACGATACATGGAATAGAACAGGTAGCAAGATTGAATCTTTCGATCACCAAAAAAGTAAAAATAATCGCTTCAATTTATCTATCAAAGATCAGTGGCGCCCAACCGACCTTAGCTGGATCGATATATTAACGACCCAATTAAGTTATCAACGTACTAATGTTTATGATGATACTGATTTACGTCATAAAACTAAAGGAAACTTTAATACCCAAACCAACTATAACACTAAGACTTATAACTTTATTACAACATTATTAAAAAATTACGAAAATCAAAAAATTAGTGCGGGTTTAAATGCTAAATGGGGTAAAGACGAATCACCGTTTTATACTTCTGCTAAATCTGAAAATAGTAAAATCTTTCCTGATGGTGACTATACCAAACCTCAAGCCGATAGCCGTTCTTATCAATTAGGTGGATTTGTTGAAGACCGTATTAGCTTTAACTATAACGAAACAAATAACTACTATTTGGTTCCGGGTATTAGAGCGATATATCAAAACACTAAACCGCGTAATTTGGATAATATGTCTGTAACGGGTATCAACTCATCTAATTTGAGCAAACAGTACAGTGATAATAGCGATTTCCAAATTTTACCATCACTTGCATTGATGTACGATATTAATCCTGATTTTACTGCCTACTTACAATATAAACGTAGTGCGCAAATGCCGAATCAAAATCAATTATACGGTTCTTATTTAGCTCATAGTAAGATGTATGTTTTAGTTGGTGACTCTAACCTAAAAACCGAAACAAGTAATAACTTTGAATTAGGTTTAAAAGGACATCCGGTTTCAGGAATAACGTTATCATCAGCCGTATTCTATAATCGCTATAAAAACTTCATTGCCTATACTCGATATAAAAAAGATTTTGTCGGCACGGGTAATCGTATCGTTTATCAATCTGAAAACCGCGATAAAGCTTATATTTATGGTGCCGAACTAAGCAGTGAATTTAATTTTGGCACATGGTCTAATGCGGTAAATGGTTTAAGTGCTAGATTCGCAATCGGCTATAACCAAGGTAAATCAAAATCCAATTACTTAGGTGATAAAAATGTCGAAATGGACTCTGTTGCGCCATTAAAAAGCGTTATAGGTCTAGCTTGGGATGATCCAAATAAATTTTATGGGGTTGCCATTACAACAACGCTGCAAAAAGGGAAAAAAGCGGAATCGACTAATCGCGAATCGTATGGAAATGATGGTAAACCGATCACTGACTCAAAAGATGAGTATTTTAGAGTACCAGGACATGGAATTATCGATCTTACCGGTTATGTCAACATTAGCAAGAATGTTAAATTAAGCGGGGGTATTTACAATCTTACCAATCAAAAATATTGGGATTATTTGAGTAATAATAAGCTATATAGCACCTCTGATCATAAATATCTTGATATGTTTACAGCACCAGGGCGAACCTTCCAATTAGGTTTAGACATTGATTTTTAATCCCAACAATAGTTAGTATCAAAGTTAGGTTAAACCTGACTTTGATTACTTTTACAGTAATAAATTTAAAATTATGCACAATGCGAATGTATAAAAACTGAAAATTATATGATTTACAAATATCGATAAAAATAGTTAATGGCACAAAATAGTCTATAACCTATCGATTCAAACAATTATGTAGATTTTTCATTCTATGTGCTAAAAAATAGACCACACAACAGATTTTACACATAGAAGATAGACTTTTTATTATTATGAAGGCTAAGTAACAGCAAAATAAAAAGCGAATTAACTTACAGACGTTTGAGAGAAGAGTCATTATAAAACTATTTAATTGCAGCTAAAATGATTGGTTATAAAGGTTATATAAACATTTAATCCTTGCTAAAAGTTAGCTAAAAATACGTATAAATTGCTCAATCAAGTAAGCATTACTCATATTCCATCTTATAGTATCGATAACAAGAAAGTTTATTTTAAAAAATAAAAAACGATATAAGTGATTAATATTCAAATAAAATTATCTTTATCCTTTTATATTGTTAATAACGAATTTAAATTTATTTTGCTAAAAAAATAAACAATTCTTACTAACTTCGAATTCCTGTGTTAATATTGTCGCGATGCAATACCTTTATATAACCTATAGATAATTGTAACATACAAGTGGAGTTCATTTATATGAATATGAATAATATAAAGCTTTCTTCTATGATGTTTCTTGAGTGGTTTATTTGGGGCGCGTGGTTTGTGCCTTTGTGGCAGTTTTTGAGTTATCATGGTTTTTCTGCTGCGCAAATTAGTCTGTGTTATGCAACGACTGCAATGGCAGCAGTGATTTCTCCAATCATTATTGGTTCGATTACAGATCGTTATTTTGCAGCACAAAAAGTGTTAGCTGTGTTATGCCTACTCGGTGCACTTTTAATGTACCTTGCAGCACAACAAACAACTTTCAACCTATTTTTCCCTATATTATTTTTATATGCTTTAACTTATATGCCAACTGTGGCTTTAACCAATACCATTGCTTTATCAAATGTCAGTGATGCAGAACGTTACTTTCCACGTATTCGAGTATTAGGCACAATTGGCTGGATAGCATCTGGCGTTGTATGTGGTTTTTTACCAACCCTGCTAGGCTTTGGTGATATTTCGAAAAGTAATATTCCGCTTATCATCACGGCTATAAGCTCTGCCGTATTAGGACTATTTGCATTTATGTTACCTAATACACCACCAAAAAGTACTGGCAAAATCAGCTTAAGAGTAATTTTAGGCTTAGATGCTATTATTTTATTAAAAGATAGAGAATTTAGAACATTTACACTATGTTCATTTTTGTTCTGTATTCCACTTGCTTTTTATTATACTTTTTCAAATGGTTACCTTACTGAAATAGGCATGACAAATGCAACTGGATGGCTATCCCTTGGCCAAGTTTCTGAAATTCTATTTATGCTTTGTCTTCCTCTCTTTATCAAACGATATGGTATAAAAAATGTATTGATGCTCGGGTTAATAACCGCAGGCATACGTTATGGCTTGTTTGTCTATGGCGGTGTGGATAATCTGTTTATTTATAGTTTGTTATTTATTGGTATTTTACTCCATGGCGTTAGTTATGATTTTTATTTCGTTACCGGCTATGTCTATGTTGATAAAAAGGCTCCATCACACGTTCGAGCCTCTGCTCAGGGATTATTTTCACTTTTCTGCTTAGGTTTAGGAAATTTAGTTGGTTATAACTTAGGTGGAACAATGATGGAATACTTTTTCAAATATGAAACACCTGAAAATGGTTTAACTTACAACTGGGCTGGCATGTGGGGCTTTGGTGCAATAATGATTGTGGTCATTGCAGTAATATTTCTTCTATTTTTCAGAGAAAAACGTGAAATTGAACCAATTAGAGTTGATCAATTGCAATAACATTGATCTCGTATTTATGCTGGTAATAAATCACTTTACGAGTAATTCATAGAATAAGATAGAGGATATCATGTCAATTTCTAAGGAAAATAAAATATTAGGTACGTTCTATGGACAAGCCATTGGCGATGCAATGGGAATGCCATCTGAACTGTGGCCTAGAACAAAAGTACAGTCCTATTTTGGATGGATAGATACTTTTTTACCAGGTCCGAAAGAAAATAATGCAGCCTGTTATTTCAATCAAGCTGAATTTACTGATGATACTTCAATGGCACTCGCGCTTGCAGATGCCATTATTGAGTGTAATGGCCAAATTGAGCCAAACACTATTGCCAATAATATAATGAAGTGGGCACAAAATTTCGATGCATTTAACAAAAATGTCTTAGGACCAACTTCAAAAATTGCACTTAATCAAATTTCGCAAGGCAAATCAATTGATTCATTAGAAAATAATGGAACAACAAATGGGGCGGCAATGCGTGTATCGCCACTAGGTTGTTTGTTGCCGGCAGATAATTTAGATGATTTCATCGAACAAATTACGCTTGCTTCAAGCCCAACACATAAGTCAGATATAGCCATTGCTGGTGCAGTCACCATCGCATGGGCTATATCTAAAGCAATAGATCATTGTAGTTGGCAACAAATTAAATTAGGTTTAGCAACGATTGCTGATATTGCTCAAACACGAAAAATAACCACGTTTAGCCCTTCAATATCAAAACGAATTGAGCTGGCACTTAATCTGGCTGAAAAGCCAGGAGGCGTTCAGTCTAAGCTGTCCGATATTTATAATATTGTCGGTGCTGGCACCAGTACACTTGAAGCCGTTCCCGCTGCATTAGCAATAGTTGAAATTGCAAAAACCGATCCTAATCAATCAGCCATACTTTGTGCAAACCTGGGTGGTGATACAGATACTATTGGTGCAATGGCGACCGCAATTTGTGGTGCACTAAATGGAGTTGAGAGTATCAATCCATTATGGATAAAACAACTTAATGAAGCTAATCACTTAGATTTTACACACTATAGCAAAGAGTTTTATCGTTTAAGACAGATAAAGGAGTCAGCTAATGGTCAACCAACAGCTCATTAGGCAAATTGAGTGTTTAACAACTAAACGGCAAATTTGTCTTATTGGCGCTGCCGTTATTGACTTAGTGATGCAAACTCCTTTTATTCCCAGTTCAGGTGGTGAAGTTTTGTTATCACAGCAAGAAAAACATATAGGAGGATGTGCCTTTAATATTGCATTAATGCTAAAACAATTAGGTATGCAATCATACAATGCGCTACCTATTGGAACGGGTATTTGGGCAACACAAATTAGCCAATTAATGCAACATCATCAGATTGTATCAGAGTTTACTCATCTTGAAGAGGATAATGGCTGGTGTTTGGCGCTGGTTGACCCCACAGGTGAAAGAACTTTTTTTACTATTGAAGGTATTGAAAGTACTTGGAATAAACAATTACTTGCTAATCTTCATATAGAAAAAAACGCAATAATTTATTTATGTGGTTACCAATTATCGAGTAAAACAGGATCCGAAATTCTCGATTGGGTAGAATCTCTTTCTCAACCTTTTGACCTTTTTATTGATTTTGGTCCAAGAATATCAACGTTAAATTCCGAAATTTTTGATCGGTTATTCGCTTTAAAACCCATTATATCGGTCAATCGACAAGAGGCTGAATTTCTTGGTCTTGACAGTAAATCTAGCAATTTTAAAGATGCTGTACAAAACTTTGCCCATAATTGGTTTACCAAGCATCATACACCAATCATTATTCGATTAGATTACGAAGGTGCCTACGTTTATCAAAAAGGAGAACAAAAGTGGGTGGATATATTTCCAGTCACAGTAATCGATACAATTGGTGCAGGAGATAATCATGCAGGAGGAGTGCTTGCTGCTTTATCAGCTGGTTGGTCTTTATCCGATGCAGTTACGTTAGGCAATGCAGTTGCATCTTACACTGTTGGTCAAAAAGGTGCGGACTGTTCACCAACCAGGCAACAACTTATTAAACATATAAAACAAGAATAAGTGAACCGTTTTTAAACAAATTTTTTATTCATTCGTTACTAGACATAACAATCGCAAAAAGACAATCGGGGGACTTATTCCCCCTTTTTAATGCGCCAATTTGACTATAATCTAATTTTTTACTCGATAATAAGATAAACACAGTTAAATCTAATCAATCCAATATGCTTACTCTTCTGTTGTAAAGACATATAAATCACTTCGGCAGTGACAAATGCTATATTCAATAGGAATGTAATTTTCATCAAAAACCTGCTGTTTGATAATCAATACAGGTTCAGACTTTTCCACTGACATCACTTGCATAAACTCTTCATTCGGTGCACTAGCACATACCCAGTTTTTAACATGCATCGGAATAATGTTATGTGTCTGGAAAAAGGTATATAAAGATGTTTGTACATCATCAATATTATCAATAAGTGCTTTAGGAACATAGGATTGTTCAATCGATACAGGATAGTCATCAATATAACGAATACGTTTTAGAATAAAAACATCTTCATTTAAGTCAACGCCAAGATACCTTGCTATTTCTGGACTGACGTTACTTAATTGTTTATTAACCCAAATTGTGTTTGGTTTCTGACCTAATATTTGAATTTGTTCGGAAAAACCTTTTAGACTTTTGAGTGAATATTCGAATGAACCATTCACATAGGTACCATAGCCTCGTGCACGAATAATAAATCCGTCATTTTCTAATATTTCTAGAGCCTTACGTATAGTAATTCTCGAAATATTGAGTTGTTGAGTAAACTCCCTTTCACTCGGTAAAAAATCACCTTTCTTCAATGTTCCTGAAGTAATTAGCTTAACAATTATTTCAACAATTTGTTGATATAAAGGTAATTTAATACTTTTATCTAATAGTCGATTTAAGTTAGAGATTAAATTATTGCTCATTATTTCCTCATTACTAATGATACGCTTTTATTAAGACTATTTGGTTTTCTTTACGATCACGTATAATTATTAACTAAACATAAAATATGTTTAAAAATCAAGGGATCAATAGCTATCTATGAAATAAATAAAACCTAGCTTTACCATTATTTGGATGATAATGATTAACTTAAGATGCTTTATTAAGTTATTTTCAAGTAAATTATTTATAGTTAATAATGATATAGCAAAATTTTAATGCACTAGAGTGAACAAAAAATAAAGAATTTATAAATAGCTAAATGCTTTTGTTAGTTTACTCAAAACAATTAAAACACGTTGTAAATCGATACCATTTATGAAATCAACAATATTAAAAATTTGAGGCGTATATCATTAAGTTGTTCCATCAAATTTAAAAATATTTTTTTACTTTGCGAAATCAAGATTTACTTAATGCACTAGAATGGTAAAAATACAAAACTATTTACCTAGATTCTAATTAGATGCAATAACGCTTTATTCAAAGTATAGATCACAGAAAACCAACTTTTAAACTAGTACGAGACAACTATTTATTATCAAGAATTCTTATGGCGTCCCCTACAGGATTCGAACCTGTGACCTACGGCTTAGAAGGCCGTTGCTCTATCCAGCTGAGCTAAGGAGACAATGATATGTTTTGTAGAAAAGACGCTGAACATTATATAAAGCTATTTTGATCCGTCAATGATTTTTAATGCTTTATCTAGTTAGGTTGACAAAATATCATCAATTCTTCCATTTCTTGAACGTTATCAGTCATAATTCATGGTTTATAATAAAATCATATTATAAAATATAATTTAAAAATATCTATTGTAAAAACAAGCTAACTTATTCTTATTTTATTGGACATAAATGACCCAATAACCCGTAACAACTTTCTCAAAGATTATAATAATAATTTATTGGTTTTACTAACTGGTTTTATTAAAAATTGTAAATTAGTCTACAGTGGGTAGCGCCCCAGACAAAGTTGGCATGTAGGACTACCATAGTTAACCCCAAAAAGCATTAAACGAGTTTATTTACAAACCATTAAATGAATTAGCTTTTATATTTTGGATAATATTCAGGGTTATTGTTTGGCGTTAGCAATTTGAGCTTTGAGCATAGCTAATCTACTTTGTCCTTGTTGCATTTTTTTTTCGGGAGATAATTCAGTTGATTGATCTTGCCATGCTAAATCATCTTGAGGTAACTCTAATAAAAATCGACTTGGTTCAACATACATTGTTTCCCCAAATTGTTTGCGTTGGCGACTAAATGAAAACGTTAATTCTCGTTGAGCACGCGTAATTCCAACATAAGCTAAACGGCGCTCTTCTTCAATATTGTCTTCATCAATACTGGTTTGATGCGGTAATAGTCCTTCAGACATACCAACAAGGTAGACATAGGGAAATTCTAACCCTTTAGATGCATGTAACGTCATCAACTGAACTTGATCTAACTCTTCTTCCGATTCATTACGTTCTAACATATCTCGCAAAGTAAACCTAGCTACAGCTTGCTCAAGCGTCATTCCTTCATCGAGATCATCACCTTGCAGCATATCATTTAACCAGCTCACTAACTGCTCTACATTACGCATTCGCATTTGCCCTGCGGTTGGTGAAGCTGATGTTTCATAGATCCAGCTTTCATAATGAATACCATGTATAAGTTCATGAATAGCATTCATAGGTTCACTATGTGATTGCTGAATTAGTGAGTCAAACCATTGAATAAATAATTGTAAAGACTCCATTCGTTTACCGGATAACACTTCTGTTAACCCCATATCATGACTTGCTTGAAATAAACTAACACCGCGATGATTTGCCCATTCCCCAAGTTTTTGTATCGTCGCTGGACCAATTTCTCTTTTTGGTGTATTGATAATGCGAATAAAAGCATTATCGTCATCCGGATTAGTAAGTAAACGTAAATAAGCCATTAGGTCTTTAATTTCAATACGAGAAAAAAACGAAGTACCACCTGATATACGATAAGGTATTCGATACTGCATTAGCATCTTTTCAATTAAACGCGCTTGATGATTACCTCGATATAAAATGGCATATTGACCATATTGGCTATTATTAGCAAAGCGATGAGCAATCAAATCATTAACCACTTTTTCAGATTCGTGCTCTTCACTATCGGCCGAAATCACTCTTAATACTTCACCGTAACCATGTTCCGAAAACAGTTTTTTTTCAAAAATATGGGGATTATTTTCAATTAAAATATTAGCCACTTTTAATATACGTCCTGAAGAGCGATAATTTTGCTCTAACTTAATCACGGCTAATTGAGGAAAATCTTGCTTGAGTAACACTAAATTTTGTGGACGAGCACCTCGCCAAGAATATATCGATTGGTCATCATCCCCAACAACCGTAAATTTAGCTCGGTTGCCCACTAATAATTTGATAAATTCATACTGACTAGTATTAGTATCTTGATACTCATCAACCAGTAAATAGCGTACACGATTTTGCCATTTTTCCCGCACTTCTTGATTGTTTTTTAATAATAAAGTAGGAAGCAAAATAAGATCATCAAAATCCAAAATACTACATGCTTTTAATTGTTTTTCATAAAGTTGATAACAATGGGCAAATAACTTTTCTTTGTTAGTTTGAGCTCTTGCCATAGCGACAGTTGCATCAATAATATCATTTTTCCAATTCGAAATGGTTGATCGCAATTGGTTAATTAAATCTTTATCACCTTCTAGCCATTGCTGAGTCAGTTCTTTTAGTAAGGCAATTTGATCATGATCATCAAATAATGAAAAATTAGCTTTAATGCCGAGATGGTGATACTCTCGACGCACAATATCAAGACCTAAAGTATGAAAGGTCGAAATTTTTAACCCCCGCGTCTCTTTTTTAGTCAAAGACAAAGCAATCCGCTCTTTCATTTCTCGCGCAGCTTTGTTGGTAAACGTTACCGCAACAATATGACGAGGTAAATACTCTTTAACGCGTATTAAATACGCGATTTTATTAATAATAACACGAGTTTTGCCAGAACCAGCCCCAGCTAAAACTAAGCAAGGTCCGGATACATATTCAACCGCTTGTTGTTGACTTGAATTTAAACGCACTGATTTTGACCATTAGAAAAATTGGCATTTAGTATATACTGTTTTTATAACTCGATACAAATACCGATAATTAAGCTTTTTTTAATGTTTTTTATTCAAAAATTAATGAATAAAGGCCAACGCCTGTTCAACGACTTCAATCCCCGCGCCTTTTTTATGAGCATTTTCACTGAGATATCGACGCCACTGTTTAGCACCTTTGCGACCATTAAAAATACCTAGGGTGTGACGCATGATATGATTTAATTGTGCGCCTTGGGTCAATTGCTGTTCGATATAAGGGTATAAAGCTTTTATAGCTGATATAGCATCAATACTGGGTTTATCGATACCAAAAATTTGGGCATCAATTTTAGTCAGTAACAAAGGATTTTGGTAAGCTTCCCGGCCAACCATCACTCCATCAACAAATTGTAAATGATGTTTGATCTCATCAATTGTTTTTACGCCACCATTTAGCGCAATAGTTAGTTGTGGATAGTCGCACTTTAATTGATAAACACGAGCATAATCTAATGGAGGGACTTCACGATTTTCTTTTGGACTAAGCCCCGATAACCATGCTTTGCGAGCATGAACAATAAAGGTATTAGTAAAAGGTAAAAGTGTATCAATGAATTGGCGTAAAAAATCATAACTATCTAAATGATCAATACCAATTCTTGTTTTGACCGTAACGGGAATATCAACCTGATCTTGCATCGCCGATACACATCTTGCCACTAAATCAGCCTTGCCCATCAAGCAAGCGCCAAACATACCATTTTGCACACGGTCAGAAGGACAACCAACATTAAGATTAATTTCGTTATAGCCTCGTTGCTCAGCTAATTTAGCACACTTTGCAAGTGCAACAGGATCACTGCCACCTAATTGAAGGCATAAAGGATGTTCAGCTAAATTAAAATCTAAATAATCACCCTTACCAAATAAAATCGCGCCCGTTGTTACCATTTCGGTATACAACAATGTTTGCTTAGTTAATATGCGATGAAAATAACGGCAGTGCTTATCGGTCCAATCAAGCATAGGAGCTACCGAAAAGCGGTTTAGACAAAAATTAGCCAAAAAAACCTCGACATGAATATAAAAGTTGATATTCTATCTACCACTTTTAAATAGTGCAATAATATAAGGAATGAACATGGATATAAATGAAACAAATAAAATTTCATTTCAATTAACAGAAGTATTAAAAAAACACATGAATTTTATTGCAGGAATACAACAAGTTTTTGGCGTAATTATGATCATTACTGGCGCGTTAACCTGTTTAGGTATTATCACTGCTATAATAGGTATTCCAGAAATTATCGCTGGCGTTAAACTGTTTAAATCAGGCAGCGCAATTAAATTAACAACCTATGGAAAAAAAGAGCAAGATATGGTGGCTTCGCTTGAAAATTTATATGGTTTTTGGAAGTACTCACTGATAACCTTTATTATTTCTATCGTATTTACAGTGATATATTTGGTAATGATAGTCAGTTATCTTAGTTCAAATATGTATTACTAGCTACTCGCCATACTTTATTAAAAATAAACATTGAAATTTTTAGGATAAATACTCACCTCGCTATTTAGCGAGGGGAAGTATTTATTGAGAGTCAGATTCTGATTTCGCTTCTGCACTACTTTGCTCATCATCTGATTTAATATCAATAGGATCGGATATCTGTTGTTGATTCATTTCTTCTAACGATTTAGAACCTTCTAACTCTGTCGCTTTAATATCCGTGACAATACCCATTTCGTTAAAGTAAACAGTGTAATTTCTTTGGCTTACTTGACCATGCTGTGGTTGTTGTCGAAATACATAATACCAAACATTATCACCAAAAATAGAGGTTAACATTGGTGATCCCATGATAAATACAACCTGATCTTTAGTTTGACCTGTTTTTAATAGTTCAATTGCCTCTGGTGTTACATAATTACCTTGATTGATATCTGGTCGGTAAACCCAACGATCAACGACCGAACAACCAGTTAATAACACACTAGTTACAATGACAAGCGAGGTAAATTTACGAAACTGCATCTACACTTAATCCATTTTAGAAATTTAATAATGACTATTATCGCTGATATTTTGGCTAAGTGCTAGCCAAATTAACAAATTCTTTGTTATTAAGTGATGAAATGGTCATTATTTACGACTAAAACAAATTACTTCTTGACTTTTATGCGCGTATCTACAAACTTATAAACTTCTTTATAAACCTTATCTACTCATCATTAAAGGTCAAAAATGAAATTAGAAACTATCGAACAAAAAGCCAGCTATGCAATTGGCTTACAAATTGGACAACAATTAAAAGAGTCAGGATTAAAAAATTTAGAACTTAATGCGTTAAAATTGGCGATGGAAGATGTGCTATCTGGTAATCAACCCGCATTACCATTGCAAGAACTACATGATGCGCTTCGTCAAATTCATGAACAAGCCACTCAAGAAAAGGCTAAACAAGCAGAAAAGATTGCACAAGCAGGTAAAGAATTTCTGGCACAAAATCTAAAAAAAGAAGGTATAAAGTCGACTGAGTCAGGTTTACAGTATCAAATTATTACCGAAGGTAATGGCGCTTTACCTAAAGCAACCGATCGCGTACAAGTACATTACACAGGACAATTAATTGATGGAACTGTGTTTGATAGTTCAGTTGAACGTGGACAACCTGCTGAATTCCCAGTTAATGGCGTGATTCCTGGCTGGGTTGAAGCATTACAATTAATGCCAGAAGGTTCAAAATGGCGATTATACATTCCACAAGAGTTAGCTTATGGCGCACATGGTGCAGGTGCATCAATTCCACCGTATAGTGCACTTATTTTTGATGTCGAGTTATTAAAAGTATTATAAAAAACATGGACGCTTGCTCGCGTCCATTTTTACTTATCAATCTGTCCGATCTATTTTAAGTTTTTAGGTAGAAAATAGGAACTTAATGCAGCCATAAGTAATAAGATGCTCGCTGCACCAAAAGCGACTAGATGGGTATGTAAATTATCATATGCCCAACCACCCAACCATGAACCTATCATGGCACCGATTTGATGACCTAAGTAAGTTAATCCTGAAAGTAATCCAACAATTTTTACACCATAAATATCGGCAGTTATTGCGCCCGATGTAGATAATGCGCCCGCCCAAACTAATCCACCAACAGCCGCGATAGTAAAAAGCTGCCATTTGGTCGATGCTAATACCAACGCAATAAAACCGATTGCGCGAACCAAATAAACAAGCATCAAAATGTTTTTACGTTGCATAATATCAGATATATAACCCAGCACTAAAGTACTAAAAATGGCAACTAAACCTATCAAGCCAATTCCTGTAGAACTGGTTACCGAATCAAACCCATGATCAACCAACATTGGGACGCCATGCGTACCTAATAAATTCATACTAAATCCACAAGTAAAAAGCCCAAAACTAAGTTGCCAAAAAGGACGTGTTTTTAAGACATCAATAAGTTTGATATCAACCGGTTGAGTTTGCGCTGCCGCTTGTTCTCTCTGGTCGATAGCGGCGTGATTATCTTTCATAATAAACAGTGCAATGGGCATAGCTAGAATCGTAAAAAATACTGAAAACGCCACTAATGTATTTTGCCAACCATATAACGGAATAAAAAAGGCAAATACAGGTAGCATCACGGCAATGCCCGCCATACTGCCTGTTGATACAATAAATAGTGCAAACCCTCTTCGCTTATGAAACCATTTCGCCACAATAGGCGTAAAACTGACCGCACCAACAAATGAAGTACCAAATGACAAAGCAATACCAAACGAAAAAAGAAAGTTCCAATAATCACGAGACATTGCTGACCATATTGTTGATAGAATAATCATCACCGCACCAAGTAACAACACAAAGCGCGTACCATATTTCCCCACTAAGTAGCCGGCTATCGGCATGGCAATACCCGAAAACAACATACCAATAGCAATAATGCCTGAAAGGATACTACGACTAAAACCCAGATCATTTGCGATAGGTAGAAAAAACACCCCCATACTCATTCTCAGTCCACTTGATAGCAGCGTTAAAAGTGCAGCTGCAATAACTATGTTCCAGCCAAAATACCATGGACATCTCATCATTGCCTCCTATCACGTTTTCTTAAAAACAACTTTAAAAAGTATATAATTTTGAATTATGTATAACTTTTTTATTTTCCGCTATAATATTTATTTATCTAAATCTAAAAAAAAGTTAAGGATAGTTATATGTCAACAAATATGATTCGTATTGCAATCGCAGGCGCTGGTGGCAAGATGGGACGACAGCTCATCCAAGCTGTTTCGCAAATTGACGGGGTTACCTTAGGTGCGGCTTTTGAGCGAAAGGGCTCTTCATTGGTTGGTAGTGATGCGGGAGAGCTTGCAGGAATCGGGGTTTGTAACATAAAAGTCACCGACAATTTAGAACAAGCGAAAGACAAATTTGATGTATTAATTGATTTTACGCGTCCTGAAGGTACTTTATCCCACTTAGCTTTTTGTGTAGCACACAGTAAAATGATGATAATTGGTACCACTGGATTTGATGAAGCGGGTAAACAAGCCATTGCCGATGCAGCAAAAAAAATCGCTATTGTATTTGCCGCTAATTTTAGTGTTGGTGTTAACCTTGTTTTAAAATTACTGGAAAAAGCCACTAAAATTATGGGCGATTATACCGATATCGAAATCATTGAAGCACATCATCGTCACAAAGTTGATGCACCATCTGGTACAGCACTTGCCATGGGTGAAGCAATTGCTGATGCCCTAGGTTGTCATTTGAAAGATCGCGCTGTTTATTGTCGTGAAGGTCATACTGGTGAACGGCCTAAAGGTGCTATTGGCTTTGCTACTATTCGCGCAGGTGATATCGTTGGCGAACACACAGCTATTTTTGCCGACATTGGTGAACGCGTTGAAATAAGCCACAAAGCTTCTAGCCGTATGACTTTTGCTAACGGTGCGGTGCGTGCTGCATTATGGCTTGCTAAACAGCCTGTCGGTTTATATGACATGCGGGATGTATTAAATTTGAATGATTTGTAATTGTATTGCTATGTCTGATGAATATTGGATGCAACATGCATTAATGCTTGCCAAACGCGCCGAATCTATTGGAGAAATCCCCGTCGGCGCAGTAATCATTGATGAAAATAATCAAATAATTGGCGAAGGCTTTAATCATTCCATTATTAAAAATAATCCGACTGCGCATGCTGAAATTATGGCAATAGAGCAAGCAGGACTTATATTAAATAACTATCGTTTGATTAATACCACCCTTTATGTCACCTTGGAACCCTGTATTATGTGTGCAGGCGCCATCATTCATAGTCGTATAAAACGTGTCGTATATGGGGCAAATGATTTAAAAACGGGTGCGGCGGGATCGTTTATTGATATCCTCAATTATCAAGGTCTTAATCACTACGCCGAAGTCACAGGCGGAGTTTTAATGGATGAATGTAGTGCAATATTGAGCAATTTTTTTAAAAAACGACGCTTACAGAAAAAATTATTAAAGCAATCACGTCAAAATAATGCTGAACAAGGATAGATATTGTTGTTAGTTGAATAAATAGATTTTGCTAAACTTAAAAAAGTGCAAAAAATAAAAAAATATTAATCGATTTGCATCAAAATGGAATCAAATTTTGCTGATTTGAGTTTTATAGATACTAAGCAAATTAACGTTATTGCGTACTATCCAATAAATTTTTAATATACTCAGTCTACAAAGCAATTATCCTCACTCATATGATTAATTGAGTGAGTAGTTGGTCAAATCACTATTATTTCAATTTTTTACAAAGTCCTTAAAGGGTTTAAAGTAAATCTTTTTGCCCGAACACATAAAATACTTAAACAAGATTCTCACAATATGCAATAGCCAAAATTGCACAGTAGCAAAAATATAAAGCTTCGGTTTATTATCATTAAATGAAAATATCTAATCCTCATATCAGCTAATCTTATATTTATTCTAAACTTTCAATAAAAAATGTGGTTAGTTGTTCTTTTTATCGAGGAATATTGTTAGAATCTAAAACGATATTTTTAGAAAATTAATTCGAGCACTATTCATGAAAAAGCATACCTTAGAAATGATGATATCTGCACAAGATATCCAAAAACGCGTTTTTGAACTTGGACAACAAATCAGTAAAGACTATCAAAATAGCCAAAATGAACTCATTTTAGTCGGTCTTTTGCGGGGATCATTCATCTTTATGGCGGATTTAAGTCGTGCCATCACTGTTGGACACGAAGTTGATTTTATGACAGCATCAAGTTACGGCAATGCTGTAGTAAGTAACCGAGATGTTAAGATATTAAAAGACCTTGATGAGGATATACGTGATAAAGATGTTTTAATTGTTGAAGATATTATTGATACAGGCAATACCTTAAGTAAAGTTATGGCAATATTAAAATTGCGTCATCCCCGCAGTATTGAAATTTGTACTTTGCTTGATAAACCTTCTCGTCGTGAAGTATCGGTGCCGGTTAAATATATTGGATTTTCTATACCTGATGAGTTTGTCGTTGGTTATGGTATAGATTATGCACAGCATTATCGCCATTTACCTTATATTGGGCAGGTCACATTAATTGAATCTTAATCAATAGGTTATTAACATCAATAATGGGTAGAGCTAAAATATGTCCCAAACTAGCTTACATTTTCAATCGATAAATTAAGATAGTCCCATAATTTGAGTTGACCGGCATGAACCAGCAAGCTCACTGGAGATCAAATATTGCCGGTTATCAATTTCATCAAGTATCGATCAATTTTATTAAGATCATCACCTCACATCATTATTATTGGCAATTTAAAAAACCGATTTCTCTTTGCAACAGATAATAAGGCTTATACTAACAACCTTATTACATTTTATATTGAAAATATATCTTTTATCTCGACATTTTGTCATCTCAATAGCAAAACGCGAATGACCAGAAAAAAAGTCGTACTCTAACTTGATTTAAAGTAGGTCAAGTTGCTTAATTCACGCAATTACACGGCTGAGTTTTGCCATTTCAAATGCGAATAGATTATCAATGTAGTTAAACAACGCAACAATAGATAAATCACTACTAACCAGCAAAGCACTACTAGTCGATAATTTAATGCTTTTTTACTCAGCTTATCATAGACGATGATAAGCTTAATATGATAAATTTGTCATCCAAACGAATTCGAAAAATTAACCTAATATAGATAGTATTTAAAATAATCAATCTTATCGAGGTATACGTGTCACGATTTTCCCGTTCATTATGTCTAGTTTTGATGATAACCACAGCGTCTAGTTATGCTGATATGAAATTATCCATTAAAGGGTTATCAGGAGAACTGGCTGATAATGTCGATGCGCGTATTTCGTTAATTGAGTCCAATAAAATTAATAATACGCCCAATTTTAAACGTTATTTTGAAAGTGAAGTTCAAAAAGCGCTACGCGCTTTAGGTTACTACTCCCCTACTTTTGACTATGACGAACAAGATCCTAAAGTCTTAAAAGTAAAAATTACACCAGGTGAACCCGTCATTGTTGAACAACTCAATATTAATATCACGGGTGAAGGTCAACATGATGAGGATTTTAAAGCGTTACTTAACAATAATCTGCCCAAAATTGGCGATGTGCTCAATCATGGTATCTATGAGTCATTCAAAAAAGCATTACTCAATTTGTCGCTCGACAAGGGGTATTTTGATGCCAATATGACTAAACACCAATTAGCCGTCTCAAATTATGAACATCAAGCTTTTTGGAATATTGATTTTGATACGGGTCAACGTTACAAATTTGGTAAAGTTAATTTTCCCGATGCCAAAATTCGCAACGATTATCTAGCTAACATAGTGCCATTTAAAGAAGGTGATAGGTATACTGCCGAGCAATTATCGTTATTGAATCGGCGTTTAAGTTCAACTAACTGGTTCAATTCAGTTGTTGTGACCCCCGATTTTCCTCACTTAACAGCAAATAAAGAACTCCCGATCGTTGTCGCAACGTCACCTCGTAAAAAGAATAATATGGACTTAGGACTGGGTTATTCAACCGATAATGGCGTTCATGGAAAAATTGGCTGGAATAAGCCGTGGATAAATAGTCGTGGGCAAAGTTTTCAAAGCAATCTTTCGTTATCGTCACCAGAACAAACAATATCCATGAGTTATAAAATTCCCTTAAAAAAATCTCCATTAGAACAATATTACACGATCCAAGGTGGTTACAAAAAAATTGATAATAATGATACCTACTCGCGCTCTTATACCTTTGGGGTACTACGAAATTGGGATCATTTTGAGGGTTGGCAAACGGCTTTAGGTTTGAACATGTTGCGAGATAACTTTACCCAAGGTGATTCAAGTTATAAAACCTTTTTATACTATCCTTCTGTGAGTTTATCGCGAATTCGTAGTGATGGTAATTTATTAGCCATGTGGGGCGATTCACAACGGTATTCAGTTGAAGCGGCGGCAGATGCATTGGGTTCAGATATCAATTTAGTACGCTTTCAAGCGCAACAAACTTGGATCCGGTCATTGCAAAAAACACATCGATTTATTGCTCGAGGTAATTTTGGTATTATTCAAGCGAGTAATTTTGATAGAGTACCGCCATCGTTTAGATTCTTTGCTGGTGGTGATCGTAGTATTCGTGGCTATAGTTATCAATCTATTTCCCCTGAAGATAAAAAAGGCAAGTTAAAAGGCGCCTCAAAGTTGATCACCGGCTCAGGTGAATATCAATATAATGTAACAGGTGCATGGTGGGGAGCTGTATTTGTGGATACGGGTGAAGCAATCGATAAAGTTGATAAAGCAAAATTCTATACAGGTACAGGGGTTGGCGTAAGATGGGCATCTCCTGTTGGTCCGATAAAATTAGATTTAGCCACCCCATTAAATAGGAAAGATAAAGGCTCTATTCATCTCTATATTGGTCTAGGAAGTGAATTATAATATGGCAGAAAATTCTATTAATTCGAATCAATCTAAAGCCTCGCATAACCGACATAAATGGAAAAAGCGTAGTGTTGTCATATTGTCTATTTTTATCTTCTTGATAACATTTGTCATTGTCATGATTTACACCAGTTTAGGCGTAAAATTGACAATGTTTGCGCTAAATAAATTTTTGCCTGAATTAAAAATCGAACAGGTAGACGGCACTTTTCATAATTTACATATCAAAGGGCTTTCTCTTAATTTGACTGGTGTTAATGTGTCAGTTGATGATGCATCACTTGAACTTTCAGGTTCATGCCTGATTCAAACAGTAGTGTGTTTAAAACATTTTAATGCTGATGGAGTCAATGTTAATGTTAATACGCAAGAAATTGAAAGCTCACCTGATGAAGTGGTTGATAATACCTCGCGTTTTACAATAAAAACCCCCTTACCTATCAAATTACAATCCACTCAACTCAATAATGTCAAAGTGAGTGTTGATGATATGCAATTTGGTCTATCAAGCTTTAATGGTAAAGCAACGTGGGTCAATGAAAAAATTTATGTTTACCCTACTACTGCAATGGGACTTTATGCGATATTTGCTGATACACCTTCAACCCCGATGCCAGCGCAAAAAAATGAAACCAGTTTAGCTATTAATGAACAGATTAATCAATTATTTAATCAACCGCTAATAAGTTCATTACCTCAAGTTAGTATTCCTTTAGATATTAATGTAACGAGTTTATCTGGAAATGATTGGTTGTTACATATTGGAGGTGAAGATTATCACTTCAATCAGGTCACAATAAATACCGATATGGTAAACAATCACATTGTTGTAAAAAAAGTGGATACAGAGATTAAAACCCCTTATGCTAATGGTCACGCCTTAGTATCCGGTGAAATTACTCTCGGTAATGATTGGCCAATTGTTGCTTTAGTCAAAGCTGATACCGAGCAAAATCATTTTAATGGTCAATTTTCTGGAAAATTACTGGGTGAATTATACACTCACACTCGCTTAGATGGGCTAAACCAATTTGATCTTGATGGCCATATCAATTTTATCGAAAAATATTTACCGGTAATGACCAAACTTAATGGTAAACACATTCAATGGCCAATTGAAGGGACAGCCCAATATCAACTTAACGATTTTAATTTAACGCTGGGCGGTAACGTTCAGCAGTATGATTTAACAGCAAAAGGATCGGTAGCCGGCGAAAATATTCCCGCAACCACATTCGATGTGGCCGGTAAAGGTACAAATCAAGATGCAACTTTAGATCATAGCAGAATTAAATTACCGCAAGGCAACATAGACCTTGCTGGTCACATTAGTTGGCTAAAAGCGTTGCAATGGGATACTAATATTAAGCTTGATCATGTCGACATTACCAAAGAACTCCCTGATTATCCGATTCTATTAAATGGTCAACTTAAAACAAGTGGAAGCTTAGAAGGTGATAATTGGCAAGTGAATATTACCGATCTACAACTCAAAGGTAAAATAAAACAAGCTGATTTTGCAGCTAATGGTAATATGTTTGTTGATTCGAATCAGTCTTTATCGGCAAATAATCTCGCTATTATGTGGGGGAAAAATCAAATTAGTGTTGATGGTTCAACCCAAAAAGCGAATTTAAATGCCAAACTGAATTTAGCGTCGTTAGGATTACTGTTCGATGATATACAAGGGGCAATTGTTGGTAATATCAGAATGAATGGAACAAATGCAAATCCCATTGTTGACTCGAATTTGACTGTCACTGCATTAAGTTTAGGCAATATGTCCATTGCTAAGGCAAACTTAGCCGGAAAAATTCAATATCAAAATCAGTTAAGTGGTCAACTGAAACTAATTGGTGATAATATCCAATTAGCAAGCGAAACAATAAAAAAAGCCAATATCGAACTGACAGGTAACGAAAAGAAACATACATTAACGCTGGCGCTTGATGGACTTCCAGCATCGTTAAAGACAACCTTAACAGGTCAAATTGATAAAGATCATACTAAATGGACCGGAAATATTGCTAATGCACTGTTAAATTTAGATAATAATAACCACTGGCAGTTAACCAAACCGATATCATTATCTTATGATGTCACCAATCAGATCCCAACAATCGGGGCGCATTGTTGGCGTAATAATTATTCTAACCTATGTTTAGACAAACCATTATCAATATCAGCCAATAGCTCAAGCACAATTTCCCTTAAAGACATTGATTTGGCTAAATTACCGATACCCAATGAAGGGGATACTAAAATTACCGGAAGTTTAGATGGAAGAGTCGATATTAAGTTCAATGACAATAACAAAATTCCATCCATCAAAGCCAACATAAATAGTAATAAAGTTTATGTACAGCAAAATATAGGTAGTCAAACTTTACCCATCCCTTTTGATTTATTTAACATTAATGCTGAATTTAATGAACAACAAGCAAAATTAGATTGGCGTTTTAGTTTAAAGCAACTAGGTAAAGTAAGAGGTAATTTGATAATTGATGATCCAATTAATCAGAAAAAACTAGGTGGCCAATTAATTATTGATAATTTGGCATTAGCTATACTCAACCCATTATTGGATAAAAATGAATATGCTAAAGGCGCAATTAATGGTGCCGTAAAATTTTCCGGTTCGCTTATCGATCCGTCTTTAACGGGTGACATTAACCTAAAACAAAGTGAAATCAAATCTAATCAGCTACCTGTTGATATTAATTCCGCTATGGTAGATATAAAATTAAATGGTAAATCATCAACATTAAAAGGAATTTTAACGACACAAGCCGGTAATATCAATATTAATGGTCATGCTAGTTGGCTGAATTTAAATAAATGGCAAGCTGAAATCACTGTCAATGGCGCAGCAATGCAAGTCACAGTGCCACCAATGATTGTGATGAATGTTGTGCCTGATATTAAAATTAATGCCTCTCAAGATGAATTAACGTTATTAGGTAAAGTCAGTATTCCAAAAGGTAAAATTACCGTTGATTCACTGCCACCATCGAGCGTGGATGTATCGTCTGACGAGGTCATGCTGGATAAAAATCGTCATCAGATCGAGCCACAAAAATTTGGAATGAAAATCAATAGTCACCTAGATATCGAAATTGGTGATGATGTTACCGTTGATGCCTTTGGTCTAAATGCTTCATTAAAAGGTAATTTAATCGCTACTCAAACAAATAAAGGATTGGATTTGCACGGTGAAATTCATATTCCAAACGGTCGATTCCATGCTTATGGGCAAGATTTAATCATTCGAAAAGGTGTCATTACCTTTTCTGGACCAACCGACCACGCTATGCTTGATGTTGAAGCCATCCGTAATCCGGATTCAATGGACAATAATAAAATTACGGCTGGCATTCGTGTTACTGGCTCGTCAGAAGATCCGAAAATCGAAGTGTTTTCAGATCCGGCAATGTCACAGCAAGAAGCTTTGTCATACTTAGTGCGAGGTCAAGGGCTTGACAGTACTGATCAAAGTGACAACGATATGATGACAGCGCTATTAGTGGGGATTGGTACATCGAAAACAGGGAAATATATTGGTGATATAGGGAATGTTTTTGGCATCAAAAATTTGACTTTAGATACACAAGGGGCAGGTAATAGCTCTAAAGTAGTTGTAAGTGGCTATATTTTACCTAACTTACAGCTTAAATATGGTGTTGGTATTTTTGATTCGCTAGCTACTTTTACTTTACGTTATAGATTAATGCCAAGTCTCTACTTAGAGGCTACATCAGGACTTGCCCAAGCACTCGATCTTATTTATCAGTTCGAATTTTAGTATTAACTAATAAAAATAGTGTTAAGTTAATAATACTATTAATTAATAAGCGAAAGTCAGTGTTTATGAAAGCGTGGATTGATTGTATTTTACTGCAATGTTGCTATTGAATAAAAGCGAGCAGACCCCATGCTAAGCAGGGGGTCATTAAGGCGATTATTGTTCTAATTTTCCGTCTTCGAAAGGCGCATATCCAATACCTCTTTCGATGTAAGCATCTTTTACTTGACGGCATGGATAGGTTTGTCTAATTGTTTCTTCTAATTGAATTCCTTTTAAAAAATCTGAATTTTCAGCCTTAACTTGTTCTAGTTTATCGATGCAAGCATTATAAGTAGTCACAAATTCTGTATTGTTTTGAGTATAAAACTTAACAAGCTTGTTATGTTGATTTTGCCAAGCGTTATTCCAAGCAACTCTACACACCGCTAAAAGTTTTAAATCGTCAGCACAATAAATGGGCTCTTTAGCTTTAATTGTTTGCAGATCGTCGTTAGCTAATTCTTCAGTTGCTTTTTCTTGTAATGCTTCTTGCGCGATACTACAATTAGAAATAGTTCGTTTATCTAACTTACATAATGATGTCATTTTAGTTTTAAGTTGATCAAAGGATAATTGTTTTAACTCTTTTTTACCTTCATCAACTTTTTCTTTAAAAATAGTTTCCCATGCAACACATTTAGGATTACCGCTTGTACTTGAAAATAAAGCTTTTTTACATTCATCAATCTTTAAATACTCATCAATAACGTCAGTCCATGCCAAGCCATTAACTTGTTTTTGAATATCTGCCATTGCGGAATCAATGGCTTGTTTTTGCTCAGCTTCTTTACGCTGTTTCTCTTGTTCATCTTTTAATTGTTTGTCTTTCTTAATAGCACTTTCTGCCGCCAAACACTCTGGATTATTACTGACTTTTTCAGCAGCATTTTTATCTTTTGCCATAAAAGCTTTTTTAAAATCTTGGGTGCATTGTTCAAGTTTTTCGGTTGCTGCATCAATATTTTTTAGAAAATATTCTTCATTTTTTTCTTCACAACCAGCTAAAGCCATAGCGCCTATTAACGCCAGTGGTAATAGTTTAAAAGTTTTCATGTTTTCTCCTGTTCAACTTAAGTTGTACTTTCCTTATGTTATTAAAAAATAATCTATTGTTATATTTCAAGATATTATATCAATGAGTTTATAAATTTTAGTAAATTGTTGAATTATTGTTACCGTATTGACTTATCTTATTAATTACAAGATGATTGATAATAAATGATTATGACAATTTTATCTACTTAGCATAACTTATCATTTATAGCCAATTAGCATTTCTCGCTTTACCCCAAATCCTTTTTGCTTATTAACAACAAAGCCAGCACTCAGTAAATTACGGCGCACAAAACCCGCTGCGGTAAACGTTGCAAAACGTCCACCTGAGCGAGTTAGCTTATAGCAAGCCTTAAACAAAGATTCAGACCACATGTCGGGATTTTTAGCTGGTGAAAAACCATCAAAAAACCATGCATCAATTAAAATATGTTGTTTAGTTAAAAATGTTGCAAATTGTGCAACATCATCATAACAAACCGATAAATTGACATCTTGACTTAATAACGTGGATTGACTCAAATGCTCGCGCAATTTTTTTGCTAATGGCGCTAATGGATGATCTTTTGCAATGACACTATTGTGTATTTTTTTCATTTCATCCATCGATAATGGATATTTTTCGACACTAAAAAATTGCAATTTTTTTAGTGGGTGATCGGGGTTGTGCTTTTTGAATTGTAAAAAATGATACCATAAAACTAAAAAACTCAGTCCTGAACCAAAACCGGTTTCACCGACAATAAATGTGTGATGATTGTGTTGTAAAAATCGCAAATTAAGCTCATTGCCTTCAATAAATACATATGTTGTTTCAGCAACCGCACCATCAGTATTGAAATATACATCATCAAAATAACCAGAAATTGCTGTATTATTGTCCCAAATAATTGTCGATTTTTGCATAAATACCCTTAATGTGTGAAACAGACAAGCTAACTGTATATTAACCTAGATTAAGTATATAATACGCGCATTAAACTTATGAGGTAAATTATGGTTTTTCTTTTTCGCTTAATTAGTGTAATAGTTATAGGGATTATTGTTTGTGTCTTAGGCATAGTTTTTTGTTTATTTAATCCACGTAATCCAAAAAATATTGCTCGATTTGCTCATCTTTTTAGCTTCTTTTTTAAACCAATCTTAGGGCTAAAAATTGATACACGTAAATATCCTGATATCGAAAAAATAGGTAGTTGCGTCTATATCGCCAACCACCAAAATAATTTTGATATGATTGTTGCTGCCGATATTTTTCAACCTAAAACAGTTACAGTTGGTAAAAAGAGTCTTGCTTGGATTCCTTTTTTTGGTCAGCTCTATTATCTCACCGGTAATATTCTAATTGATCGCAATAATAAAACTAAAGCGCATGATACGATTGCATTAGTTGTTGATGAAATAAAAAAACAAGGCATCTCAATTTGGATGTTTCCTGAAGGTACCCGTAGTCAAGGTCGTGGCTTACTGCCATTTAAAACCGGTGCATTTAAAGCTGCGATTGCCGCCGGTGTGCCAATTGTGCCTATTTGTGTTTCTGATACCAATTCGATTAAATTAAATCGTTTAAACAACGGCCATATGATTGTTGAGATGCTCGCACCGATCGAAACGAAAAACCTACGAAAAGAGGATGCTCGCACTTTAATGGAACAGTGCCACCAATTAATGAGTGACAAAATCGAACAAATCAATATGCAAGCCAAGCAACAAGATAATCAAAAATAATTTATGACTAAACAAGACCGTAACTTTGATGATATCAGCGATAAGTTTGCACAAAACATTTATGGCACAACAAAAGGAAAAATTCGTGAAGCGATTGTTTGGCAAGAGCTAGTTAAAATCTTAACATGTTACCCTGCCAATCAATCATTAAGAATTCTTGATGCCGGTGGTGGACAAGGGCAAATTGCTTGTCGATTAGCCCAAATGGGACATCAAGTCACGCTTTGTGATATTTCTAGGCACATGTTAGCTTTAGCCAAACAAAAAGCCCAAACTGAAAACCTAGCTATGAGTTTCATCCATTGCTCAATTCAACAGCTCAGTAATTATGTTCATGAACAATTTGATCTCGTCATTTGTCATGCTGTTTTAGAATGGGTGGCAGAGCCTGTTGAGGTCATCGCATCTTTAAAAAAATACTTAAAACCTGAGGGTTATCTATCTTTGATGTTCTATAACCTTGATGCATTACTATTTAAAACTGTCACTCTAGGCAATTTTGGCTACACCCAATCAGGTCTTCGTAAACGTAAAAAAAAGACGCTTTCACCCGATTATCCAAGAAAACCTCATGATGTCTACACTTGGTTAACTCACCTTGGCTTTGTTATTACCAATAAAACAGGAATCCGAGTTTTTCATGATTACTTAAACAATAAATCCAAAGCTGAAAGTCATTTTGATCAATTACTTGAGTTAGAAAAACAGTATTGCCAAACTGAACCTTATCTGAGTTTAGCTAGATACATTTTGATAAGTGCAAAATTAAACAATGACGATTGAGTGATAGATAAAATATAGCCTTCTATCAGGCTATATTCATCTTCTAAAATAAGTAGCATTATGCCTTTACAATTAATAAAGGTTCTGTCCGCACTGCCTAACAACAATTGGTATTGCTTTCGAAATTTCAATTTGTTCTTTTACTTTGACTCATCTAATCAGCAGTTAATTAGCCAACAAGCGTACTCTATAAATTTTACACAAACAATCAAGATTGCACGACAATTAGCCTTAATTAAAGGCTTTAGCAATGATAGTCAAAAAACTAAAAAATTTACGCAAAAACATTCTACTTGTTATCATTTTGGTGGCAACGTTGAACAAGTTTGGTTAACAACGCTTAAACAGTTGCTGAATCGACATTCATAAAAAATCGATATTAAAAATAATACAACGCTTTTATAGGCAGGCAATGTTTGCTTTGACAAAAGCTGGGATTAGCGCTGTAACAATTATTGATACAACAAATTCTTTTGTTGGTATTATTAATTATGATGTTATTTGAAAATGGCTCGACAGTTATCTCTGATTTACGCCATAAATACGTTTAAAGTGGCATATTAACTGACTGCATTATCAATAATAACCAATATACTAATGCCGTCATAGCACTGACAAAACACTATAGAACAAATCAAATTACCGCTTTGCTAGTACTTAATGATCAGCAAAACAAGTAGAAATACTTGATATTTCTAATATCGAGTATAAATTACCCCATTTAGTTAGTTAAGTGGTCAATTGTTCTGTACAATTTAGTTACTAATGCTCAATGATGACTTTAACTTAAATGATTACTCGAAAATTTTTGCATAAATCGGTATCATAAGTAGATTAAATAGATTAGTTAAGGAAAATGATTATGATCGTAGTAACGGGTGGCGCTGGGTTTATAGGAAGCAATATTGTTAAAGGATTAAATAATCAAGGATATCAAGATATTTTAGTTGTCGACGATTTAACCGATGGAACTAAATTCGCAAATTTAGTCGATTTAGATATTGCTGACTATATGGATAAAGATGAATTCATTTCAGCAATCATTGCGGGAGAACAGCTCAATATTGAAACCATCTTCCATCAAGGTGCTTGTTCATCAACAACAGAATGGGATGGCAAGTTTATGATGGAAAACAACTATGATTATTCGAAAGATTTGTTACATTACTGTTTAGATTTCAATATTCCTTTTTTATATGCATCATCTGCGGCAACTTATGGTGGACGTAGTGATAACTTTATTGAAGATCGCTGTTATGAAAAACCGTTAAACGTCTATGGATATTCTAAGTTTCTTTTTGATCAATATGTAAGAAAAATCCTACCTGATGCAACTTCACAAGTGTGTGGTTTTCGCTATTTTAATGTTTACGGACCACGCGAAAATCATAAAGGCAGTATGGCTAGCGTTGCCTTTCACTTGAACGAACAAATCCATAAAGGTGAAAAACCGAAATTATTTGCTGGCAGTGATAATTTTAAACGCGACTTTATTTATGTTGGCGATGTAGTTGATGTCAATTTATGGTTTTGGAAAAATAATATCTCTGGGATTTACAATTGTGGTACAGGCCGTGCCGAGTCATTCCAAGCTGTCGCAGATGCGGTATTAAGTTATCACAAAAAAGAGGAAATTGATTACATTCCATTTCCTGATCACCTAAAAGGACGTTATCAACGTTTTACACAAGCAGATTTAACTAAGTTTAGAAAAACGGGTTGTCCAATTGATTTTAAAACAGTAAGTGAAGGGACAACTGAATATATGCAATGGCTTAATGAGCAATAAAGGAAGTCAAATGAAAACGTTGATAATTGGCCCGTCTTGGGTGGGTGATATGATGATGTCACAAAGCCTATATCGAACTTTAAAACAACTTGATCCTAGCGTTGAAATCGATGTCATGGCACCCGCTTGGTGTCGAGCATTACTGAATAAAATGCCGGAAGTAAATCAATCGATTGCAATGCCTTTAGGTCATGGTGAATTTAATCTTATGCAACGTTATCATTTAGGTAAAGAGCTACGTAATAACAATTATGAACAAGCTTTTATTTTGCCTAATTCGCTTAAATCAGCATTAATTCCTTTTTTCGCCAAAATTCCTAAACGAACAGGTTGGAAAGGTGAAATGCGTTATGGATTATTAAATGACTTGCGCAAATTAGATAAACCAGCGTTTCCACAAATGGTCGAACGTTATGTTGCACTTGCTTATCCTAAACAACAAATTCATTCAGCACAAGATCTGCCTAAACCATTATTGTGGCCAAAATTAGAGGTTAGCCAAGAGGATATAACCAATACTTTAACCCTGTTCAATATTGCAAACGATGAACCTTTAATTGGTTTTTGTCCCGGCGCTGAATTTGGACCGGCTAAACGATGGCCCGATTACCATTATGCAGCACTAGCCGATATGATTGTAAGCCAACATGCTAAAATTTTAATATTTGGTTCGGCCAACGATCGGGAAGTTGGAAATCAAATTATGGCCAAAATGACGCATAGCGATCAATGTATTAATCTTGCTGGCGAAACACAGCTTGAGCAAGCAATTAATTTAATTGCAGGGTGTAAAGCAATCGTTACTAATGATTCTGGTTTAATGCATGTTGCTGCCGCATTAGATCGGCCTTTAGTGGCGCTTTATGGGCCAAGTAGTCCTGATTTTACGCCACCTTTATCCAACAGAGCAGAAATTATTCGATTAATCACCGGATATCACAAAGTACGTAAAGGCGATGGCGATCAAGGGTATCACCAAAGTTTGATCGATATAAAACCCGCTCAAGTGTTCGAAACGTTAATGAATCTCATCGTACGTTGTGAAAAAGAGTAACTAGCCATGCGTGTACTTGTTGTTAAAACCTCTTCGATGGGAGATGTGCTGCACACACTACCTGCACTAACTGATGCAGCAAATTGCTTAACTGATGTTACTTTTGACTGGGTGGTAGAAGAGAACTTTGCCCAAATTCCCAGTTGGCATTTTGCGGTAGATACAGTTATACCAGTGGCAATCCGACGTTGGCGCAAAAATTGGTTTGCAAAACCAATACGGCAAGAACGTCACGCTTTTATTGAACAACTTCAACAGAAGCAATATGATGCAATTATCGATGCACAAGGGCTAATTAAAAGTGCGTTTTTGATTACACGCAAGGCTAAAGGCATTAAACATGGCTTAGACCGTCAAAGCATCAAGGAGCCCATAGCGAGTTGGTTTTACGATATAAAGCACCACATACCCAAGCAAATGCATGCAATTGAACGTGTTAGAATGTTATTTGCCCAAAGCCTTAATTACCCTATTCCAACCCTCACTGGCGATTATGCTATTGCTCGCCACTTTCTAAGTACTTTACCGAGTGATGCAGGACAATACCTTATTTTTTTACATTCTACAACGCGGGATGAAAAACATTGGAGTGAGGAGCAATGGCGAGAATTAATCAAACAAATTGAGCCAACAGGTTTAAAAATTAAATTACCCTGGGGGGCACCACATGAACAACAACGAGCAATTCGCCTTGCGCAAGGTTTTAACCATGTTGAAGTGTTACCAAAACTCTCATTAAATGATATTGCGACCATTATTGCAGGTGCTAAAGCGGTTGTTTCGGTTGATACCGGATTGAGTCATCTAACAGCAGCATTAGATAGACCAAATATTACGCTATTTGGTCAAACTGATCCTAAGTTAATTGGTGGTTATGGCAAAAATCAATACAGTATTATTTCGCCAGAAAAAAGCATGAAAACAATCACTGCACAGCACGTTTACCAAAAATTGACTGATTTGTTATAAATGAGTCAATCCATCATTGCTTAACTAAAAAGGGATAAAATTAATGAATAATTATTGTGAATTAATTCGTGAAAAATATGCACAAATTGGCAGTAATGAACTTGGTTACATTGAAGATGCGCTAAGTGCTGTTATGCAAGCACTTGATGAAGTAGCCAGCAACCAACTGGTTCCCAAAGAGTTAAGAGATAAAGCGGCTTACGCAGCCGCAAATTTACTAATTAGCGACTTTAATGTCACATAGCAGTGGGTAAATTGATAATAAACCGTGTAGATTGTTCATCAGACTCGACATAAATAGAGCCTTTATGCGTTTCAATTATTGATTTTACAATTGCTAATCCAATACCCGCTCCAGAAGCATCATTTCCATTACGATGACGAGATTCATCTACACGATAAAACCGGTCAAAAAGATGAGGTAAATGCCGGCTATCAATTTTCTTACCTGGATTAGAAATGATGATCTTTACACGTTTATCGGTGACTTGACTTAAAACAATTCTGATAATTTGATTTTCAGGCGTATAACGAATAGCATTGGATAAAATATTACTTATTGCTCTAGCTAGCATCATTTTATCACCTTGAATATGTGCACAATTACCTTCCAGATTAAAAGCAATATTCTTTTCATCAGTAAGGGGTTCAAAATATTCACACATTAAGCTGAGCATATTATGTAAGTCAATATCGATTAAATTTGGCACTAATTGACGATTATCAGCCTGAGCTAAGAACAGCATATCCGATATCATTAATGACATTCTTTCATACTCTTCTAAGTTAGAATATAAAATTTCTCGGTATTCTTCAGTTGATCGAGCATTATTTAACACGATTTGAGTTTGCGTAGTTAAGTTAGTAATGGGTGTTCGCATTTCATGCGCAATATCAGCAGTAAAATTACGCTGACGAAGAAAAACATCTTCCATCCGACTAAGCATATTGTTAAATGCGCGTACAAGGCTGACGTATTTGATAGGAACAGTCGAGGTTGAAATTCGATAATTAAGGCTTTTCATATTAATACGCTCAATTTTCTTAATTAAGCGATTAATCGGCTTTTGAGTGTAATATATCGAAATGATTGATCCAATTAGCGCAAGCACACATGAGATTGCAATAAGTAAACCAAGCCCATTTCTTAATCGATTAATAAATTCTAATTGTAAATCACGACCAACAGCTACAATAGTCGTATATTGATTATGTGGTTCAACCATAACGCGTGAAGCGGCAATTCGATAAGATGATTTATCCATATTGGATATTGCTGTCGTATGCTCAGTGACTATCTTTTCAAATTCATCTGGTTTTAGAGCAAGCATTAAATTAGGACCACGTGTCCGATATAATATTTTACCAGAATCATCAATAATATAGACAAACAGATGATGATGACCTGTCAAAATTAATAATAAATTTTGAAAAAACTCATCACGATTATCATCAGGAGAATAATAAGTAAGCTCTCGTTCAATAGAAGAAATTACCGAATTCAATTCAGTGACATTTTGTTGAATCGAAAATTTTTCAAATGAACGTTCGATCAGATAACTAAAACAATAAAGTAACCCACATGTCAGTAAGCACACAATTAAGGGCAAACGAAATGAGATAATTTTAATCCGCTTCATCCAATACATCTAATTTATATCCCATTCCACGCACAGTATGTATTAATTTGGGTTCAAACCCAGCATCGATTTTATTTCGTAATCGCCTAATTGCCACATCTATCACGTTGGTGTCACTATCAAAATTCATATCCCACACTTGTGAAGCAATAAGCGATCGAGGTAAAACCTCGCCAGGATAACGTAAAAAATACTCCAGTAACAAAAATTCTTTATTAGTTAATTCGATTCTTTTATCCGCTCGCGTAACTGTGCGCTTAGGTAAGTCCATCACCAAATCAGCAATGGTAAGTTGATAATTGTTAACTTGGGGAACATTACGTCTTAATAATGATTTGACCCTCGCCAAAAGTTCAGCAAACGAAAATGGCTTAACTAAGTAATCATCAGCACCTAAATTAAGACCTTTAACTTTATCATCAACACTACCCATTGCGGTAAGCAAAATAATTTGTGTATCTTTGCCTGCCTCACGTAAAGATTGGACAATTTTCCAACCAACGATATCGGGTAACATCACATCAAGTATGATTAAGTCATAATCTTCGGTCATAGCACGATGATAACCATCTAAACCATTATCGGTTAAATCAACAATAAAACCAGATTCAATTAAACCTTGGCGTAAGTATTCGCCTGTTTTATGTTCATCTTCAACAACTAACAATTTCATTTTGAGTATTTCCTTTATTATTTTAGTTGATTATCGAAATTGCATAATGCTGTAATAGGATATATGAAAAAACCAAATGACATCATGACAAATTAATGACTATATTGTAATTTTAATGTCACTAATTAGTTTGTTTGTCTCTGTTATAGTATGCACACAATGATTCATGAGGCTAGACATTATTGTTTCATTGTTTTATTTCCTTTCATCCATTCCTTGCAATTTAATGCAGCCCTAGTTTATCTAGGGTTTTTTTTTATTAATAATAAAGAAAATAGCGTTCTGTTAACCAAACACCGATTCTTGCGTTGAAAGGTATGTGTTATTCTAACAAAATTAAAGCATTTTGGGTACGCAAAGAACTATTTTTTCTGTAGTACTACGCCCATTTCTATATGATCGGTATATGGGAACTGATCAAACATAGCTAAGTGTTTAATTTCATGTGTTGCGATAAGTTGTTGCAAATTTTCTTTTAAAGTATAAGGATTGCATGAAATATAGATGATTGTAGCGTAGTTTTTAAGATTATTGATGGTGCCTTGGTCTAATCCACCTCGTGGTGGATCAACTAAAACGGTCTGGCACTGATAACTGTCTAGATCAATGCCTTTTAATCGATTAAATTCACGCTCTTTTTTAATTGCGCAAGTAAACTCCTCGGCAGATAGTCTGGCTATCACTAAATTATCAATTTGATTAACCGCAATATTATGTTGTGCCGAATAGACCGAAGCTTTGGCAATTTCTGTCGCTAAAACTTTACGAAAGTTTTGTGCTAAAGCAACCGAAAAATTACCATTACCACAATAAAATTCAAGTAAATCGCCAGATGAACCTTTAGTCACTGAAATTGCCCACTCTAACATTTTGATATTAACTGCGGCATTAGGCTGAGTAAAACTATTTTCAACTTGACGATATTGAAATGTTTTATCCAGCACTGGCAAAACTTCATCCACATAATCAACATCAATTGAAATTTTTTGATTACTTGAACGCCCCACTAAATTGACATTAATTCCCTGATCGGCTAATTGTTGCTTTAACAATCTTGCTTGAGCAATCCAATTTTCATCGAGTTTTTTATGATATAACAACGTAATTAATAGTTGGCCACTCAACGTGGAAAAATAGTCTATTTGAAAAAGTAAATGACGTAATGATTCATTGTACTGTAAAAGTGGTAAAACAGCTTGCATGGCTTGATTAATAAGCTTTGTTGCAATAGGAAAGCTATCGATGCGAACCCGTTTCTTAGTTTTTTTATCATACATAATATGATAAAGATCTTCACCATTATGCCATATTCTAAATTCAGCACGCATCCGATAATGACTTACTGGAGAAGAATAAACTTTCAATTCAGGTAGCACAAAATCGCTAAAAAGTGTTTTTAGATTATTGATTTTGTTTTGTAATTGTCGGTTATATTGATCGTTGGAAAAACATTCAGTCATCTTCATTAAGTCATCGCTATTAGGGTAATATGATAAAAGAAATACTGCTTATTATAGGCTAACTAATCAATCAAGTTAAATAGTGAAATAAGACAATTCAACTCAAATCCTATTTAAACAGCAATCATAATGTGATTTAACAAAATCAAACTAATCATAACATAAGCACAATGGCAAATAATATTAACCAATATGTTATTGGTATACCATTTAAACACTTTAGCAAATTTAAGAATAAATACTGATTATGATTGGCTTAACTTAGCTTGTATTCGATAAAAATCCAGTTCATTTGACAATGATTTGATTCGCTTTATCGAAAATAAATTTTTTAAATTTTGCATCGCTTTATTTTGTATATTTTTTAAACTATAAAAATTGCGCCGGCTCGCTAAGCGAGCTGGAAGCAATTTTTAACATTCAAACACTAGCTATCTGCTCTATGATTAATCACTTACAACACATTTAACCAATGACAAAAGTTTAGAAAAATTTTATCGATTAAAGCACCATTCATGATCTCTCTTGAAATAATAATTGTTTTAATTGTTTATCATGCCACAAGCGATAAACTAAAAGATCAACAGACCTGCTATTGGGCAATATATAACCAAACTCAGTTTTTGTTAAACCTGAAATATTCAAATTTAACATAGCCTTATCAAGTAAAGCCGCCTGTAAAATCGGTTTATTGGCTAACTTTTATAGCGCTTTATTCGCATAGTTAAGGGTAAATTTAACACCTCTAATGCCAAATAAAGCGATACACCGTAAAGCTGGACAAACATTCTTTCTCGATAAAAGTAGATATTATCAATACTTTTACTCTGTTTGAGTTTTTCGATAATTCTCATGATAATTAGATCCCGATTTTTTAGAAAAACCAATACACTAACTTATTATGATTAAATTGGTTTTATCTAATTTATGTTGTTATCTTTTACACATGGCTCGTAATTCAACACCATTACCCCATACCTGTATTTGCCCTATCCAAGCATCGATTGCATAAATATCGGAATATCCGGGATGGTTACGATTATCAAAATGATCTCGGGAATAAAACCACTGCCATTGTTGTTGCCAATTAGATTTAGGATAGGCTGTTTTGGTTGTTTCTCCCCACTCAGCAAACAAACCCTCGCCAATAGCACGCGTGAACGTATCCCATTGTAAAGGTAATTCCGTCCATGTCGCTGGCGCATTTGGCGAGTTAGTCATGTCAACTCGGGTGGGAATATTTGTCTCACCCCCACATCGTTCTATGGCTTGAGCATAAGTAGAATAAAGGCCTTCTTGAGGTTCAATCCAGACCTTGGTTGGATTAAAGGTATAATCATATAAAAAAGACGATTCCCATTTTGTTTTTATTCGAACAGTCACCTCACCTGTTGGTTTATTATTCAAGGTAACATTGCCCATTTTGTCAACGCTAACACCGCCACCCGAATTATTGATGACACTATAGGTATAATCGGTTTGTAAACCTTTAACCAATATTCGAAACTCAGCCCCAGGGAAACCGCTAGTTGGAAAGGACGGTTTAGCTGAGGGTTTAAAGCCTAATTTTGGATCGAACACATTAGCATCATATCCACCACCACAATAATCATTTCGTTTTTCGGTACCAGGTTGATTCCATCCTGTACCTTTTGGATCAGAAATAGATTCCTCCAAAGAATCATACCCCTTAAAATTACACTCTTTAACACCGTTAATATTGACTATATAAGGACTTGCCCAAATTCGATTAGGATGGACAAACATCTGATTTGGCTTTATTCCACATATTTCGGGTGTAGTGACAATCTGATAACGTTTAGTTATTGGCACAAAATCACTTTCGTTGGGTATTCCGTACTTAGAATATGTCTTGAGTTGTGTTGTGATTTCTAATGTTAATGGCAAACTATAACTCTCATTCTCACAAGTACTAATGGTTTTACTTTGATCGGTTAAGACCTGACCATTTGCGTCATACCATTTAAAACTCGTATTGGTAAGTAAGAATGGTCTGGTTGTGTCAATATCATCGCCATCATTATCGGCAAAATTTAGTTTGTTATCTAATGAATCATAATAAAAATTCTTTATGGTAAAATCTTTAAGCCTTAAATCTCCACTAAACTCTTTAACTTTATTCCCGTTGATATTATTGTTTGCCTCACTATAAAAAACACCATTTACGGTAAAGCCATGTTTATTTGCTGCTAGTTCAGTATTAACAACTTGGGGCGCATTGCCTTCTATTATTTTGGCGGTTGCTACATTTAGGGAATTAGCATCACTAAAGATAAACAAACAAAAGCAAAAAATTGTTATAACTTTCTGTAGCAATGAATTTATTTTGTTAGGGGATAGAGATAAATAGCGATGTTTTATTCGCAAATTATTGGAAATATTAAAACAATGAAATAAATAATTTTTAAGGGGGAATAATGATTGAGTCTGTGCTAAAAACTGAGAAAATTGGCGATAGCTAATGCCCGATGCCCGATGCCCGATGCCCGATGCCCGATGCCCGATGCCCGATTAAGACCATATTTTAACATATTTTTACCATTCCTTGTAGCAGTATAACGGGTATTTTTTTAAAATTATTCAACAATATATACTGTTAAAAAAAATAACTTCAATAACAATATTACGCTAATCGAATAATAATTTAATAATATACTAAATGATATGAATTTTTTTGTAATGTGTTTTTCCGTAAAGTTTTGTAAGGCGTTGATGACGCTTAAAGGTACATGTTGATGGACTGCAAATTATTTATTTTCCGTTCAACCATTAAGCATTGCTACGCTTTTATTGATTGTAGTTATAGGGATTGCCGCTATAATGTGTAACAAAATTTTAGATAAAAAAGATCATTATGACCGCACAAACTTTTTTAGATTTAGGATTAGATGAGATCTTAATCGAAAACCTGCAAGCACAAAATATTCATACACCAACAGCCATTCAGGCGCAAACTATTCCTGCCGCACTCGAGGGTAAAGATATTTTAGGATCTGCACCCACAGGTACCGGCAAAACATTGGCTTTTTTAATCCCTGCGGTGCAACATCTGCTCGATTTTCCTAGACGCAAACCTGGTCCACCACGTATTTTAATTTTAACACCAACTCGTGAACTTGCCATGCAAATTGCAGAACAATCGAAGCGCCTAACACAATCAACGCATCTGAGCACTGCGACAATAACCGGCGGTGTGGCTTATATGAATCATGCTGAAGTGTTTAGCAAAAATCAAGATATTGTGATAGCGACAACCGGTCGATTATTACAATATATCAAAGAAGAAAATTTTGATTGCCGCGCTGTTGAAATGTTAATTTTAGATGAAGCTGATCGTATGTTAGATATGGGCTTTTCACAAGATGTTGAAACCATTTCGGCAGAGACGCGTTGGCGTAAACAAACACTTTTATTCTCGGCAACGCTTGAAGGTGAAGGATTGCATAACTTTGCCAGCCGTATCTTAAATGATCCAATCGAAATTAATGCCGATCCTTCACGCAAAGAGCGCAAAAAGATCTTACAATTTTATTATCGAGCCGATGATTTAACGCATAAAGTGGCTTTATTAATCCATTTATTAAAACAAGACGAGTTGAAAAAAACCATTATCTTTGTACGCAAACGTGAACGTGTGCATGAATTGGTGACTTGGTTACATCAGGCTGGCATCAATAGTTGTTACTTAGAAGGTGAAATGGTACAAGCCAAACGCAACGAAGCAATAAAAAGAATGAGCAATAATACCGTTAATGTATTAGTGGCGACTGATGTCGCTGCACGCGGTATTGACATTGATGATATTAGCCATGTGATTAATTTTGACGCCCCTAAAACAGCGGATGTCTATTTACACCGCATTGGTCGTACGGCTCGTGCTGGCAAAAAAGGCACGGCGATAATGCTAATCGAAGCTCATGATAATGAGTTATTGCAAAAAATTGAACGTTACATTCAAGAACCGATTAAGTTAAGAACTATTGATGAATTGAGACCGAAAACCAAAGCCCCTAAACGCGTAACCAAGAAAAAGCCATCACAAAAAGCAAGATTAAAAAGTGAAACTAAAAAACAAGATGCAAAAAATAAAAAAGTAAAATTGCGCCATCGTGATACTAAAAATAAAGGGAAGCCGAAAAAATCAATAAGTAATTTCGAACAAAAACAACAAAGTTAATAGTTTGAACTTATGAAATCAATTGCTTATAACGAATTGGACAAATAGCGTTAATTGCTATAATAACTCCCGTTGCTTGATTTATATTTTATTTGTTAAGGAGAAAATTATGACATTAGTCACTCGCAAAGCCCCTGATTTTACTTCAGCAGCTGTTTTAGGTACTGGCGAAATTGTAAACAATTTTAATTTAGCTGATCATATCAAAGGTAAATATGCAGTTGTATTCTTTTGGCCAATGGACTTCACTTTTGTTTGCCCTTCTGAAATTATTGCTTTTGATCACCGTTTAGATGAATTTAAAAAACGTGGAGTTGAAGTAATTGGTGTTTCAATGGACTCTGAGTATGTTCACAACGCTTGGCGTAATACTCCACAAGATAAAGGTGGTATTGGTGAAGTCAAATTCCCAATTGTCGCGGACATTAAACATGCAATTATGCAAGCATATGGCGTTGAACATCCTGAAGCTGGTGTTGCTCTACGTGCGTCGTTCTTTATCGATAAATCGGGTATTGTTCGTCACGAAACTATCAATGATTTACCAATTGGTCGCAATATTGATGAAATGATTCGTATTGTTGATGCTTTCCAATTCCACGAAGAACATGGCGAAGTTTGTCCTGCACAATGGACAAAAGGTAAACAAGGTATGCAAGCTAATCCAAACGGCGTTGCAAGTTACTTAAAACAACACGCTAAAGAAATTTAATTATTACATTATCGTTCTAACGTTTTATTCAAAAGCTTTGCGTTAACCGGAGTTTATCTCCGGTTTTTTTATCTATTATTTTATTGTAATTTAGAATTATCAAAGCATAGTTTATGCTGAACGTTTTAGTTTTTTTATATGATAAATAATTGGATAATTCAACTTATCGATAAGTAGGATCGCAACAGTGGGGTTTATGTTCTAGTAATGTAATCAATAACAGGCATTGATTAAGATTGATAATATTGCATCACATCGTCAAATGTAATCCAACTACTCCAATAATGATGATAAGTAAACCAAATAAACGTTGCATATTTTTAGGTTCATTAAATAAAAATATATTGGCTAATACTGCACCAGATGTTCCAAGCCCTACCCAAACAGGGTAAACAATACTTAACTCAAGATAATGAAGTGAAAAATAAAATAATACAAAAGAGATAAAAAAACCGCCCCAATAGGCAATTAATCTTAGTATATTTTTTTTCTCTGCATAAAGCTTAAGCCCCACTGCACCTACAACTTCAAAAATCGATGCAGTCAAAATTAACAGCCAACCCATGAATACTTATCTCCTACTAATATCCTTATTGTTAACTATCAGTACGTTTAAGTTGAATAACACCAATAATAATTAAAGCCACAAAAAACACGTGAAGCAATGTGATATGTTTATCAAATAATAACACATCAAAAATGGTTGCACCGACTGCACCAACCCCTGAAAAAATTGCATACACAGTACCTGTAGGTATGGTTTTGCAGGCATTTGTTAAAAACGTAAAATCAACAATAAGTAAAGTGATAATGATAAGCCAATGCCATAATTCGGTTGCGACACTGAATCCAAAGATCCAACACAACTCAAAAAAACAGGTAAGCACGACAAATGCCCACTCTTTATTTATATTAGACATAGCTACCTCATTGCTATCATCAACTCTTTTTATCATTATTTAGTTTTGCTTTTTCACCGAATTTGTATCGTAGAAAACAAAAGATGGTTCGCAAACCAAGAAAGTTGCCACCAAAAGAAATTAGTTAATTTGTTAAAAAAGACAAAGCCTGTTTTATACTGAAATGTATATAATTACTTAAACTTTTTTACAAAATTCTATTATAAATTGTTTATAATAAAATAATTCTACAACGAAGAAATAGAAATTGCAAGGTTAAAATCGTTTATTATTCAATAGTTCAAGCTTTCATGATTAGGTTAGTTTTGCATGAATTATTACAATAACGATATAATATTAATGCTGTAACATCTTGAGATTAGCTATGAAAAATTCCGATAAAATGAAAAATACAGGGCCAAAAGGACTTGAAGCCCAAGCAATGGTAATGGCAGCGATAGATTTTATGGAGGAAGTTGGCAATTCCGCTTTTAGTGTACGTAAACTTGCCGCCAAAATTGCTTGTGATCCAATGTCACTACAGTATCATTTTAAATCAAAAAAAGGACTGGAACGGGCAATGGCTGAAGAATTAACCCGTAGAATATCAACTATTGATAACAGCATGCCTTGGGATGAACGCCTTCGACATTTAGCTTATCAATATCGGCAAATAGCTCTTGCCTATCCAAATAGTTTTAAATTAATGCAGCAGTTTTGGAGTACAGGACTTGCCGATTATATTCGAGCTGAATATGTTTGTCAGGCGTTAACGGATGCTGGCTTTAATGATAATCAAGTAACCCGTTTTTGTTTAGGTTATTACGCTTGTATTATTGGGCTTGCGGCTTCTGAAGCGGGGGGATTACTTCGCCCTGCTGATGATGCAGATCTTAATGACATTGAAAATTTGCCTCAGCAAGGTTTTACATTGACAAAAAAATTAGCTCCTGCATTTCAAGCTGTTGAACCCGGTCAAGTATTTGCTTTTACTGTGGAATTATTTTTGTCTGGCATCAAAAAAGCGTTATAAAAAATGGTTAATAAGTCATAAATTACACTAAGAAATTTAGTTATCAATAAACTTATCTCAGATAAAATTTAAGTATTAAGCCGTTAAATAACCGAGTCGAAATTAACTTATACAGTGCTTTAAAGTTTTAACATTGGATGATCAATATTATTACGCCGACAAAGTCGGCATAATAAAATCTCATTATCTAGCTTTACGATATTCTACAATATCTTCAATTGTTACAACGGGTAAATTATGCTGTTTGGCAAATTCAACTATTTGCGGAGCTCTTGCCATTGAGCCATCATCATTGGTGATTTCACAAATGACCGCAGCAGGTTTGAAACCGGCCAAAGTCACTAAATCAACCGACGCTTCAGTATGGCCTCGACGTGTTAACACTCCACCTTCTTGAGCCACTAATGGAAAAACATGTCCTGGATGATTTAAATCACACGGTTTAGCATGATCAGCAACGGCCGCTTTAATAGTGGTTACACGATCTGCGGCTGAAACGCCTGTTGTTACGCCTTGAGCCGCTTCAATTGATATCGTAAATGCGGTATGATTTTTGCTAGTATTATTCGCCACCATCATAGGTAATTGTAATTTATCACAATAAGCTTTTGGCATACATAAACAGACAATGCCACTGCCATGACGAATAGTCAGTGCCATTTGTGGCGTAGTGATGGTTTCGGCTGACCAAACAATATCGCCTTCGTTTTCACGATCTTCATCATCTAAAACTAAAACACCTTGACCGGCTTTGATGGAACTGATTGCACGCTCTACCCGTTCAATAGCTGTTCCAAATTCTTTTAAATTAAACTGATTCATGGTAAATACCTATCCTTTTATAAAATAATTATATTTATCCCAAAGCAATACAGAACAAATCTGATATCGATACATAGAAAAATTGTAACAATTAAGCAGATATCATTAAGTAAAACTATAAGTATAAATAAATTAAATACCAGAATCAGGGCAAGTGCTTGACCATAATGATTTTGCTAATAGCAAATTAAGAAAAGATAAGCTACTCTCTTTCATCCAGACTTTAACTGTCGGCTTTGGAATTACACCAAATCTGCTTGTCCTTAATGTTTATCAATATTAAATAATAATAGGATAAATATTAAGCGCTCGTGGGCTATACCACCGGTGGGGAATTACGCCCCGCCCTGAGAACTTTGTCGTTAAATTGACGGCATATACTATAATACAAAATAAGTAAAAAAACACGGAAATTTATTAAGTTAGCCTCAAGCAATTGTATCGAAAGTACTATATCAATTAGAAAAACACGTTTATAGCTAATTGCACTAAGCGCTAACCACTGTTATTTAGCTTATCGCTTAATGTTATTTAGGGTAACAACTTTAATAACAGTTAATAGGATTGATTAATATCGATACCTATTGTTATACATTAACAACCTAGACCTAAACGCTAAAGGCGTTTATAAACTCAATAACAAAGCTAGCTTAGAGTCACTTAATTCTAACTATTCATGTTAATAAACCACACAAAGATAGCAAAGGCTATCATTGTCACGCAAAGTAACATCCTATTATACGTTAAAATCAGCATAATAATTTATGTTGCGCAATCCATTGAACCAATCAGCACTGATACAACACAATTACAGATCATGATTTAATAATCGGCCAACAGCAATTCAAGCGCCAAATAGCTTCGACTAAATCTTTTTAACAATGGCACATGAAGGATGAGAATAAGATAAACAAATGCGGCTAAAAGTATTATGTTGAGATTGTGGCAGATGAAGAATTATCATTTTCAATGATTCATAATGTACTTTTATTAACGTAACAAAATCGAGACTAAACTTGTAGTATAAGCGCTAAAACAGGATATAACCTGAATTTAGCGCTTGCATTGTAACACTCAAAAACAACGGTAGTCAAAGCCTAAAATCCCATTAAACATTAATATTATCTAATGTCCGCGCATTTCACGCATTTTGCGTCGTTCAGCTTTACGCATCCATAACCATGAGATAAATCCAATTATTCCTACTATGAATAAGATAATTGTTGCCAATGCGTTGACCTGAGGATCGACCCCTAATCTCACTTTCGAAAAGATTAATTTTGGCAATGTCATTGCGCCTGGACCAGTAACAAAGTTAGCAATAACCACATCATCAAGTGATAGCGTAAACGCCAATAACCAACCTGAAACTAAAGCCGGTGCAATCATTGGTAACGTAATAATGAAAAATACTTTTAAAGGATTGGCACCTAAATCTAACGCTGCCTCTTCAATTGACTTATCAAGCTCGCGCAACCTTGCACTTATAACGACTGTGACATAAGCTGTACAGAAAGTTGCATGCGCCATCCAAATGGTGATAGCGCCACGATCTTTTGGCCAACCTAATACTTGTCCCATTCCAACAAATAAGAGTAATAATGCTAAACCAGTAATAACGTCAGGCATGACTAATGGTGCAGTAGTCATAAATGAAAAAAGATTAGATCCTTTAAATCGCCTAAAGCGGATAATTGCATACGATGCTAACGTACCAAGAACAATAGCAAGCGTTGCAGCCCCTGCGGCAATGGATAAACTTAATCCCACCGCTTTAAGCAGGGTTTCGTTATGCACTAGTTCAACGTACCATTTAGTCGAAAAATCAGCCCAAACGGTTACCAGACGAGAGCTATTAAACGAATAAACAATTAAAATAATCATTGGGATATATAAAAAAGAAAATACCACCAATAAAATCAGCGCCTTTAAACTGCGACATATTAACGCTAAAGTGATAATCAAGGTAACAATCACACTGAAAATCAAACAACCAATGTATAAATGACTATTGCCAATTAATTCTAATCCTGAAGACGAGATCAAAACAGTTAACAATAAAGCGCCTAAGAATGAAGCAATAAAAATAATCACAGCGGATCGCATAATAACAGGTAAATTGTTCATCTATTTACCTCCCAATTGTCGATTTTGGAATTTATTAAAGTAGTAAATAGGTATAATTAATATCAATAACATTACCGAAGCCACTGCAGATGCTGCCGGCCAGTCATGGTTATTAAAGAATTCAGTCCAAAGTTGTGTACCTATCATAATGCCTTCAGATGGACCTAATAGTTCAGGAATCACATACTCCCCAACAGCCGGAATAAAGACCAACATACCGCCAGCAATTACGCCATTTTTAGTTAATGGCACAATAATTTTAAAAAAGGTTTTAATTGGTTTACATCCTAAATCTAATGCTGCCTCGATCAACGTAGAGTCCACTTTACTTAATGAGGTATAAATTGGCAGTACCACAAAAGGTAAATAAGAATAAACAATACCAATATAAACCGCAAAATAGGTCTTCATGATGATAAGTGGTTGATCAATAACGCCTAACCACATTAAGAAATTATTGAGTAGCCCATTAGGATTTAAAATACCTATCCAAGCATATACTCGAATTAAAAACGAAGTCCATGATGGTAAGATAATTAATAATAATAAGATATTTCGAGTTGAGGCTTTACATTGTGAAATAGCCCAAGCTAATGGATAGCCAATTAAAATACATAGAATCGTTGAAATAGCCGCTACTTTCAATGATTGCAAATAAGAATCAATGTAAATGGTATCGCTCAGTAAATTTAAGTAATTACCAAAATTTAAAGCAATATTGAGTAAACCATCATCATAACTGAATAAATCAGTATAAGGCGGTACCGCTGAAGCCATTTCAGAAAAACTAATTCGAAATACAATTAAAAATGGTAATAAAAACAGTAATAACATCCATAAATAAGGGATACTAATCACTGCTAGTCGACCATATAACGTCATTAAATCTGAGTCATTACGTTGTTGGCGCATCTTTTTATAAGCAAAATAGATTGCGACCAAACCAGCAGGAATAAATAAAATACTGCCGGCAATAATCAAACGATAAGCAAATTTAGATGGCTTATAATAGGCTAAGTAGAATCCTAAACATGACAATAAAAAGCTGAATGTCATTGCAGTGAAAAGCGCATCTAAAAATAGATTGTCAAATGAATCTGTTGAGACAAAACGCCAATAAACATTGAGTAATACAAATGCATTCAACAATAAACCCAATAAAATGGATCGCATCATGATATCCTCTTTTGTTTATTCGGTAAGCACAACACAACTATCAATATCCCAACTCAGATTGACAATGTCGCCCCATGTTGGCATACCTTTACGATAACGATGTTCGTTTTGTAACTGCGCAATAATAATTTGCCCACTTGGTAATTTGACATGATAAATTGATAAATCACCAAGATAGGCAATTTCAACAACCTCACCACTTGCTACGTTGTAACCTTGTTCTGGAATTTCGTCACATAATTTAATTTTTTCTGGGCGTAGTGCAACTTGAATAGGAACCCCTTCAACCGCTGGTGAATCATAATCGACTTTTAATGGGTGTTTGATCATTGGGCAGTTAAGAATCAAACCATCTTCTAATGTTTCTTGCAAAATACCATCGAAAATATTCACTGATCCAATAAATTCAGCACTGTAACGGCTGTTTGGATGTTCGTAAATCTCTTCTGGTTCACCGATTTGTACAAATTGACCTTTATTCATAATGGCAATTCGTCCTGCCATCGTCATTGCTTCTTCTTGATCGTGCGTAACCATAACACAAGTTGCACCTACTTGTTCTAAAATGCTAACTACTTCAAGTTGCATACGATCACGAAGTTGTTTATCCAAAGCACCCATTGGTTCATCAAGTAATAATAATTTTGGTCTTTTCGCTAGACTGCGAGCCAACGCTACACGTTGTCTTTGACCACCTGATAGCTGATGGGGTTTACGTTTACCAAATTGTTCCATATGAACAAGCGCTAACATCTCTTCAACGCGTTGTTTGATTTCGTGCGCATTTAATTTGTCTTGTTTTAAGCCAAAAGCAATATTTTGCTCAACCGTCATGTGAGGAAATAAAGCATACGATTGAAACATCATATTGATTGGGCGATTGTAAGGAGGCACTTGCGATAAGTCCTTACCATCTAAAATAATCTGTCCGGATGTAGGTTGTTCAAAACCAGCAAGCATACGCAATAATGTTGATTTTCCACTGCCCGATGCCCCTAACAAGGCAAATATCTCACCGGTATAAATGGTGAGGTTGACATCATCAACCGCATAATAATCATCATTAAAAACTTTCGTTAAATTTTTGATCTCCAGTAATGGAGTTATCATCTTTTTTTTAGGCTGTACCTGATTTGTTGTTTTATTGTTCACTCTTTTTTCCTCATAACAACAAGCCATAAAAAACGAGACGGAAAGATCAAATTAACCTCTCCGTCTATATTAGACTAGTAAATAGTGTAGTACCAAAAATATCGGTTATTTACCAGTTTTTAGTTTTGTCCACGTGCGGGTAATAACACGTTCAAGTTTTGGTTCTTTTACTTTTAAAGTGAATAATTTTTCCATTACTTCTGGTTTTGGATAAACCGCTGGATCATTTTTCACTTCTGGTTTAACAAACTCATCATTAGCCGCTTTATTCGCACTTGCAAAGTTAACATCGTTGGTTACTTGCGCTGCAATTTCTGGTTTCATGACAAAGTTTAAGAACTCATGTGCTTCTTCTACATTTTCTGAATCTTTTGGAATAGCAAAAGTATCAAAGAAGACTAATGCCCCTTCTTTTGGAATTTGATAACCAATATGTACGCCGTTTTTCGCTTCGTTTGCTCTATCTCGGGATTGTAAAATATCGCCTGACCAACCTAAAATAACGCAAATATCGCCGTTAGCAAGATCTGTAATATATTGTGAGGAATGGAAGTAACGAATATTCGGTCTCACTTTTTCTAACAACTCGTAAGCAGCACCAGTGTAATCTTTAGCATCTGTACTATTTGGATCTTTACCTAAATATTGAAGAGCACTAGCAAAAATTTCGGTCGGAGCATCTAAAAATGCGACTCCACAATCTTTGAGTTTTTCCATATTTTCGGGTTTAAACACTAAGTCCCAGCTATCTACAGGTGCATTATCGCCTAAACGTTCTTTCACCTTATCGATGTTATAACCAATACCCGTTGTCATCCAAACATAAGGAATGGCATAGGTATTATCAGGATCGTGGTTAGCCATCAATTTCATTAAATTAGGATCTAGATTTTTCCAATTTGGTAATTTACTTTTATCTAGCGGTAAATAAATTCCAGATTTAATTTGTCTAGCTAAAAAGCTATCAGAAGGCGATACGACATCAAAACCTGAATGCCCTGCCATGAGTTTTCCTTCTAATGCTTCGTTTGAATCATAAACATCATAAACCAGTTTTATACCTGTTGATTTTTCAAAATCACTGATAGTTTGTGAACCGATTTGTCCTGCCCAATTATAAAAATGGACGACTCGATCTTTAGCTATTGCTGATTGAGATAACGCTAGTGAAACACCAGCTACGATTGAAAGAATTGTTTTACGTTGAGTAAACATGCTCACCACTTCTCCTCTAGTTTAGGGATATTACATGTTAGACACAAGCCCATTGGATAACTTCAATGGACCCCCAAATTTTACCAATAACTTCGTTAAAAAGTATGGCGAAACCGAGGTAATCAGGCAATCACAAGTCATTAATAAATTTAATGAACGAGTAGAGCTAACCTTGCATTACGAGGGATAAAATACCTTTTTTTTTTGAGATGTCTACTTAAAATATCAAATATCCTAAGTTTCGGGGTTGAGTGACGATATTTTGACCGCTCAACCCACTATTTATCATAAATTGACAATTAATTTAGCTGTTTTATTCGGCAGTCGCTTGCAAAATTTTGGCATCTGCTTGCCAAACACGATATTTAACAGTTAAATCATTTGGTACATAAAAAACGATTGGTAAACGGCTATTATAATTTAGCGTTCCAATATTGTTACCGATAGTTACAAATTGATTTTTATTAGCACTTTCTGGGCAAGCCATGAGTGTTGATATGCCATCTTTGGCTTTATCTACCACATAATATGAATATCCCCAACCTTTTAATTCTTGTTGTTTAATAGTCGCGCTAAGGCTATGCGCATTACAATCAACATTCATATCTTTACCAACTAATACTTCGACACGGGCACTATTTTCATCTTTTAATGCAGGAAGATGAATAGCATAGCGAGTATAGCCAGGCATGGCTTCTGGGAAAGGTGCTGTATCATTTACATTTTGTACAACTTTAGCTGATTTTGGTGATGTCGAACACGCCGCTAATGCAACACTCATCATCATTAATAACATTATTTTCTTCATTTTTACACCTCCGAAAAAAGTATAATGGTTAACATACAACATATGCTTTTTGAATCTTATTGCGTATAATAACATTTTCTAGACTAAATAATATGGTACAAAAATGCCAGCTGAAAACAATACGTACGATTTACTTAAATTGATTCTAAACCTATTAATAATAGGATTACTAATCATTATTACTTATCGTGTAGTTGAACCTTTTTTGTTTGGTTTTTTTTGGGCGGTCATGGTGGTAATTGCCACTTGGCCATTAATGATCAAAATCCAACAAAAATTATTTAATAAACGCTGGTTATCACTATTAGTCATGGCACTAATTTTGGCTTTCGTTTGTATTATACCATTTATATTAATTATTAGTAGTGTTGCACAAAATGGCCATTATTTAATTGAATGGGCCAGAACACTACCTCATCGTGAATTACCGACATTAGATTGGTTAAGCAGCCTACCTATGTTTGGAAATGAATTACACCAAAAGTGGCTAGAAATCATTCAAACAGATGGATCGGAGCTGATTTCTGATATCCAGCCATATATCGGTATTTTGGTTGGATGGCTTTTAGAACAAGCGACCAATATCAGTATATTCATCTTCCATGCCGGTGTAATGATCATTTTTAGTTTATTATTATTTCTTAAAGGTGAAAGTATTACAAAATACGTCTATGTTTTTGCTAATCGTTTATCAAAACACTATGGTAAAACAACCGTTACTTTAGCTGGTCAAGCAATAAGAGCCGTAGCTTTAGGTGTTGTCGTTACCGCCATTACGTTAGCACTAATTGGTGGCATCAGTTTTGTGCTTACTAACATGCCTTTCCCTGGCATTTTGACGCTCATTTTATTTATCTGCTGTGTGGCGCAAATTGGTCCGGTCATTGTCATGATAGGCTGCATTATCTGGCAATTTTGGGATGGAAATACCATTTCGGCGATTGTATTAATTTTTGTTGCGATTATTTTAACCACACTTGATAGTGTAATGCGTGCATATTTAATAAAAAAAGGCGCCGATTTACCATTTTTGCTCATATTGTTTGGTGTTATTGGAGGAATACTCGCCTTTGGTATTATGGGATTGTTTATCGGTCCAGTTGTGTTAGCATTGACTTATAAGCTTATTGAATCATGGGTCGATGAACAAGCTTAACAATAAAGTTGAATAGTCATTAATCGAAGCTTGTTACAAACTTGATTTATGCCCTTAATGTAATGTAAAAAGGAGTATTATTTTCTGGTGTATTTTATGCTATGCTACTACATAGTCCAGTTACAATAATATATAAATAATGAGAATACCTTTTATTAGATATAACCATCAAAAGCATCTTGATGATTTAGCAAAAATTCCTCAAGATGCTAGTCAATACCGCATTTTATTTGATCCAAATTCATACAGAATTGCTTTGCTCGACAGTATTTATAAAGCACAACACCGAATTTACATAATAGCGTTATATTTAGAGCAAGATGAAGCTGGACAAGAAATCTTAAATGCACTTTATCAGGCAAAAAAACAAAAACCAAATTTAGACATTAAAATTTTTGTCGACTGGCATCGAGCACAACGCGGACGGTTTGGAGAAGATAAAAACCAAACCAATGCTCGTTATTATAATCAGATGAAGCAGCAGCATCCCGATATTGACATTCCAGTTTATGGTGTACCCATTAACCGTCGAGAAGTACTTGGTGTGTTACATCTTAAAGGGTTAATTATTGATGATACAGTCATATATAGCGGGGCAAGTATCAATAATGTCTATTTACATAAGTTCAATAAATATCGGTATGATAGATACCATTTTATCACAAATAAAACGCTAGCTGATTGCATGATAAAATATGTCAATGATAATTTTTTACCTTTTGAGGGATTACAGCGTTTAGATGTAGAACACCATAAAACCCGTAAACAAATTAAAGCTGAAATAAAAACATTACGCCAACACCTTAGTGAAGCAAATTATCAATATGAAAGTTATGCAAGTAACAATGAATTAACCGTCTCGCCTATTGCAGGACTTGGGCGCAATAATAGTTTAAATAAAATTATTCATCATCTGATTAATACAACACAACATAACGTTATATTTTGTACCCCTTATTTCAATTTACCCAATATCTTGGTTCGCGATATTATTCGATTACTTAGAAAAGGGAGACAAGTGGAAATTATTATTGGCGATAAAGAAGCAAATGATTTTTATATTCCGCCAGATAAACCTTTTAATATTTCGGGTGGATTACCTTATTTATACGAAATCAATTTAAGAAACTTTATTGAACGCTTACAACCTTATATTGATAAACAACAATTAATTATTCGTTTGTGGAAAGATGAAGATCAAACTTATCACCTTAAAGGTGTTTGGGTAGACAATCAATGGATGCTTATTACAGGCAATAATCTTAATCCGCGTGCTTGGCGTTTAGATCTGGAAAATGGCATTTTAGTTCATGACCCTAAACAAGAGTTACAAAAACAAATTAAGCAGGAACTCGATACCATTCGTCAAAAAACGACGTTGGTTACTCATTTCCAACAAATTCAAGCTAGTCAATTTTATCCAAAACAGGTACATAAATTGATTAAACGCTTAAGTCGCATTCGTGTTGATAGAATTATTAAACGTTTGTTATAACGTGTTAGACTAAATAAATTTAAATTAGTTGGTATTGAGATCAGTCATTACGCTTTTAATACCCCTTTAGTCATGCAATTTAAATTATTTCAAACGCAAATATCGCGCTTTTTTAATATTTTTTACAACATTTAACTGTGGGAAAATAGAATCGATGACTCACTCTCAAGATGTTTACAATGATTTCAAAAATAAAAAAATTAGTTGGTTATTTTGGCAGTATGCTTTACCGGCGGTAATTGGTACTATTGTCAATACACTGTATAACATTATTGATGGGATATTTATTGGTCACTGGATTGGTCGTGAGGCACTGAGTGGAGCTGGTATTATTTTACCTGTAATGAACCTGACCGCGGGTATCGGTATGCTTGTAGGTATTGGGTCAGCCAGTCGCATATCGATTTTTTTAGGTCGTGGAGAAACGGATAAAGCCGAAAAAATTGCTGGCACATCATTTATGTTAACGGCTGTTTTAAGCGGTATAACTTTAGCATCACTACTCTACTTTGTTGATCCCGTGTTACATTTTGTCGGCTCCAGCCCAACCAATCATCAATATGCTAAAGAGTTTTTGCAAGTATATTTGCCCGGTAGCATATTTATTACGTTAACATTTAATTATAACAACATGATGCGGGCAAGCGGTTACCCATTTAAAGCAATGGTCACCATGTTTATTAGTGTCATTGCCAATATCATTTTAGCACCTATTTTTATCATTGGCTTTGGTTGGGGGATGCGTGGTGCAGCTTTTGCAACTACTTTATCGATGTTCATTAGCTTTTTATTTGTGATGCAGCACTTTATCAGTAAAAATAGTAATATCAAACTGTATCGATGTAACTTTAGACTTAATTGGATATATATTAAATCAATTTTATCAATTGGTATGTCACCTTTTGCGATGCAAGTCGCCGCCTCTATTGTGGTTGTGTTTATTAATTGGCAACTTACCCATTATGCTCCTTTGTCAAACGTTTCAAGTGATGATGCAATTGCAGGTTATTCCAATGCTAATCGATTAATTACATTGATTATTATGATTGTTATTGGTATCAATCAAGGAATGCAACCGATTATTGGCTATAACTATGGTTCGAAAGACTATCTACGAGTTAAAGCCACTTTCTTCTATGGGGTCAAAGTTGCAACAGTCATTACTAGCATTGGCTTTATTTTAGGATTTTTTGTTCCAGATGTGTTAGTGCGCGCATTTAGTTCTGATGAGGATTTAGTGCACATATCGGCGATAGCTTTACGATACACGACTTTATCGTTTGCTTTTGTCGGTTTTCAAATGGTTACCACAAGCTTTTTTCAGTGTATTGGTATGGCAAAAATATCCATTTTATTAAGTCTTTCCCGACAAATTTTGATCTTATTGCCAACACTATACCTATTACCGTTATGCTTTGGATTAGATGGAGTTTGGGCCTCATCACCAACAGCAGATCTTTTATCAACTGGCGTTGCATTTACGGTACTATTTTGGTATTTCAAATCGATAAAGAGTCGATGTCACCAATAGTTAGTATAAAAAAATAAATTCATTACTTTTTTAATCGATATAAATTATGACCAGTTTTAAGGTTAAAGATCAAAAACAAATTGGAATATCACCAACATCAGGGTCATCACATGCTTGAATAAAGTATTGTGTTGACTTGACATAGTTTGGCTCAACAAAAACACCTTGAATAAACATTAATCCTAAGTAATATTTTGCATGAACATCAGTTTTTGCAGCATCTTCAAATAGTTTTATCGCTTGAACATAATCTGGTTGGCTGCCATCATTATTTATATACATAAGAGCAAGGTCATTTTCAATGTTTAATTTGGCGCTGTCTATAATCCATGATTTTGCATCATTATAATTTTTCTCAACGCCGTTACCATTTAAATACATTAGACCTAACATTACTTTAGCGCGATTATCGTTTTGTGCAACTGACTTATCAAACCAACTTTTTGCTTGCTGATAATCTTTTTCAACACCATACCCATTTGTAAACATTAAACCTAATTGCAATTGTGCACGTACATCACCTTGTAGAGCCGCTTTTTCATACCACACTTTTGCTTTAGCATAATCTTGTTCACCAGCATACCCATAAAAGTAATAACAGCCTAAAGCATATTGAGCATCAGCATTTCCTTGTTGTGCTGATTTTTCATACCATTGCTTAGCTAAGTGACTATTGTGTTCAATACCAATGCTATTTTGGTACAATGTGGCTAAATCAAATTCTGCACCAGCATCACCTTGTAAAGCAGCAGCGTCAAGCCATTGTTTTAATTTAATACTATCTTGTAGCTCATTACCATCAACATATTGATATTGAATGCCAAAATCATATTGCGGTTTTTCTGGTAAACTTTCAGCTGTCATTTGCAAAAGTTCATCATTACTTAATTTTTTTAATTCATTAGCGTTGGCTGAACTCACAGACAATAAAAATAAGAGTAAAGCAGTTACATTTTTATTCATCTTTTATTTCTAAACTCCATTACTTGAAATCCCCGTTGTTAGGTCATAACAATGGTGGCTTCAACTATCTTTGATTAAACCCTTACTCAGGTAAAAGCGCTAACAGGTTATTTTATTTAAATACTATTTTTTATTGAATATACACATCATCTATTTGATTATTGACAAATTTGATGTTGAAAGCCATTTTCGCAAGCGTTTTGTAACCATTGCTTAGCTAATTTAGGATTTTTTTTGACGCCTAAGCCATGTAAATACATTACCCCTAAATAATACTGGGAATGCGCAAAACCTTGTGCTGCACTCTGTTCAAAAAATTGTTTTGCTTTAGTAAAATCTGGCTTGATAACATAATTATTATAGCCACTCTTATCATCAACGCCATAATAGTAAATTTGTCCCAAGGCGCTGTTAGCGCGAGGTTGATTTTGATAAGCGGCATTTAGAAAATAATCTAATGAATATCCATTAAACTCGGTACTATCTAGACCATAAAAATCGAAATAAGCCACCATATATGATGCTTTAACATTACCTTGGTCAGCGGATTTCCAGTACCAATAATTAGCTTCAGTATAGTTTTTTAGAGGTACGCCATGCCCCATTCGATACATTTCACCTAGATAAAATTGGGCCTCATCACTCCCCATCAATGCAGCATTTTGGTACCACTGTTTGGCTTTAGTATAATCTTGTTCAACACCATAGCCCTTGTCATATATTAAGCCCAAGTTGAATGCTGCGTTAGCATCATTTTGTGCGGCAGCCTTTTCAAACCATTGTTTTGCAGCAGTGTAATCTTGTTCGATCCCCTTACCTTTGGCATAAATCAGTCCTAACGCCAGTTGAGCACGACTATCATTTTGTAATGCTGCTTTTTCGAACCACGCTTTAGCAATGGTCGAATTTTGCTCAACACCAATACCTTCAAGATAAAATTTTCCGATATTATATTGAGCATCAGCATTACCTTGTAGTGCCGCCTTTTCAAACCATTCTTTAGCTTTCTTATTATTCTGTTGTACTCCATTATTATTCTTTGCATATAAAAATGCTAACTGTAACTGAGCGGTTACATCGCCTTGTAGCGCTAACTGTTCATTCAAGGCTAACATTTTAGCTTCATGCGATAATAGCGTTGTTTCTTTTGTTACATCATCTACAGTTTCGGATTTATTTGTTGCTTTTTTTCGCCACTCTTTAGCTTTAGCAGGATTGGGGGCAACGCCTTGCCCTGTTTCATACAAATTAGCCAATGCTAGTTGTGCATCCATGTTATTTTTTAAAGCAGCTCTTTCAAACCACTGTTTAGCTTTTACATAATCTTGATCGGTACCATTCGCTGTTAAGTACAAACTTGCTAATTGCACCTGCGCATCATCATGCCCTTGCTGCGCCGCTTGTTCATACCACTGCTTAGCTTTAATAATATCTTGCGTAACACCATAACCATATTGATAAAATTTGCCCAAAGCATATTGTGCATTCACATTACCTTGTAAAGCGGCTTTTTCATACCATTGTTGAGCTTTAGTGAAATTAATTTCAGTACCTTGTCCCTTTTTATATATTTCACCTAGATAAAACTGATAATTAGAGTTGCCTCGTGAAGCGGCTTTTTCGAACCACTCATTAGCTTTGACATAGTCTTGTTTAACACCTTTACCATTTTGATACATTAGACCTAAATTAAATTCAGCATGATCACTAATTTTTGTTGCCGCTTTTTCAAAAAACTCTTTGGCTTTTACATAATCTTGTTTTACCCCATCGCCATTTAAATAAAGTAATCCTAATTGCTCTTGCGGTCTTGAGTCAGGAAGTGCTGCACTTTTCTCAAACAACTCTTTAGCTTTGACAAAATCTTGTTTTACACCATTGCCATTTTTATACAGCATAGCTAAAAAGTATTGCGACAATTTATCATTTCGTTTAGCTGATTTTTCTAACCATTGCTTAGCTTGTACATAATCTTGTTCTGAACCAATACCATAATAATAGTAGATACCTGTTTCGTATTCACCATCAAGATCGCCTTGTTCTGCGGCTTTTTCGAACCATTGTTTGGCTTTGGAAAAATTGACATCAACACCATATGGTTCTTGATTGGTATAACTAAAAGCTAAAGATACCATTGCATTGATATCGCCTTGTAATGATCTTTTTTCATACCATTGCTGAACTTTACTATAATCCTGACTAAGGTCGTCAACATCTTCATTGTTATCTATTTTGTTAAATTCTGCTTGAGATAAACCTTGTTGACGTGCAGCCTCAAACCACTGATTAGCAATGTTTTCGTCTTGCTTTACCCCTTCACCACGTAGATATAGCTGACCTAATTTATATTGTGCATAAGCATAGCCCTGCTTAGCAGATTTTTCGAACCAATTTTTAGCGTCAATATAATAGTTTGCATCTTCTTGTGCTTTTGCATAGTTTATTATGCCTAAGTAGTATTGAGCTTTGGGATGATTTTGCAGAGCGGCAATGTTTAGCCAATATTTGGCACCATCAATATATTGCATCTGCCCTATACCATAAAGTGCAAACTGCCCTAAATTAGCTTGAGCATCACTGTGACCTTTATTAGCAGCACTGGCAAACCACTTTCTTGCTAATCTATAATCTTTTATTACACCATATCCATGTTGATATAAAACGCCCAAATAAAATTGAGCATTACTATCACCTTCAGCGGCTGCTTTTTCAAACCATTCTTTAGCTTTAGCGTAATTTTTTTCTAATCCTTCATCACCGATAAAATACAAAAAACCAACTCTAAATTTAACATCATTGTTGGTTTGCGAAGTTAACTTTTCAAATAATTCTTTAGCCTTTAGATAGTTTTTTTCAACACCATTGCCTTCTTGATATCGAACCGCTAACTCATATTGTGCACTTGGAACTTGTTGTTCATAAGCCAACTGTAACAACTCATCTAATTTTAAATTTTCTTGCTCATTGGCATGAACCAAATTTATTGACATGAGTAATAATATTAGTAGATATTTCTTCATTTCTTATTTTGTTCCTTGATTATTATTACCTCAGAAAACAAGTTTATACCGAACAGTTTAAATTGTTTTATTATGATAAGCATAAACGATATAGAGAAAATTAGGAATCTAAAGATGTATTTCTGCATCAGGAAAGATTTTATTAAACATGGATTTGATGACAAAACCGTGTAATCGATTTTTCAATTAAAATAGATTTACTTTAGACCAAATGTTCTTTGGATTGATAGCTTATTTACAAATTTCACTATCCAGTCCATTTTCACATGCTTTTTTGTACCATTTTTGGGCTTGTTCTGGATCTCTTTTTACCGCATTTCCATCTTCATACATGATACCTAAATTATACTGAGCTTCGGGTTGATCTTGAGCTGCGGCTCTTTCAAACCACTCTTTCGCCAATTTTAAATCTTTTTCAACGCCTTTGCCTTCATAATATATCCACGCTAAATTAGTTTGTGCTTCAGCATCACCTTGAAGTGCTGCCTTTTCAAACCACTCTTTTGCTTTGGTATAATTTTGCTCTATTCCCTCTCCAGTGTCATACATAATGCCTAAATTGAATTGAGCATCGACAAAACCTTGTGCAGCTGCTTTTTCGTACCATGTTTTTGCTTGAGTAAAATCTTGTTCAACACCTCTACCATTCTCGTACATCATGCCCAAATTAAATTGCGCATCAACATCACCTTGTGATGCGGCTTTCTCAAACCAGTTTTTAGATTGAACATAATCTGGAGCACTTCCCATACCTGTGTAGTAAATTTGTCCTAAATTGAATTGAGCCTCAACAATACCTTGCGATGCCGCTTTTTCATACCATTGCTTAGCTTTTTCATAGTCCTGTTCAACACCTTTACCCTGTTCATACATAACACCTAAATAAAATTGTGCTTCAGGATCGTTTTGTTCTGATGCTAAGTTAGACAAATCGTTGATGCTTAAATTTTTGATATCTTGTGCACTTACTGCATTAGTTAAAAATAAAAAAAATAAAATAATTGTGTATAATTTTTTCACTTCTTATTCCTTAACTACGAGATAGTTATATTATTTAGATTATCGTATTTACATTTTATTCTAGCAATATAAATAATGATTACCAATTAATTTTAATTAAGTTTATTAAATTACGTTTATGCTTAAAATGGACGATAGTGGCAAAATATGAAAACAATACTGGGGTTGTCGTAATTATTTAGGAGGCGACTGCCTCCGTGTAGTGAGTTAAATTTTGTTTATTATTTACAAATTGGATGATTAACACCATTTTCACAAGCTTTTTCAAACCATTCTGATGCTTTGTCGTCATCTTTTGGTAAACCACCCATACCGTTTTGATACATCACACCTAAGTTAAATTGTGCTTCTGGTTTTCCTTGCTGTGCAGCTTTTTCCATCCAAACTCTTGCTTTATTGTAATCTTTTTTGACACCTTCGCCTAACAAATACATTTGACCATATTGATATTGTGCATTAACAAAACCTTGTTCTGCAGATTTTTCAAAAAGCTCTTGGGCTTTTGCAAAATTTTGCGATACACCACGACCATTTTGATACAAGGTTGCTAAATTGTATTGACCATGCTGATCATTTTGCGCTGCTGATTTTTCATATAACTGTTTAGCTTTTTCATAACTTTGTTCACCAGCAATACCATTTTCATAAAAAACACCTAAATTAGACTGTGCCGGTGCATAACCTTGTGCCGCTGATTTTTCGTATAATTCTCTCGCTTTAGCTTGATCTTTCTCAACATTTATACCGTCTTGATAATCTTGTGCTAAAGAGTATTGTGCTTTAGCATCATTTTTTTCATTAGCAAGTTTAATAATTTCTTCTCGAGGCAGTTTTTCTATATCTTCTAAAGAGGTTTCTGCATTGGCTATACCCGCTAAAAACAAAAACAGTAAGCTTGTGGTGAATATTTTTTTCATGTTTTTTCCTTATCATCTTTATAGGTTAAATAATTTATATTATTTTCTATTGTTGTACTTGGTAATATTGTCAAAATTATTGTCTAATAACAAATGATAGCATTAATAATTTTGACTAATATCAAAATTATTTAATAAAAATAGGTCATTGATTTCAGGGTAACTCTTTGCTATGAAAAATTTAATGATAATATGAATTTTATAAATATATCGGTGGAGGACAACTACTATTTACTAACAATGTATTTAATTATCTTGAGTCTAAACTGATGCTTTACTTAAGGTCGATAGCGTAACTAAAACAAGGCAAATAAAAATAAATATCACCCCCAACCAACCTAAAAAAGATAGATACTCACCGACAATTAACATGGCCAAAATAGCTGCAATAACCGGCTCCAATAGTGTAATAGTCGTTGCTGTGCTAGATGATATTGTTGACAGCCCATAACCATAACACAAATACCCGATAAACATGGGAATCAATGCCATATAAAGGCTTATGGTTATATTGATTAATGAATCAAACAACTGAGATCCTGCTAAAATCATAACTGGAATTAACAATAAACCTCCGCATCCAAATGTCGTTCCCATCGCTGATTTGCTAGATATACCTTTTAACATCATTTGACGAGCCGACCAAGAGTATAATGCATAAGTGAATCCAGCAATTAAACCAAGCAAAATACCAATAGCCAAATGACTATATTGCGTTGATGTCGCACTATTTTCAGAAAAACAAAGAAGCATAATGCCTAAAATGCCAAAAGCCGCGCCAATAACCCATTGTTTAGTAATATGAAAATCCTTGCTACGATACTCAATTATTGCTGAAAGAATCGGTGCCGTTCCAATAGATACTACTGTACCAACAGTCACACCAGATAGTCGCATAGAAGAGTAAAATGCTAGCGGATAAAGGGAAACAGCAATACTTCCAACCAGTAAAAAACCTAAGTGATTTGCTATTAACCTACGTTCTTTAAATATATTAGATAGAGCAAAAATAGACTGTAATAATCCCCCTACCCCCATGGCAAAGGAACCAATAAATAAAGGAGAGAGTGATGGGGCTAACGTTGCTGCCGTACCTGTTGTACCCCATAAGATTGATGCCAATATGACGGCAATAACACCGTATGAACGATTCATTGTGGCTTAAAGTGAGTTAGTTTTTTACTCAATGTTTTGTACTTGTTCTCTAATTTGTTCAATGAGAACTTTTAGTTCAATAGCACTTGCTGTCACCTCAGCATTGATTGATTTAGAGGCAATTGTATTCGATTCACGGTTAAATTCTTGCATCATAAAGTCCAATCTACGACCCACTGCTTCGTTTTTCTTTAAAATCGAATAGGTTTCTTTCACATGCGTTGTTAAACGATCAAGCTCTTCTGCCACATCAATACGTTGGGCAAGCATAAGTATTTCCTGCTCAAGACGAGAGTTATCAAGTTCTATATTCGCTTCTTCAAGTTTACTTTTCAGTTTCTCTTTTTGCCATTCCAGTATTTGAGGCATACACTTTTTAATGTTACTAACTTGTTCTGTAATACCTTCTAATCGTTGAATAATTAAATCACGAAGAGCTTGACCTTCTCGTTCACGAACGGTGATAAATTCATCAATAGTAATATCCAATAGGGCCAAAATCTCTTGTGAAATCGTGTCAAGGTTTTGCTCTTTTGCTGATAACACACCAGGCCAACGCAACACATCGATAGGATTGACTTCAGCAGCTTGGTGCTGCGTTTTAATCCAATCAGCAGCAGTTAAAATTTGTTTTGCTAATTCTTTATTGAGTAATAATTCTTGACCTTGTGCAGCAGGGTCTAATTCAAAGCGCAAATTGCATTCAATTTTTCCTCGAGTTAAACGATTACGTAAGCGTTCACGAATAATAGGCTCTAACGATCGAAACTGTTCTGGCAAACGGATATACGTTTCTAAATATCGTTGGTTGACTGAACGTAATTCCCACGAAGCATTACCCCATTGTTGATTTAGTTCTTTTCTTGCATAAGCCGTCATACTTGAAATCATAATTGCACCCTAAAATTGAAAAACTTGCTGGGCATTGTATCACAAATTCTGTATAATATGCTCTTAGCTTAGGCTAAACATCAACGTAATCCAGTTGATGTCCTCCTAAATGATTAGCTCAATACGATAATTTTTTAAATTAAACTGCTGGAGAATTGCATGCGCCCGTCTGGTCGATCTGCGGAACAAGTCCGCCCAATCAAAATAACCCGTCATTATACTAAGCATGCAGAAGGTTCTGTATTGGTTGAATTTGGTGAAACCAAGGTACTTTGTAATGCCACTGTTGATGAAGGTGTTCCACGCTTTTTAAAAGGTCAAAATCAAGGTTGGGTTACCGCCGAATATGGTATGTTACCGCGCGCGACCAATTCACGAAATCAACGCGAAGCAGCTAAAGGTAAACAAACAGGCCGTACAATGGAAATTCAACGCCTTATAGCGCGTTCATTACGAGCAATGATTGATCTTAAATTACTCGGTGAATATACCATTACTTTAGATTGCGATGTCATTCAAGCTGACGGTGGCACCAGAACGGCGTCTATAACTGGTGCTTGTGTCGCGCTTAATGATGCCATCAACCAAATGTTGGTTAAAGGACAAATTAAACAAAACCCAATCAAATCTTTAGTCGCTGCGGTATCTGTTGGTATTGTTGAAGGCGAAGCATTATGTGATTTGGAATACATTGAGGATTCTAACGCAGAAACCGATATGAACGTGGTCATGACCGACGATGGTCGAATAATTGAAGTACAAGGCACGGCCGAAGGCGAACCGTTCAGCCACGATGAATTATTGAAATTATTAGATCTAGCTAAAAACGGCATTGCCGCTATTATTGAAGCACAAAAGCAGGCCTTAAAAGATTAATTGGAGATAATCGATGAAATCATATAAAAGTGAATTTATAGAATTTGCTTTAGAAAGGCAAGCATTAAAATTTGGTGAATTCACCTTAAAATCGGGTCGTAAAAGCCCCTATTTTTTTAATGCAGGACTGTTTAACACTGGCAAAGATCTCGCTTTATTAGGTCGTTTTTATGCAGCAGCATTAACCGATGCTAATTTACAATATGATGTCATTTTTGGTCCAGCCTATAAAGGTATTCCTATCGTCTCATCAACGGTTGTTGCACTTTCAGAACACCATAATGTTGATGTGCCTTACTGTTTTAATCGCAAAGAGGCGAAAGATCATGGTGAAGGCGGTAATTTAGTAGGAAGTTCTATTTATCAACAACGAGTTATGTTAGTTGACGATGTAATTACAGCCGGTACAGCCATTCGTGAATCAATGCGAATACTTGAAGACAACAAATCTAAATTAGCGGGTGTGCTTATCTGCTTGGATCGTCAAGAAAAAGGCCGCGGTGACCTTTCAGCTATTCAGGAGATTAAACAAACTTATCAATGTGATGTCATTTCAATCATCACACTAGATGACTTGATTCAATATTTATATAAAGATCCTGCCCGCCAAGACCAAGTTAAACAGGTCGAGGCTTATCGCGCGGAATATGGTATAAGGTAATTACTGGCTGATGTTGTTTAAAAATAGATTCAATCAAGCGCTTTTAAAGCGCTTTTTTTATCTTAAACAGTGATAAAACAATAGTAATAAATAAGTTAATCGACTAAATGAGGGTGAAAGGTTTTTAACTATTACTTCGAATGACTTTGCACATAAAATTTGGCATTATCATAATGATAAATGATCTGGGAAAAATCGAAAGGCTCACCGGCCGAAGTATAAAAGATCTCCTCAACACATAGCGCGGGATCACCCGCTTTTAACCCTAAATAGGTTGCAACATCTTGCTCTAATTTTATCGCGTTAAAATATTTATCCGAAAATCCGATATTGATATTACACGTCTCTTGTACATAACTAAATATAGAATGCTCTGCTATTTGTTTATTCAAATAAGAGACTAATTTTTTGCGATAATAAGATTGTTCAAAGCCATAGACTTCACCATCGACATAACGTAAACGTTTAATAAAGTATACGTCTTCGTCATCACTGCATTGCAGATTTTCTTTAACTTTCTGGTTGGGCTTAATGATATCAACATTAAACACTTCGGACGATCCGGGTAGATCATTTAAATCAACACTAAAGCCATGGCTTTCTAGAAAGTTAAGATAACCACTCTTTTTAGGTTGACGAACAAAAATACCGCTACCTTGAATCTGGTAAATAACACCATGACGCTCTAAACGATTAAGGGCTTTTATAATCGTAGTCCGGCTAACCTGATATTGATTTATTAATCCTTCAATATTAGGTAACTGGGTATCTTTAGGCATTTTTTGTTGATAGATAGTTTGCTTAATTTTTTCAGCAACATCTTGATATTTCAGCATGGCGAACTCTTTATTCTTCTTATAAGTAAATGTTATATATTTTATACAGGTTAATAAGATTTTTAAACTAAGCGAATGAAAAGTTAGATCTAGATCACAAACAATATAATTGGTCATTAACAATTTCAATTTTATCGATAAGATAAGCTTACTAACCTTTTTGAGGAGTAAAATCGATGTCGTCAAAAATCAGAGACTATAATCAACTCGCTATTGATATTCTAAATGAGCTAGGAGGTGAAAATAATATTGTTACCGTAGCTCGCTGTACTACGCGTCTACGAATTGTTACCCAAAAAACACCTGAACACGCTAAAGAAACCATTGCTAAAATGCCAGGAGTCATCACGGTAGTTGAAAAAGGTGGACAAATTCAGATTGTTATTGGTACCAATGTTGAAAAAGTTTACAACGCATTTATAAAACTCATTAACACGGATAACAAAATTGAAAAAAATGCCCAAAGCGGAATGTTAAATCGCATTATTGCAACCATGTCAGCTGTTTTTGCCCCATTTGTTTATGTTCTAGCTGCATCAGGGATTCTACAAGGGATCTTAATTTTAATTAAATTAGCTTTCCCTCAGTTTGCAACAACCGGTACCTGTCAAATATTCAATTTTATTTCATGGGCACCTTTTGCTTTTTTACCTATTTTTATTGCAATTACTGCCTCACAACACTTTCGTTGTAATATTTATATTGCGGTTGCTTGTTGTGCAGCTTTATTATCGCCAACATGGGCAGAACTTGCGGCTTTAATAAAATCGGGGCAAGAAATTGATCTATTTGGTATCGCTTTATCTGAAACCACTTACACTTCAACCGTATTACCACCCCTATTTTTAGTATGGTTGCTATCTTACCTTGAACGATTTTTAGAACCACGTTTACACAGCATTATTAAACCACTGTTAATGCCTCTTATCTGTTTAGTGATTATGGTGCCACTAACCTTACTAGCTATTGGACCAGTAACAGCAGGTGCCGCTCACTATATTGCTCATGGCTATAACTGGATAGTTAACCTTGCACCATCTGTTGCAGGTGGAATAATTGGCGCTGTATGGCAAGTCTTTGTCATATTTGGCGTACATTGGGGCATTACTCCTGTTATCATTGAAAATATTAACCAGTATGGTCAAGACTCATTCCAAGCTTTCCAAACTATCGCCGTTATTGGTCAAGTTGGTGCTGCATTAGGTTTTTATTTGAAAACTCGCACGCAAGAAATGAAAGGGGTATCATTATCCGCTTTCGTGACAGGACTATTTGGTATTACCGAACCAGCCATTTATGGCGTTAATTTACGCTTTAAAAAACCTTTTATTTATGGTTGCTTATGTGGAGCACTTGGCGGGATTGTTGCAGGTTTGTTTTCACCCTATTACTATACTTATGCCGCATTACCTGGACCATTAACTATTGTCAATGCGATTAATCCTGAACATCCTGGATCATTTATTGGTGTTTTAATTGGATCAGCAATTGCATTATTCGGTCCTGTGTTGATAATCCAAATTTTAGGAACGGGTGAAGCGAAACAAGCACAGTCAAATGAGATTGAAAATGATACCCCCAAATTAGTATTGGGCGATCTAGAAATAACAAGTCCAATGTCAGGTAAAGCATTACCACTGAGTGAAGTCCCTGATCCTGCTTTTGCTCAAAAACTTATGGGGGAAGGTATTGCCATTGAGCCAACTGATAATCATGTATATGCGCCTGATGATGCACAGGTTACCGCTGTGTTTGCAAGTTCTAAACATGCTATTGGTTTAACATTAAATAATGGCGTTGAATTACTGATCCATGTTGGAATTGATACCGTTAATTTGACAAATAATGAATTTAGTTATCATGTAGAACTCAATCAAAAAGTGAAAAAAGGTGATTTGTTAATTAGTTTCGATCCAAAAGCGATCAAGCAAGCAGGATATCCACTAATTACACCAATTATTATTGTCAATACCGATCAATATCAACAAATTATTTTAACGGAAAATACAGAAGTTACACCTAAAAATATCATATTTAAAATTAAGCAATAATAGGGAAAAAGTTATGAAGCAAAAAACATTTTTATGGGGTGGAGCGTTAGCTGCCCATCAATTTGAAGGCGGTTGGAATGAAGGAGGCAAAGGCCCAAGTGTTGTCGATGTAATGACAGCGGGTGCCCATGGTGTTCCAAGACAAATAACTGAAGGTATAGAAGCGGATAAATTTTATCCGAATCATACTGCTATTGATTTTTATCATCACTATAAAGAAGATATTAAGCTATTTGCAGAGTTAGGTCTAAAATGTCTGCGTACTTCCATTGCATGGACGAGAATTTATCCTAAAGGGGATGAACTTGAGCCTAATGAAGAAGGACTAAAATTCTACGATGCGGTATTCGATGAATTAATTGCCCATGGCATTGAACCCGTTATCACCCTATCGCATTTCGAGATGCCACTGCATATTGCCCGTCACTATGGTGGATTCCGTAATCGTAAAACCGTAGAGTTTTTTGAGCGTTTTGCTATTACCTGTTTTGAACGTTATAAACACAAAGTCAAATACTGGATGACGTTTAACGAGATTAATAACCAAATGGATACCAGTAATCCAATCTTTTTCTGGACTAATTCAGGTGTTCAAGTTAAACCGGGCGAAAATCCTCAAGAAGTGCTTTATCAAGTTGCGCACTATGAACTGTTAGCGAGTGCTAAAGCTGTGATTGCTGGAAAAAAAATTAACCCAGATTTTCAAATTGGTTGCATGGTATCTCATGTACCTATTTATCCGTTTTCTTGTAATCCTGAAGATATGATGGCCTCAGAAATCGCAATGCATCAGCGCTTCTTTTTCCCTGATGTACATGTTCGTGGCTATTATCCAGCATACGCATTAAAAGAGTTTGAACGCGAAGGCTACAAACTTGATATTACTGAAGAAGATTTAGCTTTTTTAAAACAAGGTACTGTTGATTACATCGGCTTTAGCTACTACATGTCAACTGTCGTAAAAGCTGATGTTAAAAATGATAACCGTGATAATATTGTCAATGGAGCACTACCTAATGCAGTTGAAAACCCTTATATAAAAAGCAGTGACTGGGGCTGGCCAATAGATCCTGAAGGTTTGCGCTATACACTTAACCGTTTATATGATCGCTATCAGTTACCTTTATTTATTGTGGAAAATGGTTTTGGTGCAATTGATGAATTAGAACATGATAATCAAATTCATGATAAACCTCGCGTTGAATATCTGGGCGCACATATTAAAGCAATGTTAAAAGCTATTGACTATGATGGCGTTGACGTGATGGGCTATACCGCATGGGGAATTATTGATGTGGTTTCTTTCACTACGGGTGAAATGAAAAAACGTTATGGCGTGATTTATGTTGATCGTGATAATGAAGGTAACGGCACAATGAAACGCTATAAAAAAGATTCATTTCAATGGTATAAACACGTCATAGCCACCAACGGCGCTGATTTAAAATAGTGCCGTTTATTGCTTGATTAGACACAATGAGGATTTTATTACTATAGGTAAAATCCTCATAGGCACGTTATATTGTTAACCGTCAGCTAACACAATGATTGACTAACAAACATTTTCAGAATCATCAAAAATTAAAAATTAACTGTTTATCCAATTGTGGGTCAATTAATGTAACATGAAAACCAATTAACCTGACACCTCGATTATTACGCCTTTCTTGCCATACTTTATAAGCTTGAGCAATTAAATCTTGTTTATCTAATTTTGGCCAGACGTGTTCTTGAGTGGTTAATTGAAAATCATCGAATTTGAATTTGACGCCTTGTCTTGCAATCGATAGATCTGTTCTAACTTTACTTAACCTTTTCTCTAATTCATCATACAGGGGATCAAGTTGGTCTAAACATGCTTCCCATTGATAAATATCATCGATTAACGTGCGTTCAACCCCTACCGATTTACGTTGTCGATCATTACAGACCTCGCGTTCATCAATACCTTGGCATCGTTCAAATAACACTCGACCAAATTTACCAAACTGATTAAGCAGCTTGGTAAGATCGTAATTAACAACATCGTTACAAGTAAATAAGCCCAATTCAGTCAGTTTTTTTTCGGTCACTTTACCTACACCGGGAATTTTATTAAGTGGTAACTGTGCAATAAAATTGTTCACTTGTTCGGGTCTAATGACATACTGACCATTAGGTTTATTCATATCTGATGCAATTTTTGCGAGAAATTTTAAAGGTGCAACACCGGCTGAAGCTGTTAATTCTAGTTCATTAAAAATAGCTTGGCGTATATCTTGGGCAATAAGCGTTGCTGAACCATGACAAAGTTTACACTCTGTTACATCTAAATAAGCTTCATCAAGCGAAAGTGTTTCAATTGCAGAAGTATAACGCGCAAATATTTGGTGAATCTGATTTGATACCTCTTTATAAACTGCATGTCTACCAGGAATTACTTTAAGATTAGGACATAGTTTTATCGCTTGTGCTGTTGACATCGCACTATGTACACCAAATTGACGTGCTAAATAATTAGCTGTTGCAACAACACCTCGTTTGCGCGGATCGCCGCCTACTGCAATAGGTAAATGACGATAACGAGGATTATCTCGCATTTCAACTGCAGCATAAAAACAATCCATATCAATATGAATAATTTTTCGCATAATGGGTTTAATTGTACTTAAGATATAACTGTATAAATATACAATATCATACCTTAAGTACTCGTGCAAACGGACAATAAATTAGTGTGATAATTTATCAAAATCGATCAATCCATTTTTATCATAAGGATCGCCTATCCACCGAGTTGATTGATGAAAGTTAGGATTAACAATACTTTTTTGCGGTTCATATAAGTTATAACTCAGTCCAGCTAAATCAGACCAAGTATGAATCAAATCTTGGGTACTGTATTTACGATCAACATAATTTTGATAATTATTAGGATGCGTTGCCCGCCACTGCGGTGATTGCCAAAGCATAAATGGTACGGTGTACATGGTTTTCGTTGGTGCTTTTTCATTACGACCTAATACATCATAAGGTGGAGTTTGGTATACATCTTCACCATGATCAGAAAAATACAAGATAAAACCATTTTCGTGGCTTTGTTTAAACATTTTAAACAATGTTGTTGTGACATAATCATTATAACTGACCGCATTATCATAACTATTATAAACATCTAACTTATCGTCATCTAAAGTATGAGCAATGCCAGTTTTATCGCGAAAACGGTCATGTTCGCCATCTTTTGGATAGCGAAACTCATATTTCATATGTGTACCAAGTAGATGAATAACAATGAATTTCTTTTCTGCTGGATCCGCTAACACAGCTTTAAAAGGCGGAAAAACTGACTCATCATACTGCCTTGAACTTTGATTGCGATCATTATTCATATAAAACTGCTCATCAGCCTGTTTTGAAAACATAGTTAACATAGTATTACGTTCTGTCATTGTCTGTTGATTAGTAATCCAAAACGTTTTATAACCCGCTTGTTTCATCAAATGTATTAATGAAGGGGTGGTTAAATACAATTCGGGATGCTGCTCATCTGCAAAGGTTAATGCTTGTTGGAGAATTTCAATAGTATATGGCCTTGAAGATACAACATCATTGAATACTAATAAATCTGGATTATCCTTTTTAAATTGTTCAATTTGAGGCGTCGTATCGCGTCCATAACCATAAATCCCCATGCGATTACGAGTAGTTGACTCACCAATCACTAGCACTAACGTTCTTGGCGTATTACCATTAGCATCGGTTAAATTTTCTAACTTTGGTATGGTTTGCAAGTGATTTAAGATATCTTCCATGTTAGATAATTGCGAACGATAAGCTAAATAACTATTGATTAATTGCCAAGGCACTGTGGTTTCCATACGTGTTAATAAATGTTTATACGCCTTTTCAAAGGTTGTTTTTTTCACAGTGACACTAATTACTACCGGCATTATCGCGTAAATAGCAATTAGCATAGATACTATCCACTTGGTACTACTTTTAACATAAACAGGTTTGACTTTTTTCCACAAATAAATTGCAATTAAAATATAAACAACAAGGATAACCACCAATTTCCAACTTAAATATTGTTGAATAAATTCATGTGATTCATTGAAGTTTGATTCCGCCATCACAAAAAATACACTCTGTGAAAATTCTTGTCGGTAAATGACAAAATATCCAATTGAAATCAAAGACAGGCCACCAACAATTATTCCATAAACAGCGGTGATTTTACGGGTATAATTAGGAAAAAATAAAACAGGAATAAGCCAAATCAAACTATAAATTATTGCATCGCGCAAACCAATAAAGTTGGAGTGTCCAGATAACGCTATATAAAGTTGTAAAGCACAAGAAAAATAGCAAAAAAATAGAATGATAAAAATAAGATTTGACCAACTAAATTTTGCAGACTGGTTAAATTTTTGCATAACTTTTTTTTCAACAAGGAATAATTAAGTTTTATAAGTTATCTTTTCGAGATTAATAAAACCTTAAGGTATTTATTAAAGTTAATAATTAATAACAACCCTAGTTACTAAAATAAAAAAACTTAATATATAATTGATCAAGTTATCACTAAATTAACATTATTATCATATTAGTCAATTTTTATACCTAACAATTTTGCAACAGCACTATACTGTGGTTGCATTAATTGCGCAGGCCGTTCATTAAAAATAATCTGTCCATCTTCTACCACTAAACAACGCGAGAAATAGTTCAATGATTCATCTAGATAATGCGATACCATCATTAGCGTTAAATCATACTGATGACAAATTTGATTAACTAACGATAACATTTCTTGACGTAAAGCTTGATCAAGGGCTGAAAAAGGCTCATCCAACAATAAAATTGGACGATGTTGTATCAAACAACGAGCCAGCGCTACTCGTTGACGTTGCCCCCCTGATAATTGTTCTGGATAACGCTCTGAAAATCCAGCCAATCCGACTTGTTCAAGAATATTAGCGATTGTATTTTGCTCAGCTTGTGTAAGTTTTAATGATGGTTTAATTCCTAAAGCGATGTTTTGTTGAACTGTTAAGTGACTAAATAAATTATTGTGTTGAAATAACATCGACACAGGACGTTTGCCCGGCGCAATTTTTGTCATATTTTGATGATTAAGTTTAATTGTGCCTGAATTTGGAAAAATAAACCCAGCGATTAAACTCAATAAAGTACTTTTACCTGCACCACTTGGTCCAACAATCACGACGTGCTCTTTTGCTGCAATATTAATTTCAAAATGCATATTAAAATTATCGTAATGATAATTTACTTGATTAAGTTCGATCATAATCCATCACAACCATTAAGCTAAAAGATAACATCAATAAAATTGCAGCCGTCACAGTACCTTCTTGATAATGATAGTGTGATATTTGCTCATATAAATAATAAGGTAAGGTGGTTAAAGCTTGCCCACCAAACAAAGCAATAACACCAAAATCACCGAATGACAAAATAACAGCAAAAGCAAAACTCATTACCATTAACTTTTTTAATGCCTTAAATTCAATCAAGTAAAAATGTGTTAAACCTTGAATATTAAGCGATTGGCAAAGTTGCCAATAACGTAAACTCACTTCATACATGGGGATTGAAAGATTTTTTAGTAAAAAAGGTAACGCCATCAGTGCGTTACACAACATCACTAATATTGAAATAATAATTATATTGTTGGCATATTGAAATAATAATAAGAAAAGCCCTGAAGCTAAAACCATACTTGGAATGGCCAAAATTAATGAACCAATTAACATTAAACGATTGCTCCATTTAATTTGTTGATTAATCAATAATCGGCTATTGGTCCAAAGTAACAATAATGCAAGAAACATTGCAATAAAAGCAGAACCTACTGCAATGATAATTGAGGTAAGCAGTGCTTTTAAAAGTGCCGCTGTTAATAACGCAAATTTGAAAAAATAAATACCTTCAATCAATATTGTAACCAACGGTAATAAAATAAATAAACTCCCAATCAAAATGATGACATAACTGATCAATGATAAATAGTAAGGAATCGGAACTTGATAAGTTTGATGAACAAATCGAATATGCATTTTTTTGATTCGATTTATTCTTTGCATGATGATAAGAAAACCAATACAACAAATTAGTTGCAAAAAAGAAAGTAACACGGCTTGTATAAGATCAAAATCACGGATCGACTGATATATTGCTACCTCAATAGTGGTATATTTTGGCCCGCCACCAAGAGCTAACACGATTGCAAAACTTGAAAAACATAACATAAAAATCAGTGCTGCCATTGGTAAGATTTGTCGACGCAATAATGGCCATTCAACTAACTTAAAAAAAGTAAAAGCAGAAAAATTTAACTGAGCAGCTAACTGTTTTTGTTCGATAGGAACACTTTTTAAGGATTGATAAAACAAACAACAAGCATAAGGAAAATTTAAAAACACATGGGCTAATAATATACCTTTCAAACCATAAATTGATAATTCAATTGGTAGGTTCAAAAATTGAAAAATTAACGAAACGATACCATGCTGACCATACACTGAAAGCAAACCAGTAACCACAACTAAAGTCGGTAAAATAAAGGTAACCGGCATTATTTTGATGAGTAATCCTTGACATGGAAAGTCTACCATAGCTAATGCTTTCGCCATCAATACTGCCAATATGATGGCTAAACAAGTTGATAAACCAGCTTGCAAAACTGTTACCCAAATAATATGCAGTAAATAATGATCAAAATAGATGCTTATATTATCGGTTCGAATTGCAAATCCCCAAAGCGCAATAAGTGCCGTGCCTAATATGAGCAAAATCAAACCAACAGCACTGATACCTGGAATTAAGGATTGAAATTTCAATATTCGTTCCGATGACATTATTTACTGACAGCAACTTGCCATTCACGCACCCACGATTTCTGATTTAATTCAACTTGCTTTGCATCAAATTCAAGGGCTTTTTTCACTGTATCAATCTGTTGATAAGCTGCTGGCAAATCGGTTTTTATGATTGGATACATGACATTTTTTTCAGCAAATTGACGTTGAATCTCGGGTGTTAATAAATAATGTAAAAATTGGCGAGCTAACTCTGGTTGTTGTGTATATTTTACAATGGCAGCCACTTCAACTTGACGATAATGCCCCTCATCAAAAATGGCGGCAGCAAAACGATGATCGTTATCAGAAATTATATGTGCAACAGGGGAAGTGCTGTAACTTAATACTAAATCTGCTTCATTTTTCAAAAACATGCCGTAAGATTCGCTCCAACCTTTTGTTACTGTTACGGTATTTTTAGCTATTTTTTGCCATGCTTGCGCAGCATCATCACCATAAACTTTTTTAACCCACAGCAGCAAACCTAATCCAGGCGTGCTAGTTCTAGGATCTTGATAAATGATTTTCCAATGATCTTTATTGTCAACTAATTGTTGCATAGATCGCGGTGGATTTTTTATCTTCTGTTTATTATAAATAAAGGCAAAATAACCGAAGTCATATGGCATAAACTCATTATCCCACCAGTCAGTATAGAGATTATCGGGTTTGTCGATCTGATGTGGAATAAAAATATTCGTTAATTTTGCTTGCTCAAGTAGATTATTATCCAAACCTAAAACAACATCAGCATTGGTTTTATCACCTTCAAGCTGAATACGATTTAAAATTGAAACACCATCACCTAACGTAATTACTTCTAGCTGACAATGACATTGAGCTTCAAAACCCTGTTTGATAGCTTCTCCAGGCCCCCACTCCGACATAAACGAATTATAGCTATATATTGTTAAAGTCGGTTGCTGTGCGCCAGAAAAATGCGACCAAAACAATGATATAAATAGAACAGTTGATAACAACAATTGACGAAACATTTTGCCTCCAAATAGCAAGAAAAAGACAAAAGGTTTGAGCAGATATAATAACTCAAATCCCTCCGCTGGCATGATCCAGTTCAGGTTCGACGGGTTATGTTAACACAACTAACACTCTCAGCCCATTAGGGCACCCCGTTGAGAACAGCATTAGTGTAGTCGGTGAAGGCTTAATTGTAAATAGTTGTTACTCACTGTTGCCATTCAAACTTCTTTGCCATTTTAGAATAAATTAACTTAAACTTACCAGTGTTGATCTTATACTGCTCTCCTTTACAAAATTCCGGTTTAGGATCTTTTATTAGTCCAGCTTCATCACCATATTCATGTTCATCATCATAATAGTCAGTCACATAATGTTTTAGGTTTATCGTTAAATCCTTATTAACCGAAAATTCAATAAAACAACTCACATCCTCATAAGAATATAGACTATCCAAAAGCACCGCATCAAGCAATTTACCTTGTTCATCATAACTAGTTAGTTGAATATTGAGTAATGGGGTATCAGATATCCCATACCAATTATAAATAATCACTTAAAGACAATTATTCCGCATAAAACCACCTACTTCGTAATAACGAATTCCTTCATGAAAGAGAATAAATTCATAGGACGTATTTTGGATCGGGAAATCAATCTCTTGCTCATTTAAAGGGCGAGTGAGTTTTGCATACTTATCTAAAAGGACATTTTCACCATGATTATTTGATTTATAGTATTTTATCAATTGTGAGGAGGTTATCGGTAGTTTGAGCTCTTGCAGATTGTTATGGTCTTGGGCAAATGCCAAAGTTGAAAAGAAAAAAAGCATTGACAATCAGTTAGTTAAATAAATTTTGGCACATGTTTTCTTTTTATTTTTTTCTATTTTATAGTTAAGTTAATCTATCACCCTTAAATTAAAAAATTTTTGTTTATAAAAAAATTAGCTATTTACTTGTCCTTAACTAATCCCACAGTGACAATTTATCAATTTATCAGTATTATATTGGGCATTTTATTTTAATTGATTAGGTTCAGTGTGAATATTCAACAACTATTAACACAACGTGTTTCCCAAGCAATGATTATGGCCGGTGCTGATAAAAACTGTGACGCTTTAATCAAGCAATCCGCTAAAGTTCAATTTGGTGATTATCAAGCAAATGGTATCATGTCTACCGCTAAAAAATTGGGAATGCCACCACGCGCATTAGCTGAAAAAGTTTTACAACATCTTGATATTGATGATATTGCCGATAAAGTGGAAATCGCTGGGCCGGGTTTTATTAATATCTTCTTAAAAAATAGTTGGATTGCTGAACAAAACGAAGTCGCGCTAAGTAGTGATAAACTCAATATTACTTTACCCGCCAAACCTCAAACTATTGTGGTTGATTACTCCGCACCCAATGTTGCTAAAGAGATGCACGTCGGTCATCTACGCTCAACCATTATTGGTGATGCCAGTGTACGAGTATTAAGCTTTCTTGGTCATAATGTTATCCGTGCCAACCATGTTGGAGATTGGGGAACCCAATTTGGGATGTTAATTGCCTATCTTGAAAAAATGGAAAATGAACATGCCAACGACATGGAGCTTTCAGATTTAGAATCGTTCTATCGCGCAGCTAAAAAACATTACGATGAAGACGAAGCCTTTGCCGAAAAAGCCCGTAATTATGTAGTAAAACTTCAAGGTGGTGACAAATATTGCCGTGAAATGTGGCGAAAATTGGTTGATATCACCATGACGCAAAATATTGCCACATATAAACGCCTTAATGTCACATTATCGATTGAAGATACAATGGGCGAAAGCATCTATAACAGCATGCTACCAGGCATTGTTGCCGATCTAAAACAGAAAAAATTAGCGGTTGAAAGTAACGGTGCAATCGTTGTATTTTTAGATGAATATAAAAATAAAGAAGGCGAACCCATGGGCGTTATCATCCAAAAACGTGATGGTGGCTATCTTTATGCAACAACCGACATTGCCTGTGTTAAATATCGTTATGAAACACTTCATGCTGAACGTATTTTATATTATACCGATTCACGTCAACATCAACATTTAGAACAAGTTTGGGATATCGTGCATAAAGCGAAATATGTACCAGAATCCTTAAAACTTGAGCATCACATGTTTGGTATGATGTTAGGTAAAGATGGCAAGCCGTTTAAGACGCGTTCTGGTGACACTGTTAAATTAAATGATCTACTTGATGAAGCGACAGAACGAGCGACTACTTTAATTCGAAATAAAAATCCAGACTTAACCGATACTGAGCTTGCCCAAGTGGTTGACGCTGTAGCAATAGGTGCGGTCAAATATGCTGATCTTTCCAAAAATCGTACCACCGATTATGTGTTTGATTGGGATAATATGTTGTCATTTGAGGGAAATACGGCCCCTTATTTACAATATGCTTATACGCGCGTGCTTTCTGTATTTAGAAAATCAAATATCAGCGAAGACAGCTTAAGCGGCACTATTAATTTAGGTACGGATAAAGAGCGAGCATTAGCGATTCGATTAATACAATTTGATGAAACTGTATCAAACGTTGCCGCAGAAGGCACACCACATGTACTTTGCGCCTATTTATACGATATCGCTACCCTATTTTCTAGTTTCTATGAAAATTGCCCTATTTTAACGGCGGAAAACGAAAACTTGAAACAAAGCCGCTTAAAATTGGCTTCGTTAACCGCTAAAACCCTTAAAATCGGTCTTGATATGTTAGGAATCAAAACTATCGAAAAAATGTAACATTAGCATACCACCGATAAAATTCATCATCGGTGGTTTTTTCATTAAAACACATAAATTCTTTTAAAATTTTTACACGCTGATATATTAAAGAACGCTAAAAATCCAATTCATCCATATACTCTTTAGTGTTAAACAAAGCAATACTACACTTTTTGAGATTGACAATAAATCGCATAATGCTTTTGTTGGTCTCGATTTTTGGACAATAGATTATTGATATAAAATAGGTAGTTATTGATTAAAAATCCTGTAATACCAAAATTAAATTTTATATAAAAGCTTGAATTTGGGATAAAAATCTAAAAAATAATACTTTAACCATTTCATTTATTTACATATTTTTATAAGAACGGCACTTGATATTAAAAATAGTTTAGTTAGAATTCTTTCAAATTATTTAAGCAACCAAGAGTAGTTGACCATGACAAAATATAAATCAACAGTCCTAAACAACATTGTTGATTTATTGTTAATCCTCCATCTTAGGGGGATTTTTTTTATCTATTATTTTATCTAATTTAGCTCAATTGAATCGTAGAGGCACATTATGACCGATAATAAAAAGATGTTATTAACCAGTCGAGATCAAAGTTTAAAAGCATATTTAATGAATAAAATTAAACAAAATGGCGGTTGGGTTAATTCACATATGCATGCCGATCGTGCTTTTACGATCACTGTTGACAGTTTTGATGTTTATCAAAAGCAGACTTTAATTGAAAAATGGGATACGTTAGATAAAGTCAAAGCATCGATGAGTGAAGACGATTATTACCGCCATTTCAGCATGGCGGTTGAGCGAATGATCGAACAAGGGGTCAGTGCCATGGGATCATTTGTCGATATCGATCCAATTGCAGAAGAGCGAGCAATCAAAGGTGCACTAAGAGCCCGTGAAACTTATAAAAATGACATTATCATAAAATTAGTCAATCAAACCCTTAAAGGTGTTATTGATAAAGAAGCACGTTACTGGTTTGATAAAGGTGCAGATTTAGTTGATATCATTGGTGGATTACCACGTCGTGATGAACGTGATCATGGTGAAGGAATGGGGCTAAAACATCTTGATGTATTGATGCAAACAGGAAAATCATTAGGCAAAATGGTCCATGTTCATGTTGATCAATTTAACTCCTCAGACGAGATTGAAACCGAACAACTCACCGATAAAACTTTGGAACATGGCATGCACGGACGCGTAGTAGCAATTCATAGTATTTCAATTACTGCGCATAGTTTGGAATATCGTCAAAAACTCTATAAAAAAATGAAAGAAGCGAAAATGATGGTCATCGCTTGCCCATTCGCATGGATCGATAGCCCTCGCCGTGAAGAACAAGGTCCTACTCGTAATTCTCTTACTCCTGTTGATGAACTTGCCGCTGCAGGTATTCCTGTTGCGATTGGTACCGATAATGTCAGTGATTATATGTTACCATTTTCAACAGGCAACATGTGGGAAGAGCTTAAACTACTCGTTACAGGATGCCGGTATACCGATTTAGACAATGTGGTAAATGTCGCTACCAAAAACGGACGAATGGTATTAGGACTTGAATAATAATTGAATGAAACACAATAAAATTTGACCAATAAAAAATCCCACAGTTTTTAATCTATTGTGGGATCGTTATATAGCTACAACTATCGATTAATCAAACTTAATATTTTTTATCTTTTATAGTGACATCAGCTTCATTTTCATATCTGACAAAATTAACATTATTATTTCTAACTTCTCTTTTTACCTTCTCTTTACATCTATCTGTATCACAATATACATTTAATGTACCATCAGTTTGCTTTTGAAAGGACACTTTAGCATCGGCTTCACTTTCATTACGAACAAATACAATATCTGAACTATAATGTGTCGCATAATTTACAGCATTTTCACATTGTGTATCTGCACAGTATACCTTTGTTTTATATCTATTTGCTATTCTCTTTTGTTCTTTTTCTTGTTTTTCACGAATTAGTTGTTGCTCAAACAAGGCTTGCTCTTTATCCCAATAATCATCTATTAATTTATCGATATCTTTATATTTTTTTATTTTTACGGAATAATAAAGCTTTTTGGCTTGTTCTAATGTTTTTCTTGCATCTTCATAATTAAGATGATCAGCATACTCTTTAGCTTTTTGATAAAGATTTTCTATCACTAACATAGTGTATTTATTATTATTAATATCATATAATTTTTGGATATCTCTGGAAGGTTTTAATTCAAGCGCATTATGATATAAATCGACTTTAGCCTTATATCCTTCAATATCTGTCGCTACTATTGAATTAGCCTTGATAACATAGCATTTAAATAAATTTTCATTTATGTCCAAACGACTATATGCATTAAAAAAAAACGTTAATTCATTACTATAAAATTGATTACTTAAGCGATCATGCATTTCCATTAATTTATTATAAGTGGAAATTTTATCTTCGTAATCGTTAGCCGCGCTATCAGCTAAGTCTGCTTCATATTTAACCATCACGCGATTAACCAAATTGCGCAAATGCTCAGCATCTTCTTGCTTGAATTTAGCTATACCTTTTTGTTCAATATTGAGTGCTAATATATTAATACTTTGAAGATAGTATCCTTCATTATATGCTTCTTCATAAGTGCGTGTATGGCTACAACTCGCTAACCAAAACATTAACAAAACAACAATTAAATTCCTCATAATTTTTACTTCCATTTGTTAAACCTATCTTTAATCATTGAAAATAATTTACATTATTCTAATTAGTTACATAAAAAATTATATAGTTAAAACTAAAAAAAATATCCATTTATTTTGAATTTAAAATCCCTGCCTCAATTCATATTTGTAGGGATTTAATTGTTACTCGTTGCGATAGCGCCTGATCTATTATTTTATTAGCTAAATCCGATCTCATTTCTAATGTTTCTTTAGTTTCATTACATAACTTTGGCTGTCGGTACCGGTAATTGATTTACCATATTCATAATATTATTTAGCAATGGTTTGTTCTAACTGCTCAATAGTGTATTTATCATCAAAGGAAGTTACTGTTTGACTAAAGAAACAATCGTTTAACATGATTCTGAGCAAGCTTTGATAGATATCAATGCAAGTCTGATAATCTGTGGTTGCGGTATTAGCTAAACTTGTTTCATAATGTGCTGTAATATTACTAACTAAAGAATGTAGTTTTTTTTAGCACTATCTTTATCAAATTTACGTTCACCTTTCTCTTCAATACCGGTGGCTAATAAACTAATACTTTCTAAATATTTTCCTTCTTTATATGCATCGTCACCAGTACGAGTATAACAGGCTGTTAAAAGAAAAATTAAAAAATTGCTATAGTTAACCGCATCATATTTCCTTTCAAAAATTTTAGTTAAATTATCAGTCCATTGCAGATGACAATCGTTTGTTTTTTTTATCACTAATTAACTCAGTATTAATCAGCGTAACAAAGTTTATAAAAAATTTTTGGCGATTTATTAACTTTTTTTGCTATAGTCATGAGCAAAAATCTAAATTAAATTTAATTTTGAAAAGATGAGATAGCGTTGTTGAAAGTATCCTCCCAATAATATCGAATTCATTAGGAGGACAGATTCTATTTACGAGTCGGCTTTTTTGCTGTCGCTTGGCGCGATGATCGAGATAAGTTATTCAGTTTGACTCGCTTAGGCCGAACATTAGACTTACCCGAAGTAGAATTTACAGTAAAACTTTTAATTTCGGCAGGTAAACCAACAATTTCCCGTAAATAATTGACTGAATCAAGGCTTAACTCCATCCATGTACCACGTGATAAACCTTTAGGTAGCGTGATGTTACCATAACGAATACGCAACAATCGACTTACTTGTACATCTATGGCTTCCCACATTCTACGAACTTCTCGATTACGGCCTTCGGTAATGACCACATTGAACCATTGATTAAGACCATCACCACCTTGCGCTTTGATCGATTTAAATGATGCAGGACCATCTTCAAGTTGTATACCTTTGCGCAGTTGACTAATTTGTTGATCGGTCACATTACCAAAAACCCGAACCGCATATTCTCGCTCAATTTCATGTCTGGGATGCATTAACCGATTGGCAAGTTCACCATCTGTAGTAAATAGTAGCAATCCCGAAGTATTAATATCAAGCCGACCGATATTCACCCATCTAGCATTTTTCAAACGAGGCAAACGTTCAAACACGGTTGCTCGACCTTGAGGATCGTTACGGGAACAAATCTCACCTTCTGGTTTATAGTAGGCAAGTACACGACAGATTTCTTTTTCTTTACTCCGAAGTTGTACTAGATGACCGTTAATACGAATTTTAGGATTAGTATTAATATCAACGCGATCACCTAATGTTGCAATTTTACCATCAACACTAATTTGACCTGCGGCGATCATTGCTTCAATTTCACGGCGAGAACCATTACCCAAGTTGGCTAAGACTTTCTGTAATTTTTCGCTGTTATCGTGTACAGACGGTGCCCGCTTTGTCGAAAATGATTTTTGCAGCTTTACCGGTTTGTCTGTTGATTTATTGCTTTTTATTTTTCTTGTATCTGCTGTGTTTTCATATTTTGAAACTGCTGTTGTGCTATGTTTCATATTGTCCTCACTGTTACCTTCTCAGGTATCATTTATCTATTCAAAACATTATCAATATTAAAATAACGTATAAAAAAACGGCTATTCAAATGGTGTAGTATCACCACTACCTTGACGAATAATATCAGGGTAGTCATGGGTCAAGTCTATAACGGTTGTTGGTTGTTCGCTAATATAGCCACCATGTACAATTGCATCAAGTTGATGGCCAATTTTATCTTCTATCTCATCGGGATCGGATTGGGCCTGAGTATCATTGGGTAAAATTAATGTAGTTGTCATCAAAGGTTGACCTAATAATTCCAATAAAGTCAGATCTATTTTGTTATCAGGAATACGTAATCCAATCGTTTTACGTTTTTCATTCATTAATCGTCGTGGAACTTCTTTACTCGCGGACAAAATAAAAACATACCGACCTGGTGTATTATTTTTTAAGAGCCGAAAAGTGGTATTATCCACAAAAGCATAGGATGAAAGTTCTGAAAGATCACGGCACATTAGCGTAAAATTGTGATGTTTATCTAACTGACGGATTTGACAAATACGATCTACGCCATATTTATTATCTAACAAACAACCAAGTGAATAGCCAGAATCAGTCGGAAAAGCTATTACGCCACCATCATTCAATATTTTTACCACTTGCTCTAATAATCGAGTTTGTGGATTATCAGGATGAATATAAAAAGTTTGGCTCATAATGTTGTTCAATCCAATTTTATATTTAACATATCATTTTAGTTTAAATGATCACAATTAATAATTTTCAACAATATCAATCTGACGTATCTTAATATCAATCTTCATTTATAACACCCAATTATGCCAGATTGGTGTAACACTGCTTGGTAGTGGTGCTGTTTTACCTAAATCAAGATAATTAACCAAATCATGAAAATCCGATCCTTGTGATGCCAGTAATCCAAATTCATTTGCGAGTTTAGCTAATAATTGTAGATCAGTTGGTGTTTGTCGACTTTGCGAAACTTCCATTGCATCACCGCCAAATTGTTTAAAATCACTAAGCAAAAGTTTTAACTTAGTTAACGTTAAATCATAACGACTGGGATGTGCAAGTACTGCTTGCCCTCCCGCATTATGTATCGCATTTACCGCGTGTTCAATCGTGCAACATTGCGAAGGTACGTAAGCATAACCACTTTTGCCTAAATATTTTTTGAAGGCTCGATTCACATCTTTTACATACCCTTTAGCCACTAAAAAACGTGCAAAATGAGCACGTGAGACAATATCACCTTTAGCATATTCTTGAGCTTGTTCATAAGCATTTTCAATACTTACTTTTGCTAATTTATTACTAATAGCCTTTGCTCTATCTATGCGACCTTGCTCTTGCCGTAATAACAAAGCAGTTAATTGGGGATCTTCAATATCAATATTTAAGCCAACAATGTGTATTTCATTATTTTTCCAGGCTGTTGATATTTCAACGCCACAAATTAATTTTATAGGTAATTTGTCTTTTTCAATAGTGTATATGGCTTCTGGCAATCCTTTTACTGTATCATGATCGGTAATAGCCAACATTTGAAGTTGATTTTCAACGGCCCTTTTGACTAAATCTGTTGGCTTTAAAATTCCATCCGATGCAGTAGTGTGCGAATGTAAGTCAACGATCATTTTTTTCTCGATAATTATTTTTAAACGTGTAATATACCACACAATTTGTATGACCACTAAAAGGTATATTATGAAAGATCAAATTATGCTTGCTCAGCAAGATACATTAGCTATTATTGAGGAACTTTTAGATGATGGTAGCGATCCTCATGCACTTTATTTGATTGAACATCATATTTCATCACAAAATTTTGATAATTTAGAAAAGGTTGCAGTAGAAGCTTACAAATTAGGCTATGAAGCAACCGATCCCGATGAAGATGTAGATGATGCGGGTAATTTAGTTATTGGCTTTGATATTATTGCAGAAAGCCCTCTTAATGCCGAACTTATCAACGCACAAATTGCTGAAATAATCACGCTGGCCAATCAATTTAACGTCAATTACGACGGATGGGGTACTTATTATGAAGATGGTAGTGATGATGATTTTATTGAAGACGAATCTGCTGAAACCCTCCACTAATCATAAAAAATAATAAACGGCATTCTTATCCGCATATTTAACGGATAAGAATATTTATTGCTTAACGTATTATAATTCTTCGATACGACTCTTTCTTTTCTGATTTGGCGAAACACTACGCACCAAAATTTTGTCGTGATGATTCAGCGAAACTGGACCTTGATAACGCTGCCACTGCTGCCCTTTATCAATTGAATATTCAATACTTAAACCAGGGAAAACAATATTTGCTATCAATTTACCATTTTCAATTTTTGCTCCAGGGACAGGTAGACGATAATCAACTAAAGTTGCATCCAATTTAGCTAATTCTCGTTGCCCTAATAAATTGGCAAATTGGTTCCAATCATTAAAAAGTTTTTGCTGATCAACATAATGGGTTTCACCTATTTTGAATTGGCGATCTTTTTGATAATTTGTTTCCCAATCGGCTTTATGCCATGCGCGTTCGGCAACACTGAGTAATCGAGGATAGGTCATATAAGCCATTTTCTCATCTGTGCGAATATTTTCAGTCCAAATTTGTGCTGATAAACCATATGCACCTGGCCAATCCATTGTACCCTTAGCTGCAAAGGCATCACCGTTACGATCAAAAGAAGTTTCAGCATTTTGTGGCAAGTTATCTGGCGCAAAACTGAAGATTTTGCGTTCGTCATTAAACCGAGCAGCCCAATAATACCCGCTTTCTTTTGGATTAACTTCGTAAGGCATATCTAAATAGACATAATCAGGATTAGATACAATAACTTTATAGCCCTTATTGGCAAATTCATTCACTGAATCATACCCGCCCCAATACAAGTTATCCCAGAAATTGACAATCACTTCATCGGTGGCAAAAGCGTTGGCATCAGTAGCAAATTTTACACCATCTTGCCAAACTTGCATGCGATTAATCCCATTGTCTTTAATGATTTTACTTACTTCGACGGCAAAATAACTTGGTAAATGTTCAAAATTCTCAACTATACCAGTATTGACAAAGGTTTGGCAGGCTTGTGATTTTGCCCATGGATGATCTTCAACACTTTGATCGATTAAACCTTTACCAGCCTCTTTTTGAGTGGCATGGATATCTTGGTAGCCATTACCGAAATGAATGTTTTTTGCTTCATCACCACCAAAATGCCAAGTTGTAATGGGCTGGTTAGCTTCAACATGCATTTTAGCGATTTCACTAATGACTTTATTAACAAATTTTTTCGAAGACTCCAAACATGGATTGAGATAACTTTGTCGATTATAAAATTGTACCGTTGTTGTATTGGATGTATCGCTTGGATCAACCAATCGATATTCATTCGCTTGTTGTTCTTGTCCTTGTTCCATTAGGCGTTGATATCTCACTTCCATCGACCTAATAGCGGCTCTAGCATGAGCAGGCATATCGATTTCTGGGATGACTTCAATAAAACGAGCATTGGCGTATTTTACGATTTCAATATAATCATCTCGAGTAAAGTATCCACTGCCGCTATTATTGCTATTTGGACCTGATCCGAGTTGTGGTAATAAGCATTTTTTCTCACTCAAATCATGACAACGTTTACTACCAAAATTGGTCAGTTCAGGTAAACCTGGAATTTCAATTCGCCACCCCTCATCATCACTCAAATGGAAATGAAATTTATTCATTTTATATTTTGACATCGTATCAAGTAACTGAAATACCGCTTCTTTACTTTTGAAATTTCGACCGGTATCTAACATCATTCCACGATATTCGAATCGCGGGGCATCCTCAGCTGAAAGTACAGGAATAATTTGAGGATTATTGGCATGTAATACAGATAATATCGATTCTACACCATAAAAAATGCCACTTTGATCAAAAGCTAAAATGGTTGCCCCTTCAGGAGTGATATCTAACTTATAACTCCCTTTTACCCCTTTCTCAAATGCACTTTTATCAATTGAGGCTTTAATGTTAAAGCCTTTACCGCTAACAGGGATATTCAATACTTTAAAATGTTCATTTAATACCGATTCGCTCTCTTTTGCTAAGCCATTAAGGACTAAATTAACACCATTTTCATTGAGGATGACCATTTCCTTACCAACAGTAAGTTTCGATGGTGTCGGCAAAATCTGTCCTCTTAACAACTCGGCATTAATAAGTTGTATATCATTGTTATGATGATAACGATGTTCAGGCGTCATTAAAATATTATGATCATTGGGAGATATTTTCCATTGTTCGCCTAAAGGTTCAACAAATGCCGATAGATTATCAGAATCAGTATCCGTATTAACAATCACTTTAGGTTCAGCATTTGACGAGGTAACATACCATCTAGGCATCACATCACTTTCACTAATTTGCCAATATTCACCAATGATGGGGATGTTCACAATAGCTTTCTCGGGAATGCCTTTGAATTTGTTAGTCGGTTCAAGCTTGTGCAAATCACCTGTCACATGGGTGATTTTAAATTGATCATTATTGACGGCTAAAATCATCCGAATATTATGAAAATAGATTGCCCAATCTTTGTCAGTTATCGCAGGCCCCGTGTTTTTAAGCGTTAACGTCACTTTGCTACAAGATGCCCAATCTGCCCCCAATGCAGCACAATCTACACCATGATTTATAGCATTATTATCAACTATATGATAATTTAGGCGTAATTGTGAACTCATGGTATCCACAATTTTTTGTGAAGCATTCACTGATTGTGCAGTGCCCATACTGAATAATGATGCTATCGATGTAGCTATAATAGCTGATTTAAATTTTATCATGACAATTACCTATTTTTGTTTAGCATTGAAAATGGTGAAAGGAACAGTAACAATAAATTTGATATCGTGTTCATCTTGGAAGATATTGCCATATCCGCCCTCCCAGCTTGGGATATTGGTGTGATTGTTGTATTTGGTATAATGAAGTTGTAAAGACGTATCTTTTATCCAACCATTTTGTACGGTATAACCTAAATCAAAATTATAAGCTGACTCAATTAAACGTTTCTTTTGGTTAAACTGTTTGTTTGTGCTCGGTTTTGCATCCCAACCATAAGCATAAGACATACCTGCTTTCCAACCGTTTAAGTAATTTGATAGATCGCCTAAATCATAAGTGACTTCAGTAAATATCGCCTTCTCACCATTGGCATTAAAGTCAGAACGTGAATTCCACCACACATCTAATCGACCATTTGAAGAAGCATAATCCGGCGTCATGCGCTGTAGAAAGTAGCCCTGTTCGCCTTCAGCTTTAACAACCACACCTTCAAGTCGTAGACCAACCGGTCCCATTTGATAACCTAAAGTAGCTGCTTGCAACCACGCCAAACCATCATAAACATTTTTTCCTTTATGAGACTGATCTTTAGCCCCATAAAATTGATAACTCATGGTAAGTGGATTATTGAAAATATCGGTTTTATATGAGGCTTTACCAAAAAATTGGTTCATATAATTTTGCGCTTGACCAAAGGCGGTTTCTAACACTAAATCATTTTTAAAGTCATATTTCAAACCAGCAGAATGGAGGTAATCAATTTTTTTTCCTTTGCCCCATTGTTTAAATTCATAAAGTCGTTTATACCAAGGCGCTTTGTATTTATCGGTCCACATATAAGACATGGATAAAGCGCCGGCATCATCGAAATCAAGCAAACTACCAAACTCCACACCTCGATAAGTACCGGGTAATAAACTTAAGTGTGGCGCCAGTAATGTTTGACCGGAAGGTTGAATATACCCTGCTCTAAGCCAAAATTTGTCGTCGAGTTTAAAATTTACTAGCGCTTTATAAAAACTCAGCCCACTGACATCTTTCTTCCAATCCTCATCCCATCGAGTATTGGCACCACTAAAACCGATTTCATTAGGGTGTCCATTGCCACCGTTACTGACTTCCCAAGCACCATAACCACCTAACTCAATTGCAACGCGATCAGCCATATAACCCGATTTGAAATCTAAATTTGTGTTAAATGATGAGTGCCTGAGGTTTTTTTCATATTTATGTTCTTCAATATTTTTTCTTTCTCGATCACGATTCCAGAAAAATACATTTCCCGTGAGCGATGAATCATCAACAAAATTATTTTCATAAACGGCATATACAGGATTAATACTATAAAAAAAAGAGAAGAATAAAATATATTTTGTTAGAAAATGAAAACGGGATGGTACAACAGCAAGCGTATTTAGATTCATGTTTGTTTCCCTAAAATTATTTTATTTATACAACAAGTCACAGCCTCACTTTAAAAATTTTTTGCAAAGTTAAATCACTAACTTATTTTCATGTAAATGACAATTAACGCCTATTTTGGCAAGCGATTTACATCAGATAACAGATAAATAAGTATTTTTATAATGCATAAACATATTTTAGTTCGCAAATTAAATGATCTTAAATCGTGATCAAAATCACCAAAAAATAGAAATTAATACTATTTTTATTAAATAAAAGCCGACTTTTTTCAGATAAAAAAATAATTATTTAAGCGATCTTTAAAAAATAAACAGTAATGTGATAGGTAAAGTAATAAATTGAATATATTGAATTATTATCAATATGAGCAATATTTAGAAAGTATCGAACAAAAAAAAGAGAAACGATTCACATTTCTCTTTATTTGATTTGCCGTTAATAACAGACTTTATTAGTACTAGTTTTCCGTATCGATTTCGTCAAAACTTTTTACTAACTCATCAATTGCTTTCATCTGTTTTAAGAATGGTTCTAGTTTTGCTAATGGTAACGCTGATGGACCATCACATTTTGCATGACTAGGATCTGGATGAGATTCTAAAAATAACCCAGCAATACCTACAGCCATACCTGAACGAGCAAGCTCAGTCACTTGCCCCCGTCGACCGCCAGACGCTGCGCCCATTGGATCTCGACATTGTAAAGCATGGGTGACATCAAAAATAACAGGTGAACCATGACTGGCTTTTTTCATAATATTAAAACCCAGCATATCAACGACTAAATTATCATAACCAAAACAGCTACCACGATCACAAAGAATAATTTGATCGTTACCGGCTTCTTCAAACTTTTCGACAATATTTCCCATTTGGCCTGGGCTTACAAATTGTGGTTTTTTAACATTTATCACCGCACCAGTTTTAGCCATTGCAACAACCAGATCTGTTTGTCTTGCTAAAAATGCAGGCAACTGAATTACATCAACTACATCTGCAACTGGCTGGCATTGCGCTTCGGTATGCACATCGGTAATCACTTTTATACCAAATTGCTTTTTTAGTTCTTCAAAAATTTTCAAGCCTTCTTCCAAACCTGGTCCACGATAAGAGTGTACTGAAGAACGATTTGCCTTATCAAAAGAGGCTTTGAAAATATAAGGGATATTCAATTTATTTGTCACGGTAACATAATGTTCACAGATTTTCATGGCTAAATCACGTGATTCAAGAACATTCATACCACCAAATAACACAAATGGTAAATCATTAGCGACAGTAATATCGCCAACTTTAACTCTTTTTTGTTGCTTCATAAAATATTCCTAGTTAAGGTTTAAACCATCGACCAAGCGTAACCCTATCATTACCACTATAGTCAGCGACGGTTTCGACTAATTGAAATCCATGTTGTTTGAAAATTGTTTGAACGGCCAAACCTTGTTTCCAGCCGTGTTCAATTAGCAACCAACCATATTGATGAAGGTGTTTAGTTGCACCCTGTACAATTAATTTAATATCTGCCAGCCCCTCATCTTCCGAAACCAGTGCTGTTCTTGGTTCATATCGCACATCACCATGCGATAGATGTATATCGGTTGGTTCGATGTATGGCGGATTACTGGTAATCATTGAAAATTTACGATTCTTAATCGGCTTATACCAATCACCTTGTAAAAAATAAACGTTATTAACCCCAATTTGATTAGCATTTTCTTGAGCTAAAATTAATGCATCTTTATTTTTTTCTACTGCGGTAAATAAACAATCTGGGCGCTCTGTTGCCATTGCAATAGCAATAGCACCTGTCCCTGTTCCCAAGTCTAGGACTTCGCAAGGTATTTTAGATAAATATTCCAAACCTAATTCAACTAATTTTTCAGTGTCGGGTCTTGGAATCAATGTGGCATTTGAGACATGAAACTTTAAAGACCAAAATTCCTTTTCACCCGTGATATAGGCAATCGGTTCGCCAGCTTGACGTCTTTTAAGATATCCATCTAAGGCAATTAGCTCATCATCATTAAGTAATGTTTCACTAAAAGCCATCAAAAATGTGCGTGTTTTATGCGTAACAAAGCTCAATAAAATTTCAGCATCACGTTTAGGGCTCTCACTTTCAGTGAGCGTTTGTGATGCTGATTTTAGCCATTCTAAATAAGTCATTCATCCTGTTCCGATAATGCCGCGAGTTGATCTGCTTGATACTCTTGAACGATTGGATCAATTAACATTTCTAATTTACCTTCCATCACTTCATCTAGGCGATAAATAGTCAGGTTAATACGGTGATCAGTAACTCGACCCTGTGGGTAATTGTACGTTCTAATTCTATCTGAACGATCACCTGAACCTAATAAATTACGTCTGGTTGAAGCTTCTTCTTGTTGTCGTTTTCGCGTTTCTGCATCTTGAATACGTGCAGCTAATACAGACATCGCCTTAGCTTTATTTTTATGTTGTGAACGCTCATCTTGACACTCAACGACAATACCGGTTGGAATATGGGTAATACGAATAGCTGAATCAGTGGTATTAACGTGCTGACCACCCGCCCCTGAGGAACGATAAGTATCAATTTTTAAGTCTGCTGGGTTAATTTCTGGCATTTCCGCTTCGGGAATTTCAGGTAATACTGCAACTGTACACGCTGAAGTATGAATTCGACCTTGCGATTCGGTTTCTGGTACACGTTGAACACGATGGCCTCCTGATTCAAATTTCAAGTTACCGTATACACCATCACCACTAACCAGCATAATCACTTCTTTATAACCGCCATGTTCACCATCATTTGAGCTCATGATTTCAACTCGCCAATTTTTTGATTCAGCATAGCGAGTATACATTCTTGCCAAATCCCCAGCAAAAATGGCCGCTTCATCACCTCCAGTCCCTGCTCTAACTTCAACAAAGCAGTTGTAATCATCATTAGGGTCTTTAGGTAATAATAGAACTTGTAATTGTCTTTCTTGTTCTTCAACTTGACCTAATGCTTCATCGAGTTCTTCTTGAGCCATTTCACTCATTTCAGGATCTGACAACATCATTTTAGCGGTTTCAATGTTTTCTTGTGTTTGCTTCCAACTCGTAAAACATTTAACCACGCCAGATAATTGAGAGTATTCTTTAGAAAGCGTACGAAAACGATTTTGATCGGCAATAACCGAAGCATCAGATAATAATGCTTGAACTTCTTCATAGCGCTCTTGCAGGGTTTCTAACTTGCTGATAATAGAAGATTTCATAAAAAGTATAATTTTAACGATAAATAATTAAATTTGCTGGGCATTATATACTTTATTGTATGCAAAATACAGTTTCAGCTTGTTGTCTGCTTAGTTAAATAACCTTGATAAAAATCGGCAAAAATTAATCCATAAAAAATCAATCTACTAAAAATGTTGCACATGTCACATAAATCGCTTTTTCAAGTTTTAAAAAATTGAATCACCTCATAACATACAAATGTAAACGTTATCATTTATTTTGCATAATATAAAAAATAATAACAAATAAATCATATAAAAATTGGATGTTATCGTATACATAAACTAATTTTAAACTATTTAAGGAGTCGCAATCATGAAAAAATTTTTTGTATTAAGTTTATTGGGATTAAGTTCTATTGCCAATGCTGCAATTCAATGGGATACACAACAAGGGCAATTAAAATTATATGGTGATGTTGAATTCAATACCGATGCAGCAAGCAGCAAACAACAACTAAGTTCATTAAAACAAACCGCTGATAAAAAAAATCAACCTGCCGACAAAGATCGCTGGGATATCAATGGGCGAATTTTGATTGGTTTAGATGGTTATCGAGAAATCAACCATTCTAATTATGCTGGTTTTACAGTACAACCTCTTGCTGATTTAAGTGGTGATATGAACCTTGATGATGCAGCTTTTTACTTTGGGCAAAAAAAGGAGTGGAATATTAAAATTGGTCGTTACGAAGCTTATGACATGTTTCCACTGGGTCAAGATACGTTTATCGAATATTCAGGCAATACCGCCAATGATCTTTATGAAGACGGTTTTGGATATATTTATATGATGAAAGAAGGTCGAGGTAGGAGCAAAAATGGCGGGAGTATTCAATTAAATAAACCCTTTTTAACTAATTTTAATTTCGAATTAAATGGATTAATTAACAATGGTGAGAAGATGTTTAATAAGTCGACTTATCATGGCTATAACATCGACAAAAAGAAAAATGTTGCGTATGTTCGCCCTGTTTTATCTTGGAAAAATGATAGTATATCAACAGCAATTGCAGCCGAAACCAATGTTGTTAAAAATGCTTATGGTTACTATGACAATGATGAAAAATTTCGAGATCAATCTAAACGAACAGGCTATGGCGCAACATTCTCATGGAATAGCGAAGGTGACTGGAACGCATCGAATAAAGGACTTAAAATCAATACTAGCTTTGCATATATGAATGCCAAAGATGAAAAAGATATGACTATAGGTACCAACCTAGTTTGGGAACAAATTGGATTTGGGTACATTTTTGCCAATAATGATATTAAAAAATTTAACCTAGAAAATCGTATCAAAGACGGTCATATCAATAATAAAGGAAAATATAAAATCCATACAGTTAATGCTTCTTACTTAATTAATAACGTATTAGATATGGACAATTTTAATATTTATTTAGGTACCTATTATTCACTATTGGATAGAAGTAAATCTCATGGTGATAATACCGATGATCGCTATGGTGCACGTGTAAGGTTTAAATATTTCTATTAATTAGTAATAAAAGCCAGTTTAGTTATTTAATTTGCTGGCTTATATTTATTAGTTTGCAAGTTTTTTTATCAAGGGTATAGTTACCTACAATTACTTAGTGATTTCAACACCAATTTTTTATTGTTAATGGTAAAAACGATGAAACAAACAATATGGAAACTCGAAAACCCAATTAAACACTTTGATTGGGGTAGTATGGATCAAATAACAAAAATTTTGGGGATCAGTAATCCCAGTCAAAAACCAATGGCGGAAATTTGGATGGGAGCGCATCCAATCGGCTGTTCAACAGCCATTGAAATTGACAATCACAAAGTCAAACTTGATAAATTGATCAATGATAACCCGCAAGCTATTTTAGGTGAAGATACATACAAAAAATTTGCTGGTTTACCTTATCTTTTTAAAATACTTTCCGCGAATAAAGCCTTATCAATACAGGTTCATCCAACAAAAACCGCGGCTAAATGTGGTTTTGAAAAAGAAAATCAATTAGGCATTGCCCTTAATGATCCAAAGCGAAATTATAAAGATCCTAATCATAAACCAGAATTAATTTACGCCTTAACCCCCTTTAAAGCGATGCGATCATTTCGACCTATCGATGAAATACTTATGCTGTTTGCAAAAATTAACGTTTCGATACTTGAAAATGAAATCGTAAAATTGAAAAATAATCGTACACCTCAGCAATTGAAACTGTTTTTTACAGCGTTATTGAATCTTTCGGAAAAAGAAAAATTACAATTAATTAATCAATTACTAAATAGCATAAACGATATAGAAATTGAGCCTTTTTCAACAATCAAGATGCTTGCTCAAGAATATCCAAATGATATCGGTATATTTATGCCATTAATTTTAAATGTTATTGAACTACAACCCGGGCAAGCTATGTTTTTAGATGCGCAAACGCCTCATGCTTATATCAAAGGAACAGGACTTGAAGTAATGGCAAACTCAGATAATGTGCTTAGAGCAGGCTTAACGCACAAACACATTGATATACAGCAGTTAGTAAACAATACAAGTTTTGATAGCTTAAGTTTAAATAATTTACTAATAAAACCAATAATCAAAGCTAATAGAACCTCTTTTCCGGTTCCAGTTGACGATTTTAATTTCGAAATTATATACAGTAATGATCAACAACAAGAACAAAAGGTAACTAGCGCACAAATAGTATTATGCCTTGAAGGAAAGATTTGCTTGACAACAGAATTTGAATCAGTAGTCCTTAGCAAAGGAGAATCCGCTTTTATTGCTTATCAAGCTAAAGCGTATTGTTATACAGGAGAAGGGATTTTAGCTACAGTTTCTAATTAGTATAAAAATTTGCCCTAATTACAGATAATCAATTTATCTTTATCCATTGCTAATTTGGTGATTGAGCCTTTTTTAATGTTTTGGTATACCGCTGAGGCACCTAGCCCAACTCCAGACAAAAATTGGCTAAATGAACTCGGATTTACCATAAGACAATTCGTCACTATTACAACTAAAAAAGGTAAGTTAATTGTCGAGTTTGTAAGATTGATCGTATTGTTGATAAATTGTTAGTTCAATTCTGCGATATAAAACGTAGAACTGGAAATCACTGTATAAAACTAATAAAAATATTAATCACAAGTAATACAAAAAAACCTTTTGCTTTTCCATCAACAACAGTATGTAAAACTTCATCTTCCCAAAAAGGATAAATAGTCTCCCGAAACTCATCCATTATAATACCTTTTTCTTTTGGATAAGAACTCATCATTTGTTCAAATTTTTCAATAATTAATATATATCCATCATATTGATCTATCCATGTTAGATCTCTCATCCAGTCATTGTATGCATCAATACTATTAGTGTTTATAAACATATTTTTTGGGAACTGGAAAGCTACAATTATTGCATTCATATAGTCATTAAGTGTATAAATATTTGAACCATCCAGTTTAGCAAAATAATAATTTTTGAATTGTATTTTTTAATAAATTGTTCTTCTTGTCCTTTAGCAATACAAATAGTTTGGTTATTCATATTAGTTGTTCTCTATTTAGTCAATTTAATGAATGTTTGTTAATGATTGTTTGTATAATAAACCGAGCCATTACTTCCTCTAATGAAACACTCAGCATCTCTAGCTTGACCTACTATTTTATTATTGACATCAAATTCTCTATAAGTAATTGGGTTACCCTTACTATCAACTACAGGTAATTGATTATCACTATTTTTGAATGCTCTACTAGAATCGGGTGCTATAATTTGATTTGCTTGCAGCGGATTTGACAATATCATACCAAATATAAATTATATGTTTTAAATACTCTCTGTCCGAAGTTTTTATTTGCCCACGAATCAGCTAAAGTTGGACTAATTTATTGAATTTTTTCCAACAATAGATTGTTCAAAAATAAAAATGCCATTAGCATTTTTAATGCTAATGGCATTTTATATACAGTTAAAAAATCTGTTTTAACTATTTTTTCTTCGCTTTTACATTCGGTAGATCAGTTACCGATCCTTCATAAATTTCGGACGCTAAACCGATCGATTCATGTAATGTCGGATGAGCATGAATAGTTAATGCAATATCTTCTGCATCACATCCCATTTCAACAGCTAAAGTGATTTCACCTAGCAACTCTCCACCATTCACACCGACAACTGCTCCACCAAGTAAGCGATTATCAGCTTTATTAAAGATCAGTTTTGTCATACCCTCTGAACAATCAGAAGCAATCGCGCGTCCTGATGCTGACCATGGGAAGATTGCTACTTCGTAATCAATACCTTTAGCTTTTGCTTCTTTTTCAGTTAAACCAACCCAAGCTACTTCAGGTTCAGTGTATGCAATTGAAGGAATAGTTTTTGGATCGAAGAAGTGTTTTTTACCGGCAATTACTTCAGCAGCAACATGCCCTTCATGCACACCTTTATGCGCAAGCATTGGTTGACCCACTACGTCACCTATCGCATAAATATGCGGTACATTAGTGCGCATTTGTTTGTCAACTTCGATAAAGCCACGATCGGTAACATTTACGCCAGCTTTTTCAGCGCCAATTAGTTTACCATTTGGTGTACGTCCAATTGCGACTAACACAGCATCATAGGTATGCGTTTCGGTCGTTCCGTCTTTTTTCTCCATGGTGACATAAATGGCATCATGTTTTGCTTCAACGGTAGTGACTTTAGTTTCCAGTCTTAGGGTAAACTTCTTCTGGATTTGTTTAGTGAAGACTTTAACCACATCCTTATCAGCCGCAGGAATCACTTGGTCAAACATTTCAACTACATCCACTTCTGAACCTAGGGCATGATAAACAGTACCCATTTCAAGTCCAATAATTCCCCCACCCATTAATAATAATTTTTTAGGAATGGTGGTTAATGCTAATGCATCGGTTGAATCCCAAATACGCGGATCTTCATGAGGAATGAATGGTAATGTAATTGGACGAGAACCAGCAGCAATAATCGCATTATCAAAGGTAATTTTGGTAATGCCTTTTGACGATGTCACATCCATAGTATGACTGCCAGTAAATTGCGCTTCACCTTGAATTACGTTCACTTTACGCATTTTAGCCATACCCGCTAATCCATTAGTGAGCTGATTAATAACTTTCTCTTTCCAACCGCGTACTTTATCTAATTCAAGTTTTGGGGTACCAAAATGAATACCATGCTCAGTTAATGATTTGGCTTCATCCATTACTTTAGCAACATGCAGTAATGCTTTGGAAGGAATACAACCGACGTTCAGACACACCCCACCTAGCGTTGAGTAACGTTCAACTAAGGTGACATCTAAACCAAGATCGGCTGCGCGGAACGCAGCGGAATATCCCGCTGGCCCTGCACCTAAAACTACAAGTTGTGTTTTAACTTCTTGACTCATAATCTATTTTCCTCCACTACATCACTAAACGACGTAAGTCGGATAATACGTTAACAATATGGCTTAAGAAGCGTGCACCGTCAGCACCATCAATCACACGGTGATCAAATGATAATGACAATGGTAACATTAAGCGTGGTATAAACTCTTTACCATTCCAAACAGGTTTCATAGTAGAGCGTGATACCCCTAAAATTCCGACTTCAGGCGCATTTACAATTGGAGTAAATGAAGTGGTACCAATTCCACCTAGGCTAGAAATAGTAAAACAACCACCTTGCATGTCTGAACCTGTTAATTTACCGTCACGCGCTTTTTTAGAAATTTCAGCCAGTTCACGTGAAAGTTCAACAATACCTTTTTTATTCACATCTTTAAATACCGGCACTACTAAACCATTTGGCGTATCAACCGCTACCCCAATATTAATGTATTTTTTAATGATTAAGGTTTGTGCATCTTCAGATAATGAACTGTTAAAGCGTGGGTAAGCCGTTAACGCACTTGCTACCGCCTTCATAATAAATACAAGTGGTGTGATCTTAAGATCAAGTTTTTTCTTATCAGCTTCAGCATTTTGTTGCTTACGAAATGCTTCTAGATCAGTAATATCTGTTTCATCAAATTCAGTAACATGCGGAATCATGACCCAGTTGCGATGTAAATTAGCACCTGATACTTTTTGAATCTTAGTTAATGGTAATGATTCTACTTCACCAAATTTACTGAAATCAACTTTTGGCCATGGTAGTAAGCCAGGTAATGCACCACCTGCATTGCCACTTTCAACTTGTTTAACCGCATTTTTAACATAAGCTTGAATATCTTCACGTAAAATACGATGTTTAGGACCTGTTGGTGTCACTTTAGCAAGATTAACGCCAAATTCGCGAGCTAAACGACGAACCGATGGTGTTGCATGTGCATAAGCATCATTTTCAACAAAATCATTGCCCGTGGTTGCTGGAGCTGATGCCTTAGCCGGCTCAGCTACTGTTGCAGGCGCCGGAGCTACTTGAGCTGGTGTTGATACTGGCGCTGAACTTTCAGCTTTCGCTGGTGCAGTCGATGCTGCCGTTTCAAATTCCATTATTTTAGAACCAGTTTTAACTTTATCGCCAACTTTAACAACAATGTTTTTAACAACACCAGCAACGGTTGCAGGCACTTCCATTGATGCTTTATCGCCTTCAACAGTAATGATGTTATCGTCGATTGCTACGCTATCACCAACTTTAACCGAAATTTCAGTGACTTCAACTTCATCACCACCAATATCAGGTACATTGACATCAACAATTTGACTTGCGGCTGGAGCAGCAGGTGCAGCTGGCGCTGATTTTGGCTCTTCTTTGGTAGCTGGTGCACTTGCACCATCTTCATCAAATTCCATAATTGCAACGCCAGTTTTTACTTTGTCACCAACTTTCACAATGATAGATTTTACAACGCCTGCTTGTGGTGCAGGAATTTCCATTGACGCTTTATCACCTTCAACAGTCATAATATTATCGTCAACAGCAACTTTATCACCGACTTTGACCAAAATTTCGGTTACTTCAACTTCATCACCACCAATGTCGGGTAATTTTATTTCTATACTCATTCTTTTTACCTCTTATGCAATACGTGGGTTGAGTTTATCTGGGTTGATTTCAAATTTTTTGATGGCTTCTTCAACCACACTAGCTTGAATATCACCACGTTTAGCAAGTTCACCCAATGCAGCAACAACAACATAAGATGCATCTACCTCAAAATGATGGCGCAAGTTTTCTCGACTATCACTGCGACCAAAGCCATCAGTACCTAATACTCGGTAGCTTTCGGCAGGAACAAAACCGCGGATTTGTTCAGCAAACAGTTTCATATAGTCAGTTGACACAACCGCTGGATTATTATTCATCACCTGTGCAACATAAGGCACTTTTGGTGTTTCACTTGGATGTAACATATTGTAACGTTCACAATCTTGTCCATCACGAGCAAGCTCGGTAAAAGATGTTACACTGTAAACTTCTGAGTTAACCCCATAATCTTTCGCTAGGATAGCAGCAGCATCACGAACATGGCGTAATATAGAGCCTGAACCTAATAACTGAACAGTTGGTTTACCTGCTTGACCTGCAACGGTATCAAGTTTATAAATACCTCGACGGATCCCCTCTTCTGCACCTTCTGGCATCGCTGGTTGCGCATAATTTTCGTTAAGAGTTGTGATGTAGTAGTAAACATTTTCTTGTTCGCCATACATACGACGTAAGCCATCTTGCATTATAACAGCGACTTCATAAGCATATGCAGGATCATAAGAGATACAATTCGGGATAGTTAAAGCTTGAATATGGCTATGACCATCTTGGTGTTGTAAGCCTTCCCCATTTAGGGTTGTGCGTCCAGATGTACCACCGATCATAAATCCGCGAGCTTGTTGATCGCCAGCTGCCCACATTAAATCACCAATGCGTTGGAAACCAAACATTGAGTAATAAATATAGAATGGAATCATTGGGAAATCATTAGTACTATATGAAGTTGCAGCAGCAATCCAAGAAGCTGTCGCACCACATTCATTGATTCCTTCTTGTAAAATCTGACCTTTTTCATCTTCACGATAGTAAGCGACTTGTTCTCTATCTTGTGGGGTATATTGTTGTCCATGTGGATTATAGATACCAATTTGACGGAATAAGCCTTCCATACCAAAAGTACGTGCTTCATCAGCGAGAATTGGCACTAAACGTGGTGCTAACTCTTTGTCCTTAAGCATGATGTTAAGAGCACGAACAAACGCAATTGTTGTTGAAATTTCTTTAGTTTGTGCTTCAAGTAATGGCGCAAACTCACTTAATGGTGGAATAGAAACTGTTCCAGAGAACTTAGTTAATCTTGACGGAACATAGCCATGCAGCGCATTACGACGTTCATGGATATATTTGTATTCAGGTGTATGTTCTTCAAATTTAATATAAGGTAATTTTTCAAGTGCATCGTCAGTCACAGGAATATTAAAGAAATCACGAACATGACGAACACCATCCATATTCATTTTTTTAACTTGGTGAGCAATATTTTTCGCTTCAGCCGCTTCACCCATACCATAACCTTTAATAGTATGAGCTAAAATTACAGTTGGTCGATCTTTAGTCTGTTTTGCTCGCATAAATGCAGCAAACATTTTAGATGGATCTTGACCACCTCGATTTAATCTAAAGATCTCTTCATCAGACATATCTTTAACTAAGGCTGCGGTTTCAGGGTATTTACCAAAGAAGTGTTCACGAACATAAGCACCATCTTTAGATTTTAATGTTTGGTAATCACCATCAAGTGTTTCGTTCATTAGACGGATTAATTTACCTGATTTATCTTTTTGTAATAATTTATCCCAACGATCACCCCAAAGCACTTTAATAACATTCCAACCCGCACCAGCAAATACACCTTCGAGTTCATTGATAATTTTACCATTACCAGTAACAGGGCCATCTAAGCGTTGTAAATTACAGTTGATAACAAAAACTAAATTGTCTAGTTTTTCACGGGTTGCAACTGTGATTGCCCCTTTTGATTCTGGCTCATCCATTTCACCATCACCTAAAAATGCATAGACAGTTTGTTCTGAGGTATCTTTAAGCCCACGATGGTTTAGGTATTTTAAGAATCGAGCTTGGAAAATCGCACTAACCGGACCTAATCCCATAGAAACAGTTGGGAATTGCCAGAATTCAGGCATTAATTTTGGATGAGGATAAGATGATAGACCTTTACCATGAACTTCTTGACGGAAATTATCTAATTGTTCTTCAGTCAAACGACCTTCAATAAATGCACGTGAATAAATTCCCGGTGAGATATGACCTTGGAAATAAATTAAGTCACCACCATCTTTCTCATTTCTGGCACGGAAAAAGTGGTTAAAACAAACTTCATAAAATGTAGCAGCAGACTGAAATGATGCCATATGACCGCCAAGCTCTAAATCCTTTTTAGATGCTCTAAGTACCATCATAATAGCATTCCAACGAACAATTGAACGAATGCGTCTTTCAATTTCCCAATCCCCCGGATATGCTGGCTCCTCTTCTACAGGGATGGTATTGATATAATTACTGGTTGAAGAACCAAAAAGTAAAGGAACACCACCATCTTTGGCTTTATTGACTATTTGTTCAATAATATATTGTGCACGTTCGATGCCTTCTTCACGAATAATTGAATCAAGACTTTTTAGCCAATCTTGTGTTTCAATAGGATCGATATCATTCACTTGCATGTCCGACATATAAAAACCTCTTTTTTGTTAAAAAAAATGCAGCTTTTGCTATCCTTAGCTATAACTTAAGCCATAACTAACTTATAACCTTCTACTCTGCATTACGGAGCTTATTTAGTATAAGTCTGCCATTTTCAAAGAAAAAGTAAAGCAAACCATAGTTTAGAAAAGAATGTTAATTCCTATCAAATTAATCAACCATTTCAATTATTAATTTAAATAAACCCATAATCAATTGATATAAATCAAATTTAATAAAAATTAATTTATCTGAATTAATGGGATTGGTTATACCGTGATTAGCTATGTATTGTCAAGTTATAGTAAAATCTGATATATAGATGTAAGATTTTGATAAAAATGGCAGATAAACGCTACAGTGAAGATGAAAGCAGAAGATATTATTATTCAGGATTTAGATATACAGCCCTACCTGCAAACTTATCAAGCCATGCATGAATTTACGCTTAATCGCAATGAACAAACATTGGATGAAATTTGGTTAGTTGAGCACTACCCTGTTTTTACACAAGGAAAAGTTGGTAAGCCAGAACATTTGTTATGCAAAACAGATATTCCGATTGTACAAACTGATCGCGGCGGACAAATTACCTATCACGCACCTGGTCAGCAGATTATGTATATATTATTTGATTTGAAACGACGTAAGATCGGCATTCGTGATATTGTCAGTTATTTGGAAAAGAGTGTCATCGATACTTTGCAACACTATGGTATTATAGCTTACGCTAAAGCCGATGCGCCGGGCGTGTATATCAATAACAAGAAAATCTGTTCACTCGGGTTACATATTAAAAGAGGTTGCACATTACATGGGCTTGCATTAAATATTGATATGGACCTTGGACCGTTTAAAAATATCAATCCTTGTGGTTATGCCGGATTACAAATGACACAATTAAAAGAATATGTCTCGCCAATTGATCGTAAAAAAATAAAACAATTGTTAACCAATAATTTCATCAAGCAGTTAACAAACTAATAAGATATAAATTATGCAAAATAATGAAACAATAATCAGAAGCTCAAAATATCGTGATGCTGATAAAACACGATTAATCCCAACTATTACAATACAAGACGCTGCGCCACTAAAAAAACCGGAATGGATGAAAATCAAATTACCAGTTCATTCTGATAACATTTCGCATATTAAAAATACCATGCGCAAACACGGTTTACATTCAGTTTGTGAAGAGGCTTCTTGTCCTAACTTAGCTGAGTGCTTTAATCATGGAACGGCGACTTTTATGATTTTAGGCGATATTTGTACTCGTCGTTGCCCATTTTGCGACGTTGCACACGGACGACCTTTACCGCCAGATCGTGAAGAACCCATAAAATTAGCTAAAACTATACAAGAAATGAGACTGCGTTATGTAGTAATTACCTCGGTAGATCGTGATGATCTTAAAGATGGCGGCGCGAGCCATTTTGCTTCGTGTACCAAAGAAATTAGAGCATTAAGCCCTAATATTAAAGTTGAAACTTTGACCCCAGATTTTCGTGGTTGCATTGATGAAGCGGTTAAGGTGTTAAGTGAAAATCCACCAGATGTGTTTAATCATAATTTAGAAAATATTCCACGCCTTTATAAAAAAATTCGTCCTGGTGCCAGTTATCAAGGTTCACTAAAATTATTAGCCGCTTTTAAAGAAAGACATCCTGAAATACCCACAAAATCTGGTTTAATGGTAGGACTTGGTGAAACTAATGAAGAACTGATTCAAGTATTAAAAGACCTTCGTACCCATGGCGTAACTATGCTAACGTTAGGTCAATATCTACAACCAAGCAAATATCATCTACCGGTTGAGCGTTATGTGCCACCGGAAGAATTTGATGAGTTAAAACAAATCGCATTAAATATGGGATTTACCCATGCGGCGTGTGGTCCATTCGTTCGTTCATCTTATCATGCCGATTTACAAGCAATGGGGAAAGAGGTGAAGTAATCTTCACCCTTTTTTTACTCTTAATCATCAAAAACCATAAACCGGCGATTCTCGGTTACAATTTGTAAGAATATTGGTAAGCTTATCTTCTGATCTTTTTCTAATTTATCGTTTAAATCATAAATTTTTGAGCGCCCAAATTCATCAAGAACAACGGTTTTATCACTATAAAGCGCAGCTATTTCGCTTTCATTGCCAGCAATGATCCATTGTCTAGATTTTTGATCAAATAAGTTTTTACCTTGACTATATTGTTGAGGTGGTGTGGTAACATTGAATGCTTCTTGCATTAATGTACTTAAAATATCAGTTTGCGTAGTTACATCACTTATTTGTTTGGCCTCTTTATTTGGCCAAGAAATGATTAATGGTACTTTTAGTGATTCCCGACTAAAACTCTTTGTATTATCACGTAATGCAATTTTCAAATTTTCATTAATCTTAATGTCATTCGATCCGGTGATAACAATAATCGTATTATCAAATGAATTTGATAATTTTAAGTAACTAATTATCGATTCTAAATACTGATCTAATTTTTTTGCCTCAGTTTTTAATTCAGTTATCGGTACGTTTTTATTTTTAGAACCCAGTGAATATTGAATGACAGAAAATAAAGGTGCATGGTTGTCCAATTCGTTTTGTTTGTCATGCCATGCCATCCAGTTATCAGTGACTTGTCGATTAGTCTGTTTTTTAGGTTCAGGTAAGGTAAAATTAGAGAGTAATGCATAACGATAAAGAGGTTCGGCAAAACCATCGGCCGAAAATAAACCTAAATTATAATGTTGTTTTATTACTGCATCAATTAAAGCCGAAGTTTTGTGACTGGCTAAAATACTGTTGTAATAATTGGGATCTAACCCATAAAACAGTGAAAAATCATTTAAATATGACTGATTGCTTGCACCATAATGATTAGTAAAAAAGAGGCTGTTATGCGCAAATTTATTTAACGCAGGCATAGTGTCATCAAGCAAATCATAATTCCATCCATCTATAGCAATCATTACCACATTTTTCATCTGTTGTTCGGTATCAAATGTGATACGCCCAAGTGGATACTCAATTGCAAGTGCGAATGGATTACCTTCTTGAATAACCCGATTACGATAATCATTTTGCTCAATAAAACCATAACGCTCAAGAAAATGCCTCGCGGTAAGCGGATAAGACAGCGGCAAGCTTGAACGCTGCATGGTTATTGGTCGATAAAAATTAGCATCAGCCCAAATATGAATAAGATGGGAAGAAATAAAGCAAAGAATAAATATAAGGACAACTGGCTTTGCAAATCGTTTACGTTTAGTAAGGCTACGTAACTTTTTCCAGCTCCAGATTGCAAATAAAATCTCAATAAAGAGGATAAACGGAATAAGAATAAATGCAGTACTTAAAAAAGAAGCCTTTTGCGTAGTTAGCAATTGCCAAATCGATAAATTAAGATGCATTCGAAAATGCGAAAAAACGTCAATATCAATTAAAAGTAAGGTAATACCTAAGGTAGCTGTAATTGTTGCAATGATGCGTTGCCACCTTGATGAATAAATAAAAAAGCTTAATGGAAAAAGTAAAATCAAGTAAGCAATAAAAGTCAAAAAACTAAAATGCCCAATCGCACTAATAATAGCATAAAATCTTCCCATAAATGTGCGAGGCCAATCCGCAATCATCAAGTATTGACTACCAAGAATAATTACGACAAAAATATTAAATAATGTAAACCAGTGTCCCCAGCTCACAATTTGTGAAACTTGTTCATCTTTAAAATGATTATTTTTAAGTTTGAGCATATTTAATTGTTGGCAATGATGATAACAATGATTAGTAACTATTAATTTACGGGATAGTTTACCTGATTTTGAAAAATCTTTCTGTAAATTTTTTATTTGTTAGCATAAAGATCTCGGTAATTTGTTGGCGTTACAATCGATACTTGCTATAATTTATAGATTTATTTGGCTAACAAAAAAGATACTCATTTTGGCAATCAAACAACTCGAAGCACAACAGCTTCAACCAGATTTAAAACAAATCGAAATCATCGTTAATAATAAAAAGATACCTACTGATTTAGCCACTAAAGAGGTAAATAATTTATTAACATGGCAACCACGAATTGCCGATGCCTTTTCACTATTGTGCCCAAAGCAAAAGCAAGCTTATACCCCTCGGTTTATGCTCCTAAAAGGAACAGAAAGCGAACTGTTTTTTCGTCTATTTAAACAAGCAATTAAACCTAGTATTTCAACCTCTATTTTAGGCTTTAGTTACTATATCAATGATAACAAAATCACGCTAACAAAAGCCAAAAGTAAACAAGATAACTTTGCTGTTCAAGATACGTGTTTAACAGCCCTATCTTTCGATAGTGAAATGCTATTAGGCTGCGTTCGACAACCGGAAAATGATCCTATCAAATTACAAGCAGGTTTAGTTCATCAAGCCAATGGTGGTTTTTTGATTTTAGGACTCCGCTCGTTACTTGCCCAACCATCTATGTGGTTTAAATTAAAACAGATGGTGATAAAACAAGAGTTTGAATGGTTTTCTGCCGATGAATTACACCCATTGCCTATTGCTATTCCAAAAATGCCTCTTGATTTACGCATTATTTTAGTCGGTGATAGATTAAGCTTAACCGAATTACAAGATCTCGATCCCGAGTTTTACTCCACTTCAATATATAGTGAGTTTGAAAACGAATTAGCCGTTAACGCCTCTTTACAGATAGAACAGTGGTTTAGTTACTTAGAATTTATAGCTGAGAATCAAAACTTACCACATATTGATAAATCAGCATTCACTAAGTTATATAAAGAAGCAACACGTTATACCGGTGATCAATTTTATCTTCCTATGGCAGTTGATTGGGTTTACACCCTATTAGTTAATGCAGCCCATTATATGGAAAATAGTGTCATTGATGAGTCAGCTATAATCAAGTCAATCAAGCAAAAACTTTGGCGCGAAAGTTATTTAACTGAGCGGTTTTATGATGAAATATTTACCAACCAGATAATGATTAATACCAAAGATCAGGTTGTTGGGCAAATAAATGGGTTATCTGTCATTGAATATCCGGGTTATCCAAGAGCCATAGGAGAACCCTCTCGTTTAAGCTGCATTATTCATTTTGGTGATGGTGAATTGATTGATATTGAACGTAAAACTGACCTTGCAGGCAACATTCATTCTAAAGGAATGATGATAATGCAAGCATTTATGATGTCAGAATTTGCGATAAATCATCAATTACCTTTTTCAACATCTTTAGTGTTTGAACAATCTTATAGTGAAATCGATGGTGATAGTGCTTCATTGGCTGGATTTTGTGCACTCATTAGTGCATTATCCAATCAACCTATCGATCAACAATTAGCTGTTACCGGTTCGGTTGATCAGTTTGGTCATGTACAGTCAATTGGTGGGGTAAATGAAAAAATAGAAGGTTTTTTTGCCGTTTGTCAGCATCAAGGCTTAACTGGCCAACAAGGAGTCATTATTCCCGCCAGTAACCAACGCCATTTGAGTTTAAGCGATGAAGTGATTAATGCAGTGATAGAAAATAAATTTTCAATTTGGGCAGTTGAGCATATTGCCGATGCCTTGTATTTACTAACGGGTATTCCCTATAAAGATGAGCATGGTATTAGCTTATACAAATTGATTCAGGCACGCATGCAGTCACTGTTAGTGCAAGATAAAAAACACGACAGTTGGTTGAGTAGATGGCAAAAATATTGCAAAAAATAATAATAACCAATACACTTTAAAGCAAAATCTCATTAATTAATGAGTTAAACTGATACTGTTTAAACACTATCTATTTTTATAACATGGATATGAATAATACCGTTATTTTGACCATGAAGTAATAACAACAAATAAAAGGTTTTTTTATGACATTTGAACGTAAGTCTTCGTATGATAAAGCAGATTTGATTAAATCAGGCAATAGTGAATTATTTGGTCATGATGGTCCTCCTTTACCTTCTGATCTAATGTTAATGATGGATCGTGTGATTGAAATGAATGAAGATGGCGGTAACTATAGTAAAGGTTATGTTGAAGCAGAATTCGATATCAATCCTGATTTATGGTTCTTTAAATGTCACTTTAAAAACGATCCTGTGATGCCTGGTTGTTTAGGCTTAGATGCATTATGGCAATTAGTCGGCTTTTATCTTGGTTGGATTGGTGGTAAAGGTAAAGGACGCGCACTGGGTGTTGGCGAATTAAAATTAAAAGGTCAGATCCTGCCAAAAAATAAAAAAGTGACTTATAAAATTCATTTTAAACGCGTCATTAACCGTAAATTAATTATGGGAATTGGAGATGGCGAAGTTTATGTTGATGGTAAATTAATTTATGAAGCAACTGATTTAAAAGTTGGATTATTTAAAGATACCAGCGAATTTTAATTCATAATAAAGGTTACTTAGCCTTATAACGCACTAGTTGTAAGGCTAAAATAACGATTTATTAGACAACAGTGGTTGATTGAGTATCATTAATAACAACATGTTTTTGCTATTTGTCATTGCAGCTCAACCTAGTTATCTATTGTGCCTATGATCAAATGACATTCCTTATAACAATATAAACTAGTTCATCATTTGTTGGTCATCGCCATAATAAGTTTATTTTTTAAGTTTTTAAATATGATTTTGTTAAAACGTTTTTTTATTATTATTGTTTTTTCTTTTTTATTCAGTTCTTTTGTTTATGCTGATTTTGCAGGCAAAGTAGTCAAAGTGATTGATGGCGATACAATTGATGTATTAACCAACACTAAACAAAAAATTAGAGTTAGATTGTTAGATATCGATGCGCCCGAAAAAAAACAAGCTTATGGCAATGTGTCGAGAAAATATTTAGCGTCACTTGTTGCGGGTAAAGCTGTTTTTATAAAAGAGAGTAAAAAAGATATCTATCAACGAACGTTAGGTACTGTATTTTCCAATAAGATAAATATCAATGCTAAGATGGTTGAAAGTGGCTATGCTTGGGCTTACCGTTATAAAGGGATAGCAAATAATCAAGAAATGGTAAGATTAGAAACGCAAGCCAAACAAAACAAAAAAGGGCTTTGGAAAGATAAAAATCCTATAGCCCCTTGGGATTTTCGACATCGTAATAAACGATAAATCAACTTTAGCGCATTATTTTTTAGAAGATAATGCTGCTTCTGCTTGTTTTAATGCCTCTAATCCTTTCTTACAAGCATTTTCTTGATCAGCTTGAGACATTGCAATAACTTGCTTTTTACCCAATTCTAGATTTTGTTTCAACATATCCGTTTGTTGTTTAGTCGCTGCATTATCTGGAATGGCTTTGATTAAATTATCCACTTTATCAAAATAAGTTTTACAAGACGCTGATAGGTCTGCCATGGCAAAAGCAGATATTCCCAGTAATGAGATTGTAAGTAGTAATTTTTTCATTTTTTCCTCATATTATTTTACTATTGATATGTTATAAGATTTTTTTTAAAAGTGTATATGTAGAATTATTTTGCTTGTAATCTTACCAGCAAATAGTTGCTGATAAGATAGGATATGATGGGAGGTATTTAAATTAGAATAACGTCAGCAGCAGCTGGACCACGAGGACTATCTTGGATAGAAAATTCTACTTGTTGACCTTCAGCTAGCGTTTTAAAGCCATCACCAGAAATCGCTGAAAAGTGTACAAATACATCTTTGCTGCCATCTGCAGGCGAAATAAAACCAAAACCTTTACTTTCATTAAACCATTTAACTTGACCAGTTTTCTTAGACATAACAATCTTCCTATAAATAAATTAATCTTAGCCGATGACGGCCATCTTTAAAACATAAAACCTAGACTACTTATTAACACTAAGAAGAGGAGACTGAAGAAAACTAATACGAATCCCTGATATAAAGTAAACTACAAACTGCGAATATCTAAATGTTACAAAATAAATCTGCATGTTATATGCTGGTAACTATTAACGCATAAATTCCGATTGAATGCAAGAAATGTTTTACTTTTAACATTTCATTACTCTAACAGGAAGGAATACAAAATGAATTTCTATTAGAGTAATATGTCACACTTAACAATTTATTTTTCGGACAGATCTTTCGATTTTTTGATTGTTGCTTCTACGGCATCGATTACTGCCGCTCGAAATCCTTTTTCTTCAAGAACTTGTACGCCTTCGATAGTTGTTCCAGCAGGCGAGCAAACCATATCTTTTAATTCACCTGGGTGTTTACCGGTTTTAAGTAACAGTTTTGCCGATCCTAACACCGTCTGTGCTGCAAATTTATAAGCTTGTTTTCTCGACAAACCACCTTTAACAGCGCCATCAGCAATCGCTTCAATAAACATAAATACAAATGCAGGTGAAGATCCACTAGCGCCAACAACCGCATCAATTAAATATTCAGGCACAACTTCGGTTTCACCAATACAATTCAATAACGACTGCACGATTGCTAACTCATCGTCTGTCACTTCAGTGTTAGGGGTAATTGAGCACATTGCCGCATTTACTAGTGCCGGCGTATTTGGCATCACTCGAATAATTTTTTGCTCATAACCAACGCTTTTAGCAATAGTTTTAATAGTTACACCGGCTGCAATTGAGATAACAATTGTATTCTTTTTTAACTCTTTTTGAATATCGTTCAATACATCTACAATGACATTAGGTTTAACCGCAATAATAACAATATCTGATTCACGCGCAACTTCACGCTCAGAATTAAGATTATTAACAGCATATTCTTGATTAAGGAGTTGCCCTTTTTCTGGATGATGGTCATAAACATAAAGCTGAGATCCAGGAACAATATTACTTAATAAAATCCCTTGTAAAATGGCATTCCCCATATTTCCTAAACCGATAAATCCAATTTTTTGTTCCATTTATTAATCACCTTTTAGTATCTATACTAGCTCACAAGTATAGAACATTTTTTGTATAAAAACCTTTTTAGTAATATAACATATATAAAAAATAGGCATAAACTTCGATGGTTAATTAAATACTTTATAGCTGAAGAATTCAATCAACTATTTAAACAAAATACTAAATATTTTTGTTTAAATAGTTATGAATACGTTTTAAAGGATGGAATAAACTAGGGTGCAACACAAGCAACTCTATAGTCCTGATCTAAATGATCTCTATCACCAACACCACCAGTATTAGCCTCTACAACATAATTATATCCCCAATGTGACTGATCATCTGAAGTCCAATAAATTGCTCTCGAATCTCCCCAAGCAGGGTCACCAACACGAAAATATTCCCAATCACTATCTTTATAGTAAATTTGAGTCACACGGCCCCATTCACTAAAAAGTCCTCCCATCCAATAACCATCTGTTTTATAACTAATTTTTCTAAGATAAAATGATTCAGATATACCATTTAGCCAATTGACGTTACTATTTCTTGAATTTGTAAAATCGTGCACTTTTCCTATACGATATCCACCACCATTAAAATTATTACAAAACGTTACTGCATTCTGATAACCTCCTGCTCCACCTTTTTTAGCCACATACCAACGCTCTAACCTAAAGCTATAAAATGGATCATTGTTCATATCGCGAAAATAAAAAGTTGAAGGCCAAAAAGAACTAGGTGCACTCTCTTTAGGACCTGTTAAGTTGATTTTTACTAATCCAGTAGGTAACGTATTTTCAGCACTTAACGTTAATGTTACCCCTCCTGCCGAAATTGTACGACCATTAGCATTTACAATATCTTGTGCTTTCATCCCTGCAATGCTCAAATAAAAAAACAAATTATTAGAGCCTGTTGTTGGAAAGTTTGCCCCAGGATTTGCAGGATTGTAAGTATAAAATCCTCTATACTTATTCCAATCACCATTCGAATCGTTAAAAGATGAAATAGCCCCATCATAAGGCATATTATTTGAATAAAAATCAAACTCTAAATCAGGAATAGAGTAACAAAATTGTGGTTTATCTATTTTAGGATAAAGGTAGAAAGTATGCCTGTCTCCTATAAATCTATCACTTTCAGAGGGAATACCATATTTTGTCTTAATGCTTACATCTTCAACTTCTAAAGTCAACTGATAAGGTGCATCACACCCATCTAATGCTTTATCAAAGTTGTCCTTGACATAATTAGTAATATCTTGACCATATAAATTTTTCCATTTAATTTTTAATTTACTAGAATTGGCACGATTGAACATATCTCCATCATCATCCTTCCAATAATCGTTATCATCAATAACTTTATCTGTCAATGTCTCAGGATAATCCCCATAAGGTACTAACGTATTGATATCTGCAAAAGTGGCAGAAAGTTTATCTAACACGATTGGTGTTTCCATGCTAGAGCTATCATTTAATGCATTAACAATTTTGTTTCCTGGTAATGTTATTGATAATAAGGGAATAACTGAGTTCGCATGGGTTGCTCCGCCATCGAATGTTAAATAAGGAGCAGTGCCTTGAATTGCATTGGCAGCAATAGCCGATAATGCCTGTGGTGCTAATGAGTACGACAACAACGACGACGCCAATACTAATTGTTTCTTTGAAAAAAACTTCGTAGATAATTTCGAGAATATAAACGAAAATAGATATAAAAATAGTCGAATGGAGTTAGTTGATGAATTTAATACATTGGTTTGCCAGTCTGGTGTCTGGTGTCTGGTGTCTAAAATGATACAGCATTGTGTTCCGCCCGTCAAGTAATATATTGTTTTATTTTGTTTTTTATGATTGTTTGCTTATTTTATAAGCCTATTTCTATAGGTGAAAAATTATAGCTGTTTAAAAAATAGTTAGATAGTTTTTTAATGGATTTTTTGTAAAGATTAGTTAAGAATAAAGATACCTATAGGAAAACACCGAGTTATTTATATTTTAGAGTAAAAATCATCCTCTAAAAACTCATAAGGTGGTTTACTCAAAATCATTTTATGGAATTTAACCGTATTATAATAGCTAATATGTAGGCGCTACTTGCATGCCATATTGTTGTCCAGTTTGCATTAAAGAATAAATGTGTTTAACTTTGCCTTCTTTGATTAAATTACTGACAGCAGGGTTGTTAATCAGTACTTCAAATAAAGCTTTACGTCCATTTTCGGTGGTGACTAGTTTCTGACTTATTATTGCCTTTAAACTATGTGATAATTGAGTACGAATAAAATCTCGTGAACTGTCTTCAAATACATCAATAATACGATTAATAGTCTCAATAGCAGAATTTGTATGCAACGTAGCAAAAACTAAATGTCCTGTTTCAGCTACTGTTAATGCGGTTTGGATAGCTTTTTTGTTACGTAATTCCCCAAGCAATATTATGTCAGGATCTTGCCTTAAAAGGCTATCAACAGTCTGATCCAAATTTGTTAACTCTCTTTGTTGGATTAATGATTTTTGATTATGATAAATAAATTCAATCGGATCTTCTAAGGTTAATATGTGCTTTGATTGATTAAAATTAATGTGATTAATTAAAGATGCTAGTGTGGTTGACTTACCACTCCCTGTTGAACCGGTAATTAAAATAATGCCACTTTCATAATTGATAAGTTGTTTAAAAATTTCAGGCGCCTTTATCTCGGCAAGGGTCGGAATGTGTTGTTTAATTATACGAAAAACGGCTGAGATTCCCCGATATTGATAAAAAATATTCACTCTAAATCTGCCTAAGTCCTTTACCTGATAAGCGAAGTCAATTTGTTTATTTTGATATAATTGTTGTTTTTGATCGCCAGTTAATAATGATAATAGTTCAGTCTCTAAACTTATTGGTAATAACCTGTGTTCTGATAAAAATTGTAATTGCCCATTGATTCGAATACAGGCAGCTTCACCACTTGAAAGGTGCAAATCAGAGGCATTTTGCGTTACACTAAGAGCCAAAAATGAATTTAACATTCAATTATTCCAACTAACTTTGATTCGGGATTCACATGAATACAGTACATGACAATATACTCACCATTAAAAACAAAATTAAAAATATTGCGTTAGAATGCGAAAGAGATCCCAATAGCATTGAACTAATTGCCGTCAGTAAAACAAAACCTGTGACATTAATCGAACAAGCTATTAGCGCAGGTCAGTTTGCCTTTGGCGAAAACTATGTTCAAGAAGGCGTCGAAAAAATTCAATTTTTTAAACAAAATATGCCCAATGCCCCTTTAATTTGGCATTTTATTGGCCCATTACAATCAAACAAAACAAAATTAGTGGCAGAAAATTTTGATTGGATGCACACAATTGATCGTTTTAAAATCGCTCAGCGATTAAATGAGCAAAGGCCAGCCAATATGAAAAAACTTAATGTATTAATTCAAGTAAATATAAGTCAAGAAGCGAGCAAGTCTGGTATTGCACCCAATCAAGTCGCTGACTTAGTTAAGCAAGTTATAGCATTACCCAATTTGAATTTACGTGGTTTGATGGCTATCCCTGAAATCGAGAATGATTTTAACAAGCAATTAGATGTATTTAAGCAGATGCAACAACTTTTAAAATCACTACAAATAGATTATCCATTTCTTGATACATTATCTATGGGCATGTCTGCTGATATGCAAGCAGCAATCGTTGCAGGCAGTACTATGGTTAGAATTGGCTCGGCGATCTTTGGCGCAAGGCAGTATTTATGATATATTGCAAACTTATAAAATTTTTAGGAGTGTTAAATGATATCACTGATCTTCTTGGGAAGAGCTGTTTTAACTGTTTGTCTGTATGTGATCATTTTACGTCTATGGATGCAGAGTGTAAGAGTTAATTTTCATAATCCATTTACTCAATTTATAGTTCGCATTTCTCAACCCATTATTGGACCATTACGTAAAGTAATTCCGTCAATAGGAAGAGTTGATAGTGCAACCTGGTTAATTTTCTATCTGGTCGCGCTAGTTAAAATTATTTTTATTTTACATTTTGCCATGATTAATGCGCCAGTTTGGAGCCCTGAGTATTTAGCATATGCCGTTGCTGCTATGATACACGCCTTTGGTCATTTATTATTTTGGTTACTGTTATTTAGAGCTATCCTAAGTTGGGTTAGCCGTGGACAATCGGTCGCTGATGAACTACTGGCAGAGTTGACTGAACCCTTTATCGCACCCATTCGACGCATTGTTCCCCCTATTGGCATGATTGATATTTCATTTATGATTTTTATTTTTATTCTAATGTTCTTGAATTTATTTGCCATCGATATGGTCGGGAGTATTTGGCTAATATTATAAAAGCTTTTAAAAAAGGGAGTATACTCCCTTTTATAGAATATGATCTTCCCAACAAATTACATCTTTTTCATACACAATACGTTTTCTAACTGATATTTTCAGCTTATGCATAAGCTTTTTATCACCGGTAATGAGTGGATGCCATTCGGGTAGCTGCCCTGTTTGTAAAAAGTAACGATAAGAACAAGTTAACGGTAACCATTCAATCGTAAGAAGATTTTCACGCGTTAACTTAATACAATCAGGCTCATATTTGAAACGATTGTGATAATGCTTACAACGACACGTATTAGAATCAAGCAAGTTACAAGCAACATTGGTGTACAAGATTTCTTCGGTGTCCTCATCCATCAACTTATTAAGACAGCACTGACCACAGCCGTCACACAACTGTTCCCATTGTGCATCAGTTAATTGATCTAACGTTTTAGATTCCCAAAATCGCTCTGTCATACTTTAAAATCATCTTCTTTTAACATTTGTAAGAAAAAACCATCTGCTTTTATTTTTTCTTCTATTTCATCCGAAGTACCAACAACAAAACGGCGTTTACCGTCTAATAATACTTTCATCACCAATACAGGTGAACCAAAAATTGACATTACTTTTTCAGGAATAGTAGAAAAATCATTCTCCTTTTCCAGATATAAATAACAATTTTCTTTTTTTGGACTTCGATAAATATAACACCACATCATAACTGATGAACCTACTCCTTCATTTTATTAAGACTATTTTGTAAATAAACACCTGCACCTAATAGACCGGGATCTTCATGAGTAATGACATAAACAGGGATTTTTTTAACCAAGTACGACATTCGTCCTTTGTTTTCAAAAGCATGCCGAAAAGGTGAAGATTTAAAAAACTCGATAAAACGTGGTACGATGCCACCAGCAATGTAAACGCCACCTTGTGTGTTCAGTGTTAATGCTAAATTGCCACCAAATCGTCCCATAAAAGTACAAAAATAGGTTAGCGTTTCTAAACAAAGTGGACAACTATTGGACAACGCTTTTTTGACAATTACATCTGGCGTAATCTCTTCTATAGGTTGATTATTAATGTTTAATAATGCTTGGTATATATTTACAATACCATTTCCAGATAAAAAACGCTCAGACGATACGCGTCCAAACTTTTTGCGTAACTCAGCTAAAAGACGATCTTCTTTCTCATTGGTCATTGGTAATTCAGTATGCCCACCTTCTCCAGACAAGCTGATCCAATGTTGATTAACTTTTATTAAATGCGACACACCAAGACCAGTTCCAGCACCATAAATCGCAATTGGGTAATTTAAATCGGCGTCATCCCCGCCGATTTTTACTAAATCTTTATCGGTTAATTGTGGAATAGAAGTCGATACAGCCGTAAAATCATTAATTACTTCAAGTTGTTTTAAGTTTAATGCTTTAATCAACGCTGAACGTGAAAACGACAAATTATTATTGGTCATATTCACCATATCTGTATCATCAATAGGGCAAGCAATTGCAATACAGGCCATATCGACACTGATTGATTGATTAGCAAGATAGTTTTTAATCAAAACTAATAGATCATCATCTTTTGAAATCAGAATTTTTGTGATAGCAGATAATTTGTTAGTGGTTAAATCGTACAACGCAAAACGGGCATTGGTTCCACCAATATCAGTGACTAAAGCATATTGACTCATGTTATTCCCTTCTATTACAAATTGTGTTTAAATCCTATTGCTGCGTACAAAATCATCGGTATTTAAAACATTTTTGAGCTACTCGTTACAAGGCAAGTCAAATAAGTTAAAAATCTCACCGCTAACAATGATTTTTGGCGTGAAACATAACGTTATTTTAAGATGCGCTGCTTCTTACCGATGCAATTTTATTGTACGCCTAAAAAAGTAAGCAAGAACTGTTTGAATTTCGCTTTATTCGGCGTTATTCAAATGTAGCCATTGTACAAATGACCGTTCTTGTTTAACACTGGTCATACTATTTATCAAGTAGTACTAATAAACTAATTGTGATCCTTTACTCTATTTGATTTCAAATTAATTGATAATCTTTACTCATAAACTTAGTCAAAGCATACCAACAGTTTGAACAGTAATGATAGATAATAAGCATCAAAATGAACACTTTCTACTATCAGTATATGCATAACTAGTTCTCCTTGATTAACATCAAGGCGATAATTCGAGAATAAATCAATATAGTTAATAATTACCAACTATATCCAATATGCTTTATCTATAACCATTTTTTTAATTTAAAATAGATATAAGGTGCAACGCCAGCAAGTAACATTAATATTAATGAGAATGGATAACCATATTCCCATTTTAATTCAGGCATGTTTTCAAAGTTCATTCCGTAAGCCGAAGCAACTACCGTTGGCGGTAAAAATACAACAGATACAACTGAGAAAATCTTGATAATCCGGCTTTGTTCTATATTAATAAAGCTAGTTGCAGCTTGCATTAAAAAGTTTACTTTTTGGAACAAGGATTCATTATGTGGAACAAGCGACTCAATATCACGAATAACTTCACGTGCTTGTTCTAACTGATCAACTGGCATTTTTGCTCGTCGAACTAAGTAGTTCACCGCTCTTTGGCTATCCATTAAGCAAAGTCTTACCTTCCATGCGGTATCTTCTAACTCAGCTAAAGAGGTAATCGCTTCATCATAATGTTCTTGTGAAGAGCGATCCATAATAATTAGACTCAACTCCTCTAATTCACTATAGATATTTTCAATCTGATCGGCTAACTGCTCAACTTTAACTTCAAATAGATCGAGTAATACTTCCCAAGGGTTACCGTCTATCATGCTCTGATATCGTGACCGCATTCGATATAAACGAAACGCAGGAAGATCACGTTCTCTTAAGGTAAAAAGACGTCCATTATGGACTGTAAATGCAACAGTAGAATTACCTGCTCGATCTTCTGCATCTTCATAAAAAAAGAACGAGTGCACATGTAATCCTTCGTTATCTTCAAAAAAACGGGCTGACGCCTCAATATCATCTAACTCTATACTCGTTGCTAAGTTTTGTCCTAAATGGGTTAAAACAAAATCACGATCGGCTTCTTCTGGCTCAATTAAATCAACCCAAGTCGCATTATTTATATCGCCTTCATTAATTTTCACTAACTGTTTGTTTTTTAGTCCAAACGCATTAATCATAAGGCCTCCAGTAAAAATATGTTTAGAACACTACACAACAAATGTGTGGCATTATACCTGTTATAATAAGAAATTCCTATGGTGAGACAAATCTTTCTCAATGTTTAAAAATGGATAATAGCTCGCATAATTGAATTAAATACGGTGATGTTACTTCTGTCTCATGCTACAATATCTAAATTAAATCTTTATGCAATTTTTAGGAGTTTATAATGGCAAATCGAGGAATAAACAAAGTCATTTTAGTTGGTAATTTAGGACAAGATCCTGAAGTCCGTTACATGCCAAATGGTAATGCTGTCGCTAATTTTAGTGTTGCAACATCAGAATCATGGAAGGATAAACAAACCGGTGAAAACCGTGATCGCACTGAATGGCATCGAGTTGTCGTGTTTGGTAAATTAGCTGAAATTGCTGGCGAATACATTAGAAAAGGAACGCAAGTTTATCTTGAAGGACAATTGCAAACTCGAAAATGGCAAGATCAATCGGGAACAGATCGGTATACCACTGAGGTAGTTATCAATACTATGGGGGGTACCTTACAAATTTTGGGATCGCGTGGCGCGAGTAACGAAGGCTTTGATGATGGCTCACAAAATTGGGGACAAAGCGCAAATAATTTTTCGTCAGCGCCAGCGTCGACCCGACAAGCAGCTCAAAGTGCGCCAGCACCACAACCTAAAGCCCCTGAACCACCAATGGATTTTGATGACGATATTCCTTTCTAATCAACCAAATGATTTTTTGGGCGTTTTATTACGCCCATGTATCATATCTTATCAATTTCAATTATACTTATCTTAATGTTTTTTATTAAGTCTTGAAATTGATATGCTGGAACTTATACAAACTATTGGCTTTGGTCTAATTCTTTTCATACCATTAACTAATCCATTAACGACTGTTGTATTACTATTAGGTTTATCCGGTGATATGACCAATGAAGAGCGTAACTATCAGTCTAAAATGACTTGTATTTACGTGTTTATTATCATGGTTGTCTCGTTTTATGGTGGGCAATTAGTGATGAATACTTTTGGTATATCAATTCCTGGATTACGTATTGCGGGTGGAATGATAGTCGGTATTATCGGTTTTAGAATGCTATTCCCCCAGCAACCATCTCATAAAACGTTAGAAGCCGATGCAAAAAAACGAGAAACGTCAAATAATATCGCGTTTGTCCCATTAGCAATGCCCAGTACTGCTGGTCCGGGTACGATTGCGATGATTATTAGTATGGCTTCAACGGTTAAAGGTGGTGGTTACAACGTATCGACTTGGGTTGTTTATACCACTTCAATAATGGTGCCATTATTATTGTGTATTATTTTATGGTTTTGTATGCGTAGTGCTGGCAGTATCATGCGATTTATGGGGAAAAGTGGTATTGAAGCAACTTCTAGAATTATGGGATTTTTATTAGTTTGTGTCGGTACCCAATTTATCATTAACGGCGTAAAAGAGCTGGTATTAAATTTCCCCAACATTTAACTGATTAAATAATATACAGATAGTTAACCCAAGCACTGACGAATAATGAGACATAGGGCACGTTGATGCCCTACTGTTCTGACATCAATTAAAGTTTAGGTATATTTTTGATCATTTCAACCCGCATTAAATAATCATATAGAGGGACGATTTTTTTAAATCCTTTTATCAATTTATTTGGCAGATCACTATCTAATACATCAGCTATATGATTATTGGTTACCATAACAGCTAAGCTTTTACGGTTATACCATGTTGCTATCTTTTCATCTTGATCTTTAACCAGCGGTCGTTTATAACTTTCACCAACCAATTCAAAAGGTTTTTTGACGCAACGAATCATCTCTAAAAACTTAGCAGTATCATTAGCAATCTCTTCTCGAAAAATATCCATAGTTTGTTTTGATGCACAATAATAACCTAAACCATATTGATAACTATCCGGACTAATTTCAAAAAAATAAGCTGGCGCTTCTTTCCAGTCCTTGTTTGGTCGTTTAAATGTTAGCCACAATCGACTTCGATATAATGTCTTATCTTTGGAAAATCGAGTATCACGATGAATGCGTGATATGGTTTTACCTATCGCTGGCTTGGTTTCAAACCACTCATCGATTTTTAACATTTCTGGGGTTAATTGTTCAACCAATAACTTAAATGGTTTAACTAAATCGTTATCATAAATAGAACGATGTTCATCAAACCAGGTTTTACTATTATTAATCCAAGCATCTTGTAAAAAATTTAGCCCCGCTTGAGAAAAGCCGTTAAATATGGCCATTATTGCTCCTTAAATAACTCTCTGACTTTTTCTAAATCTTGTTGCGTATCAACACCAATGGCGGGTGACTCTTTAGCGACTGCAACATGAATTTTTTCACCATACCAAAGAACTCTAAGCTGTTCAAGCATTTCAATTTGCTCAAGTGAAGAAGGTGCCCAGTTGATATACTGACGAATAAAACCTGCTCGATAAGCATAAATACCAATGTGGCGAAGGTAAAAATCACCAATACTGGATTGATTGAATAAATTGCTAGCTTTCGCGAAGCGATCTCGCTCCCAAGGAATAGTCGCTCGAGAAAAATAGAGCGCATAACCATCTTTATCCATCACAACTTTAACAGCGCCAGTATTAAACGCTTCTTCAACCGACTCAATAGGTACAGCTAAAGTAGCCATACCTGTTTTATATTTGACTAAATTTTCAGCGACTTGATCAATAATAATAGGGGGAATCAGTGGCTCATCACCTTGAACATTAACAATCACTTCATCATCGGCAAATTGAAAGGTATTAATGACTTCGGCCAGACGCTCAGTCCCCGAGTTATGTTTATCACTGGTTAGAATCACTTCTCCACCATGCTTTTTTACCACCTCGAAAACTTGCTGATGATCGGTTGCAACAATGACTCGATTTGCCGATGACTTTTTTGCTTGTTCCATCACTCGTACGATCATCGGTTTACCGTGTATATCTGCTAAAGGTTTTGCAGGTAAACGGCTTGATGCATATCTTGCAGGAATAATAACAGAAAAATTCATAACTAATCCTTGTAATGTTCTATTCTTGATTAAATTTTACTTGAGTCAGTGCCATCGCCTCGGTTTCAAGTAATACGGGAATACCATCCTTTACAGGAAAAACTAATTTATCAGTTTGACAAATCAGCTGATTATGTTCTTTATCATATTGCAATTTGCCGTGACATTTAGGGCATGCAATAGCATTAAGAAGAAGCGCTTTCATATTTTATTCTCTATGTGATGTTATATCCGCTAATAATGAACAGATATGGTTAATTGCTGGCATAGGTATAATGGCATCTACAGGTAGATACCACCAATTTGGTAATGCAAATTGCTGACATTTTACTGCATCTTTTTCTGTCATTAAAATGATTTGTTGATCAGTTGCAATATCTGCTAACAATGGCAAAGTAAATTGTTGATGATCAGCAAAGGATACCGTTTTAATTAAATCCGCATTCATCATTGTTAACATATCAAAAAAACGTTTAGGATTGCTAATTCCAGCAATAGCACAGATATTTTGTAACGAAGATAATGGCTTTTTTTCCTGAGTAAGCAAATTAATGGCACAGTTGGGAGCCAATTGCATAGTATAAGTTTTATTGGGATATTTCTCGGGTAACAGACTATCGCTATCACCATTAATGATGATCACATCGACTGATCTTAAACGGTTTTGTCGCTCTCGCATTGGACCAGCAGGAATCCACCACCCATTGCCAAATTGACGTTTACCATCGACTACAACAACTTCTATGTTACGAGCTAGCGCATAATGTTGTAAGCCATCATCAGTCAAAATAACATCTAACTGATAGTGTTTTAATAAAGCTTTGACCGCATCAACTCGTTTCGGTGCTACCGCAACAGGCGCCTGAGTGCGTTGATAAATCAGAACCGGTTCATCACCCGCTTGGGCTGTTGTTGTATTGTTATCTAAAATTAAGGGATAAGAATCAGCGTTACCGCCATATCCCCGTGAAACGACACCAACATGGAACCCTTTAGCTTGTAAAGCTTGAATCAAACCAATCGTGAAAGGGGTTTTACCATTACCGCCGACGGATAAATTGCCAACAACAACAATCGGAACAGGTGAATGCCATGATTTTAAAAGACCGAATCGATATAACTGGCGACGAATAAAAACAATCAAACCATACAACAAAGAAAAAGGAATAAGTAACCAATATAATCTATTTTTACCATACCATAATTTTTCAATCATCATTTATTATCACTTGATTATGTTTTGTTACCATTACTGCTATATTTGACGTAATATAAATATTGCGATATTGGCTATTATTTTACTCATAAATAGGTAAACACCCAAGCCAATCATGATACCACCTAGGACGAACTTGTTCCCGCATTGTTTTGATATTCCACGTTAATTTATTAAAAAATAGACTAATTTGACCTGTCCTTGCAGTAACATGATAATCTAAGTTAAGTTCATGATAACGTAAAGTAATCTTATCTGCGGGTAAGTTCCAAGCATTATAGCGCGAAGTCGACACCAATGCACTTTTCGGTTTTACCCGATTTATAAAGGCATAGCTTGATGAGCTCATACTACCATGATGGGGAACTTGTAAAAATGTTGAAGATAATTTAACTCCATATTGTTCAATTAACTGATACTCTTGCGTTCGTTCTAAATCCCCTGTTAACAATACCGAGAATCGACCATCCGTTATTTGTATCACACATGAGTCTTTATTTTGCGCATAATTAACCAGCTTTTTAGGCCATAAAATATTAAATGAAAGCTGGTTCCAACTAATGTGATTTCCCGCTAAACATAAATAATCATTATTCAATGATGATGATGAACTCATCAACCACGCATTTGGATAGGTACGCTTTAAAATATTCAGCCCACCAATATGATCATTATGTTGGTGACTAATGATAATGCCTTCAACTGTTAAATTATGCTGCAATAAAAACGGTATAATGACCTGCTCTGCTACTGAATTTTTATCCCATTTAGCACCCGTATCATACAAAATAGCTGACTTTCCATTATGAATCACAATAGCCAGTCCATGACCAACATCTAACATGTCTACTCGCCAAACATAATCAAGAACGACAAAAAAAGGTGAAATCATTAAGCATAAAATAGACAATATAGTCACGAAAAAATGACGCCAAAGTTCAGTATGAATAACAATAATCATCAACCAACCAATTAAACTTAGTAGATAAAAATTAGCCGGTAATGTCAACCACAATACATTCATTGCTTTTAAACATAAAAATAATCCTTTAAGAGAACTATCTGCAACAAAGCAAAACCACAAGGATAAATAAAAACAATGTACCAAACTAAATAATAGTGCCAATAAAATAGCAGGAAAGGTACATAGTGTGATAAGTGGAATTGCTATTAAATTCGTGAATAATGCAACAGTACTTATCCCGTGAAAAATAAAAAATTGTATAGGTAATAATAATAACGTTAAGCCAAATTGTAGATGCAATAACCGTATTAAATACCAACGTTTTTTTTGTTTAAAACGGTTTGGTAAAGGCATCCATTGGGATAGAAAGAGTAAACTGATAACCGCGTAGCAAGATAACCAAAAACTTTCTGATAAAATCATCAACGGATCAAATAAAAGTAATATTGCAATAATTCGGTTTATTTTTTGCCAAGCACTTAAATGATAACTTTGATAGCGTAAGTATATCCATATTGATAGTGCGAATATCGCACGCAGTGTTGGCGGATTAAATCCTGTTAACCAAGCATAAAATAATGCACTTAGCCAACCAACTATGATTGGTACAAAATAATGTATATAACGATTTGGAACTAAAAACAGACTTGTTTTAACAATAAAGCAGCAAAAATAAAAAACTAAAAGAATATGCATACCGGATATTGCCATTAAATGAGCTATACCGGTTTGCATCATTATTAGGCGATCTTCACCACTTATTTGTGTGCGTTCGCCAAAAGCAAGCGCAATCAGGATTCCTCGGTAAACACATAGATTAATATAGGGTAAAGCGTAATCTGCTATAACTTGTCTAACATTACGCTTATCATCAAGTAATTTAGCTTGTTTTAATTTTGCTGATAACAGGCGCCTATTGGCAATTGCAAAGCGTTGACTATCAAAACCTCCTTCATTCAAATAACCTTGGCTAACTTTGGTTTTCAACGTAAGTTGCCAAATTTGACCGGCCTTAGGAATAATTGGCTGATCCCAATAGACTGAAATAGTCGGATTAAAAGACAAATAATGCTGGTCAGAATTGATTAGGGCAAATTTTATGTAATACGGTTCTGTTATATTGTCGGCTTGAACATCAATTGTTTCGACTTTAGCTTGCACAACCAAGGTCTTATCGATATAAGGTTCAACATTTGATAAATATTGATGACTATAAGCAGTAGACCATAAAAAGCTAAGGATTAATACCGCAATCATTATTGTAAAGCGATAAAACGTTGATGGAACAATCAAAATAAAAGTAATAAGAACAATAGTCAGCATATACCACTGTTCATAAGAAGGTAATGAAGGTAAAAACATAAGTGGCAAACAACCTAAAGAAAAAATTATTGCTAATAGATCCAGTGAAAAAAGTTGCCGCATTGATTTTGGATAGGGTTAATTTTGATTGGCTATCAAACTATCACATAACTGTTTTCTCAAAATATTCCATTTACTAATTTCTAGAGATTGCTTCCATTTTATTAATTAGTTGAAAAACTTTTACAAAACTAAACTGATTTTCAGCTAAACTTATTTTTTACGTTAATACGAATCACAGCTAAAGAGGAGGTGTCGGTAATCTAGAATGGTGCTGCAAGCATTGATTGATAAATACCCGAATTGTTATAAATAAAAAAACCTTTGATTTTAGTCAAAGGTTTTTTTGTAATATTATGCAAACTTATGCTTTGGCAGCATTATTAACTCGTTCACGTAATTCTTTACCCGGTTTGAAATGAGGGATATATTTATGTTTAACTTCAACATTACCACCTGTTCTAGGATTTCTCGCTTTACGTGGGGCGCGATAGTTCAAACTAAAACTACCAAAACCTCGAATTTCAACACGATCATTACTTTCCATAGCTAAAGCGATCTGTTCGATAATATCTCTTACAGCATCATCAACTAGTTGTACAGGAAGGTGTGTCCGCCAGTTAACTATCTTTTCGGCTAAATCTGATCTGTTCATGGTCACTCCTAATTTATTTTGTGTGGTAAATAACTGATTTATTTTATACCACAAAAGAAAAAGAGGGCAAGCCCTCTTTACTCTTTACATAAACAATTTTTACTCAGTTTTTGAAGCAGCTTTGAAAGCTTCAGCCATTGCATTAGTAAATGATGCTTCTTCTTGAGTTGCAGTATTATTTACAGCAGCAAGTGCTTCTTTTTCATCAGCTTCATCTTTAGCGCGTACTGATAATGAAATCGCACGAGACTTACGATCGATATTAACAATCTTAGCTTCAACTTCGTCACCAACTTTCAGTGCAGTAGTTGCATCTTCAATACGTTCACGAGCAATATCTTGAGCTTTTAAGTAACCTTCAATACCATCAGCAATTTCGATAGTTGCACCTTTAGCATCGACAGCAGTTACTTTACCTTTAACAATAGTGCCTTTTTTATAGTTTGCAGCAAAATTATTGAAAGGATCATCTTCTAATTGTTTAATACCTAAAGAAATACGTTCGCGCTCTGCGTCAACTTGTAACACAACCGCTTCGATATCGTCACCTTTCTTATAAGCTTTAACCGCTTCTTCGCCAGGCATATTCCAAGAGATATCTGAAAGATGAACTAAACCATCAATACCGCCATCTAAACCAATGAAGATACCAAAGTCAGTGATTGATTTGATCTTACCGCTAACTTTATCACCTTTATTGTGTGATTCAGCAAATTGTAACCATGGGTTTGGTTTACATTGTTTAAGACCTAAAGAGATACGACGACGTTCTTCATCAATTTCAAGAACAACAACTTCAACCACATCACCTAAGCTAACCACTTTAGATGGGTGAATGTTTTTGTTTGTCCAATCCATTTCAGAAACGTGTACTAAACCTTCAACACCTGTTTCAATTTCAACAAAACAACCGTAATCAGTTAAGTTAGTTACTTTACCTGTTACTTTTGTTCCTTCTGGGTAACGTTTAGCGATTGAAACCCATGGATCTTCGCCTAATTGTTTTAAGCCAAGAGAAACACGTGAACGATCTTTATCGAATTTAAGCACTTTAACAAGTAATTCTTGACCCACTTCAACCACTTCACTTGGATGTTTAACACGTTTCCAAGCCATATCAGTGATGTGAAGTAAACCATCAACCCCACCAAGATCAACGAATGCACCGTAATCAGTAAGATTTTTAATGATACCTTTAACTTCTGAACCTTCTTGTAGATTTTCAAGAAGTTGTTCTCTTTCTGCGCTATTTTCAGATTCGATAACGGCACGACGTGAAACAACAACGTTGTTACGTTTTTGATCTAATTTAATAACTTTTAATTCAATTTCGCGATTTTCAATATGTGAAGTATCGCGTAATGGGCGAACGTCAACAAGTGAACCAGGAAGGAACGCACGCACGCCATTAAGATCAACCGTAAAGCCACCTTTAACTTTACCATTGATAACACCTAAAACTGTTGCAGCATCTTCAACTGCTTTTTCTAGTGTCAGCCACGCTTCATGACGTTTAGCTTTTTCACGAGATAAGATTGTTTCACCAAAGCCATCTTCAATTGAGTCAAGCACAACGTCAACAACGTCACCGACTTGAACTTCTAATTCGCCTTGGGCATTTTTAAACTGCTCTACTGGAATTGCTGATTCAGATTTTAAACCAGCATCAACTAAAACGACATCTTTGTCGATTGCAACGACAGTACCACGGATCATATTACCAGAACGAGTGTCTAGTTGATTTAAAGACTCTTCAAAGAGTTGAGCAAAAGATTCAGTCATATTTATATACTTAAATTAATATTAACGTCCACATTACATCATGTCTTGTGGGGTTGTTTACGGAACTCCACCTATCCTTTTGTGGAGCTTGGTTCAAGCAATAAATAAATTTATTGCCCGAGTTTTTGGTTTATATACTTAATAGATTGATTAAAAACATCTTGAATAGAAAGTGATGTGGTATCAATTATAAGTGCATCAACAGCAGGTTTTAACGGCGCAACGGCTCGATTGCGATCACGCTCATCACGCGCTGTTATTTCCTGCAAAATTTCGGCGAATTTAGCATGATTTTGCTTATCTTGCAACTGTTTCATTCTTCTTTCTGCTCGAGATTGCGCACTGGCATCGAGAAAGATTTTGACTGGTGCATCTGGGAATACGACAGTTCCCATATCGCGACCATCAGCAATCAAGCCCGGAGCCTGTTTAAAATCTCGTTGTCGTTGTAATAATGCAACTCTCACTTGACTTAACGAAGCGACTTTTGATGCGGCTCCGCCTGTTTGTTCAGTACGGATAGCGTTAGTGACATCGTTATTCTGTAATAAAACTTTTACTTCAGCCCCCGTAGAATCGAAGGTTAAAGGCAGATTTAACGCCAATTTAACAAGCTGACTTTCATCATCAAGTGCGATGTTTTGTTGCAAGGCTGAAAATGCCAATACTCGATAAATAGCCCCCGAATCTAAAAGGTGCCAATTAAAATGATTAGCTAATGCTTGGCATAATGTGCCTTTACCTACGCCACTAGGTCCATCAATGGCAATGACGGGAACAGTTTTAATCATATTAATATTCGCTTAATCGTTCAAATTGTTCAAAGTAGTCTGGAAAAGTTTTCATAGTGCATTTAGGATCTAATATGGTCACCGGCGTATCGGATAGTGCAACTAACGAAAAACACATTGCAATGCGATGATCGTTATAGGTTTCGATTTTAGCATGCGTTAATTTTGCAGGCGGAACGATAGTAATATAATCAGGTCCCTCTTCAACCGTAGCTCCAACCTTCCGCAGTTCAGTTGCCATCGCATATAAGCGATCGGTTTCTTTCACTCGCCAATTGTAAATATTACGAATTGTCGTCGATCCTTTGGCAAATAAAGCAGTCGTGGCAATAGTCATTGCTGCATCGGGAATATGGTTCATGTCCATATCAATACCGTTTAATTCCCCCCGAGTACATTCAATATAATCATCTGCCCAAATCACTTTAGCACCCATTTTTTCAAGTACATGTGCAAATTGGGTGTCGCCTTGTAAACTTTTTTTACCTATACCGGTAACACGCACTGTACCGCCTTTAATTGCCGCTGCGGCTAAAAAATAAGAAGCGGACGAAGCATCACCTTCGACTAAATAATTGCCAGGAGATTGATAACATTGTTTGGCTTTAATGGTAAATTTTTGATAATCATGATTGGTAACTGTGACACCAAAAATTGCCATCATTTTGATTGTAATATCAATATAAGGTTTCGAAACTAAATCACCAATAATGGTAATTTCGGTATCTTTATCCGCTAGCGGTGCAGTCATTAATAAAGCGGTTAAAAACTGACTTGAAACCGTTCCATCAACGTTGATATTACCCCCGCTAAAACCACCATGAATATGCAGTGGCGGGTAACCTTCGTTTTCAAGATAGTCAATTTTAGCACCACCTTGACGTAAAGCATCCACTAAATGCCCTATTGGGCGCTCTTTCATACGAGGTTCGCCTGTTAATATAATATTATTGTTACCCAAACATAATGCCGCTGTTAATGGACGCATCGCTGTGCCAGCATTTCCCAGAAACAATTCCAAAGGGTAAGTCACTTGCAAGTGACGACCGATGCCCTGAATATCACAAATAGTACGATCATCAGATAGTTGATATTTAATACCTAAAGCCTTTAAAGCATCAAGCATGTAACGGACATCATCACTATCAAGCAAATTGGTCAAACGAGTATTACCTTTACTCAGTGCGGATAATAGTAATGCTCGATTAGAGACACTTTTTGACCCAGGTAAATTGATTGTCCCATTAATTTTTTTTATCGGTTGTAATGTTATAGATAACATAATCACTCTCTATAAATATTTTTTAAAATTTTTCTAGCGTCGCTTTTAACAAATCTATAGCTTGCTTATCTTTAGCACTATTTTGCCATAATTTATCAAATAAAGAACGATATCGCTTGATTGCATCAAATGATGAAGTAATTGAAGCAATACCCGTTGTCACATTGGGTAATTCCCCCAAACGAAATGGACTCATCGCTAAAGAGATCGGATTTTGATCTTGATAAAAGATTTGAAAAGCTATTGACGGAATAGCCTGCTCAGTAATAGCAATTGTTGGCGCATAAGATTGGTGTTCTAAAAGTTCAATTAAATGATAAACTTCTTGACGTGCTAATAACATTCTTTCCGATTTTTTCCCCGGCGAAATGGTTAAATTACCGACTAAACCAATATGCAAAAAACGCTCAACATTGCGTAAACTAATTAAATTAATCACTTTAGGAACAGACTGATAAAATTGCGTTTTACGATGTTTCAAAATTGATAAACTCACCGCATATTTATCTGAATCAATCGCTTCACCAGACTCCTCAAGCATCATGGCCAAATGCGATAAATAGTGTGGTGAAGTTAGCAAAAAAGAGAAGGGATCAAAGTGTGAATAAATATGGGTTGATTGTTCTTCCAACTGACGCATACGTTCAAAAAACCCTTCGCCACTTGAATAATATTCCGTATCAATACCAAGTAGGCTCGCTAAAGAAGTGTCTAACAATAGTGCTAATCGCTCTAATGTTTCAATTTTAACGATTTCACCTTTTTCTAAGCGATAAACTGCAGCTCTTGAAATTCTTAAACTCTCAGCTACATCTTCGGCTTTAAGTGAGGCGGCAATACGATAAGCGCGTAATCGCTGCCCTATTGCCAAATAATCAATTGCTTCACTAATCATAATTGACTCAAAATTTTCGAATCTTGGCAGTGTATCACAAGGTGATAACAATGCCAATTTTCGCTAAAAATGTTTAAGGTAACATCCACATTTTAGTCAACTATTTTAGCAAAACATCTTGTAAGTTTGATGCATCTGCAAATTCAGTATATTCAGTAATCGCTTCTGGTTTTTTCGAAGCTTGTGACGCTTGCCCTAATACTTGCGAAGCAAACACCAAACCTTTTTGTTTAACAATAGCGTTATTATAAAAATCAATTAAGTCTTGCTTATCAATTTTTTTCACTTCGGCTATTTTCTTATCGCGTGAATCAAACGAAAAATTCGATAAACGATAATCAGCCAGATAGCGTTCTAATTCTTCATTTAACGTTTGAGGTGGCATTGTCAATTCCTCAAGCACCGCCTTTTTATATTGCTCTATATCATTTTTGGATAATGCTTGTAATTTTTGCAGCATAATTGGATAAAAATGCTGATAACGTCCTAGCAAATAGGCTGGGTCGTATTGATTACTTTGTATAATAAAGCTAATACCTGAAGAATCGCCTACTGACATTGATACAGCAAAAACGGCATAACCTAACTGTTCATTAGATCGTAATTGATCGAAAAACCAAGGCGATATAATCTTCGAAAGCGTATAACTCAAGATGCGGCTCGAATTTCGATCATAATTAGTCGGAATATAGCTCATCATTAAAGCATTATCAGTTGCTTTCGCCGTTTGAGTAATGCGTGCTGTTAATGGTGCATTTATTTTAAGGTTATCAATTGGTGTAAATTGAGCGTTAGACACAAATTTTTCTTGAATTTTATGATAAAGATCTAACGAGCGTTGATTCGATAAATTACCTAAACTTAGCATATAAGGAACTGAATGCGTCATTAGCGCATCACGATAAGCTACAATATCGTTAACACTGATATCTGCTGTGATTTGTCTTCTTAAATTACGTTCATAATAGTGAGGTAATACAGACAATGCATTGACAGGATTGGCGGCTAACTGATAACTATTCGCATGCTCAATTGCATCTAATTTTTGGATATACCACGATTTAGCTAAGGCTAAACTTTGTTCATCAACAATTATTTGCTGATACCGATTAAGTACCGCTAATACCATTTCGGGAAGGTGCTGATTAAAACCATCAGCTGTCACCATCAAACCATTATCACGGCTAGTCGACAATTCAATACCAGCCACATTAGCTTGGAATTGAAGTTGTGCTAGATTACGACTAACAAGATAATCGAGCAAATCAAACGCAACTTGAGATTTAGCATCACTAAAAGCTTGATCATTACGTAATGAAACGACAATTGCGGCTTTAGGTTCTTGACCAAAATATTGGCTAACAAAATGGATATGATTACCGCGCTTATTAAATTCTAAAGGCTCAGATTGATTGCTATTTGGGTTAACAATCGTAAAATCATCTGGAATATAAGGATTGAGTTCAGGTAAAGTAAACGAAAAGCTTTTTGCTAAATTCGACCAATTTGATTTTTGTTCACTAGTTATAGCATCAATTTTATAAGGTGCTTCAACAAAATAGGCAACTTTATCGGTAGGTTGATTTGGTGCAATGGTCCAAATTCTAGCATTATCTGGCGTTAGGCTCTTTAAACGGTTTACTATCGCATCTTTATCAAAATGCGATGCAATAAAGTCAGCGTTTAAAATATTTTGGATTGGATAAAGCAACATCTGATCTGATAGCCATTCAACATAAGACATATCTCGTTCAATATCTTGGTATTTAAATTCAAGTGCTAATACTTTTTTAAGTTCTTCGTAATAAGTATCCTTTACCCCATCTTTTTGTATTAATTGTAAGTAATTGAAAATAGCTGCTATCACTTTATCTTTTTGAGCAAGGCCGTCATCAGTCAAACTTACATTAATGCTCAAAACACCACTATTACCATAACGAATAGGATCGCTTGATGCACTAATGTTTTCAATCAATCCTTGCTTTTGTAATTGTTCTGACAATGTGTTTTGACTACGATTGCTAATTAAATAAGCAATATATTCATCACTTTTATCGGCAAATTTAACTAAATTATTTTCAATTGGAAATTGTAAAAGCATCAATTTTTTAGGCTGAGCGGGTAACATAGTAATTTGTTTAGCTAATACGTCACTTGGCATAGCGGTTTGATCAACTTTTGGGGCTTGAATATTTTTATTAGGAATTTGACCAAAAGTAGTTTCAGCAAGTTTTGCCAATTTATTAATAGATTGATTGCTATAAACAACCCCGACCATAATGTTAGCTGAGTAATAATTATTATGAAAATTAACTAACGCATCGTGTAATTTACTCGTTGATTTATCACTTAGCGTTTCTAAATTTCCCCCTGAAAATTGTGACGCAGGGTGCTTTTGATTAATTGTTTCAGAATCAACTTGTCCAATACGAAAACCATCATTCGATCTGGCCATTGTCAGTTCAGCATTAACGGCATTTCGCTCTTTATCTGCAAATTTTGGATCTAAAACAGGATTAGCAATCGCTTGAGCTAAATAATCTAACGCATGATTAAATGCGCCATTTTCCACCTCAAAATAAAATGCAGTTCTATATGAAGCAGTACTCGCATTATAACTACCCGCATGGCGATTTAAGAATTGAGAAAAACTAGCGGGTTCAGGATACTTTTTAGACCCCATCAAGACCATATGTTCGGTATAGTGAGCTAAACCTTGTTGATCGGCAGGATCTTGTAAAGAGCCAACAGGTAAGGCGAGCGAGGCTAATGATTTCACAGCTTTAGGATCGGATACTAATAATACACGCATTTTATTGGCTAGTTCGATGACTTCGTATTGGCGATTATCGCGATCACTTTGTTGAACCTTTTCTAATAAAACGGGATGTGAAAGTTTGTTTTCAATCGCAAAAGAGGAATTGAAGTAAAAAAAAGCTAGCACAATTAAGAGCGTTATTTTTATCTTATGCATATATTCTCCGCCTAAAATGTCATATTCTATGATGAATTTAATAAATTACTAAAAAAGAAAACTGACAGCAGTTTCTAGTAATTTTTTCAAAAATTTAATCCTATAAATTTATCTGATTAAAAATTGAGGTGTAAGTTTTCTATTATCTATCTTAACTAAAAGATAATCTAGTAATTCATAATATGAAAGCACAATGTATCACTAATCTATTAGGGCAATTTACTCACCACATTTTTGACGACATGACTAGATTAAAAAAGGTTTGGTTAAATGTAAGTCATCAACTAAGTCAAAAGTTGCGTTCAATAACAATATTGGATTGAGATAGAAAAACGAGTCAATTACAACGTAATCGATCTTGATTTTCTTGGTCGACTATTTATCTAAAAATCAGGCACTTTAAATCTTGTCGTAAATGTTGACAGTCAACTGGTCAGCCATGTTATTGCAATAAATTGAGTCATCAAAGTACCAATACTAGAACTGACAGTCGCTTTTATTTTATATTGTTTCAATTTCTCTACAATATAAAAAAGCTGGGAAAACCCAGCTCTTTATTTTTTTAAACAACAATGGAGAAATAATAACAATTAATGTTCCCGTGTTTTTCTAAATTCGACATCTGGATAACGTTCTTGAGTTAGATTTAAGTTAACCATACTTGGCGCAATATAGGATAAATTATCCCCCCCATCTAACGCTAAATTTTGCTCACATTTGCGTTTAAACTCTTCGAATTTCTTCGCGTCACTACATTCTACCCAGCGTGCGGTGGTCACATTTACCGGTTCATAAATGGCTTCAACATTATATTCAGATTTTAATCGAGCAACGACCACATCAAACTGAAGTACACCAACTGCCCCGACAATTAAGTCATTGTTGGCTAATGGTCGAAATACCTGCACAGCACCCTCTTCAGACAATTGCACTAATCCTTTTAATAATTGCTTTTGTTTTAGCGGATCTTTTAAACGAATTCGGCGAAATAGTTCCGGGGCAAAGTTAGGAATACCGGTAAACTTAAGATCTTCACCTTGGGTAAAGGTGTCACCAATTTGAATAGTACCATGATTATGTAATCCGATAATATCACCCGCATAAGCCTCTTCTACATGTTCACGATCACCGGCCATAAAGGTTAATGCATCAGAAATATTGACATCTTTAGCAAGACGAACATGACGCAATTTCATACCTTTTTCATATTTACCCGACACAATGCGCATAAATGCCACGCGGTCTCGGTGTTTTGGATCCATATTGGCTTGAATCTTAAAGACAAAACCACTAAATTTTTCTTCGCTAGATTCGACTTTTCGCTTATCCGTTTGACGAGCTTGCGGTGGCGGAGCCCAAGCCGTTAAGCCATCTAACATATGATCAACACCAAAATTACCTAATGCAGTACCAAAAAAGACGGGGGTTAAATCACCGGATAAAAATGCTTGTAAATCGAACTCATTCGATGCGCCTTGCACTAATTCAAGCTCTTCACGAAGCTGAGCGGCTAAATCATCGCCAACAGTTTTATCCAATTCAGGATTAGTTAACCCTTTAATAACACGGACTTCTTGAATGGTATGTCCTTGACCTGTTTGATATAGATAAGTTTCATCTTTGGCTAAATGGTACACACCTTTAAATAACTTGCCACAACCAATAGGCCAAGTAATCGGTGCACACATAATATTGAGCTCGTTCTCAACTTCATCGAGTAATTCTAAAGGATCACGAATATCACGATCTAACTTATTCATAAAAGTCAAAATCGGCGTATTACGTAAACGCGTTACTTCCATTAATTTACGCGTACGATCTTCAACCCCTTTTGCTGCATCAATCACCATTAAACAACTATCAACGGCCGTTAAAGTTCGATAAGTATCTTCTGAGAAGTCTTCATGCCCTGGGGTATCAAGTAAATTGACTAGACATTGATTATAAGGAAACTGCATGACAGAAGTTGTAATCGAAATACCACGCTGCTTTTCCATCTCCATCCAGTCGGATTTAGCGTACTGGGCATTCACACCTCGACCTTTTACCGTTCCAGCTGTTTGAATGGCATGACCAAATAGCAACACTTTTTCTGTAATGGTTGTTTTACCAGCATCGGGATGTGAAATAATAGCAAAAGTGCGACGCGCATTTACTTCATCTAAATAAGCTTGTTCTGTCATAAAATTAACGATAATTATCCTGCACAAAAATAATCGGGCATTTTAACAGAACTTGTTAATTTTTACCATTGCAGTTATTTGCGTTATTGGTTTATCTATGCATAATGTTTGCATAAACTAGTATTGATTAGGTGCTGTTTTGCAAGTTTGCAAAAAAACCTAGCTTTCAGTATAAATTGGATTTTGTTATGAATATTCGTGATTTAAAATTGTTCTTACATTTATGCGAAACATGCCATTTTGGTATGACCGCCGATGCTATGCATGTAAGCCCTTCGACGTTATCCAGACAAATACAACGCTTAGAAGAACATTTTGGTCATGCCCTTTTTATTCGTGATAATCGCCAAGTACAAATAACGCAAGAAGGGGAAAAGGTAAAACGTTTTGCCCAGCAAGTAATCAGTTTGCATCAGCAAGTGCGCCAAGAATTAGATCAATCCAATCAACAATTAGTTGGCGAATTAACCCTATTTTGTTCAGTAACAGCCGCTTACAGCCATTTACCTGAAATACTTGACCGCTTTCGAATTAATTATCCTCTTGTAGAAATTAAACTCTCAACCGGCGATGCGGCAGATGCGGTTGAAAAAATCCAGTCCAATCAAGTCGATTTAGCCATTGCAGGCAAACCAAAACAATTACCTTCAGGAGTCGAATTTTTAAAATTTGGTGAAATAGAGATGGTGTTACTCATACCCAAGCTCAATAGCTCATTTAGTGATAAATTACACCAAAAAAAACCGGATTGGCATAATATACCCTTTATTTTGCCGGAACATGGCCCAAGCCGGCACCGCATTGATTTGTGGTTTAAACAGCAAAAAATCATGAGCCCCAAAATTTATGCAACAGTTGCAGGTCACGAGGCAATTGTTTCTATGGTTGCACTAGGTTGCGGTGTAGCCTTATTACCTAAAGTTGTTATGGAAAATAGCCCTGAAAGAATTCGGGAAAGAATTACTGAATGGTCAACCAATTTAATGGAACCGTTTGACGTTGGGATCTGTGTTCAAAAAAGACGTTTATCAGAAAAAATTATCGCGGCGTTTTGGGGATTATGCAATCTTAATTTACCAAACCAATCCCAATAAACAAAATATCGTGTATAATCATTTACCTAGAAAATAGTTACATTATTAATACTGCAAGCAACATAAAAAATAATTTGACGACAAGCTTGGTTGTTAAAAAAGGAAATATTTTCATGAACACAAGAACTATAAAAATATTAACATCATTAATTCTGCTTACTACAACTACGATTGCTTTTACAGTACAGGCCAAAGGTAATACACGTTTAAATATTAACCGTGAAGAGAATAATACTATTGTAAAACCTCAATGGTTAACCATCGAAAGTACAAACTATTATGATGGTGATAGCGATGACTTAGCCACAGCGGGTTTAGGCTTTACACCGCTATCAACAACTAAAATCAATCTTAAGCAGGCTAACCCTACGCAACCAACAACTCAAGAACTAAGGCAATTAAAACTTAACCGATTTATTGATACTAAAACGGGAGAAGGCACTCTTTTTGGTTATCAGCGTAAAACCTTAACCCCATTATTTGATGGCAAAGTGGCAGGTACTGAGGTTTTAGCTACCCTTAAAAATAAAGAAGAAACTGTCGGTTTATTATTACAAATCCCCTTGGATTTTGATAAAAACAAACCTTGTATTGTTGCGGTGCCTGCCACCGATTCCGATGGATTATTTAATGCCCACGATGTACAAATTAGAGGATTATGGGGATTACGTCACAACTGTGCAGTTGTTTACAATGATAAAGGATTAGGCAACGGTATTTATGATATCACTAACCAGCGTGGATTTGCCATTGATGGCAAAACACAAACAGATAATCTTCTTTTTAAACCAGATATTAACAATCGAGAAAGGTATGTTAAAGCTTATCCCAACCGCTACGCCATAAAACAACTGCATTCAAGACAGAATTCAGAGCAGCGTTGGGGGGAATTTGTTTTACAATCCATTGAATTTGCATTTTATCAAATCAACACATTATATTCACCGGATAAAACAATCAAATACAACAAAGACAATACATTAGTATTAGTCTATGGAGCGAGTGATGGTGGCGGCGCAGCACTCAAAGCGGGCGAGCTTGACAAAAATAACATTATAAAAGGAATCGTTGCAGTTAACCCACAAATTGTACCTTATTCCAAAAAAATAGCCGCTAGCGTACAATTCGGTAAAAATACACCTGTTAAAATTCAATATCAATCGATAGCAGAATACAGCGCATACGCTTCACTTTATATCCCTTGTGCTGTGCCAGCAATTATCGAAAACAATAAAGATAAGTATATTCCTTTTGCCGATAAATATGTTTTTTCACAAAACCGCTGTAATGACTTAAAACAAGCAAAACTATTAAAAGAAGGCACACCTGAAGAAGCGCTTGAAAAGCTGCATAAATATGGGTGGACGCCTGAAATGGATATCCAATTACCCTATTTTTATTTTAAAGAAACGGTCAGTTTACCTTATCAATACATTAGCGCTTACGGACACTACGACATCACCGAAAGAATGTGCAACTATTCAGTTGCTAGCACACAACAAAATCCCATTTACTATACCGGTAAAGTTGCACCATTAAAGGAAGTCGCCTTTGAGCAACTTTGGGGATTATCTGATGGACATTTACCTGTATGGATTGGTAATGATTCAACTGCATTAGCATTGGTCAATAATGAAGATGTGATTTCACCTAGAAGGGATTTCTATTCTAGCTCTGAAAGCAAAGAAAACATTGATTATAATAGTAAAGGGGCTATATGTTTATATAAAAAAATAAACGATCCGCGCGTTCAATATGGTATGGGTCAGATCATTGCTTCGGCTAATTTAAATGGAATTAAAACCTATATTGTACATGGCCGTAATAATGTCAAACAATTACCGGATTACACATCACGAGCTTATGTCGCATTAAATAGCCAAGTTGAAGGTAAAAATTCACAATTACGTTACATAGAAGTTGAAAACACTAGCTATTTAGATGGTAAACCGCCATTTGAAAACATTTTACTTCCTATAGATTATTATGGTGAAGATGCAATGGAGTGGTTATGGGCAAATCTAACGAATAAAGCAACCCTGCCTGAAAGCCAAGTTGTTCATACAAAACCACGAGCAAGTAATAATGACATTACCCTTGATGCTACCATTAAAAACTTAGTGCCGATTTCACAATCACCAAATCGTAACAATGTTATTAAGAAAGAAAACGGTAAACTTACTATTCCAAATTAATAACTAAAGATTATCGGGTAAGTTGATTAACTAAACTTATTTCGATAATCGCCTGTTTTCTTGAAAATGATTGGAACTAACAAATTTTACCATTTGGGGATATAACTTAAAAAAAAGTGATTCAAGCGCTGAATAATGTAGCTTAATATCAACAATTGTCTCTTTTAATAAACTGAGTCTAGGTCTTCGCGCGGCCATACCTTTAAGTACTTTTTCAATAAATTCGATATCAGCATAATTTTCAAGCCATTTACCTTGCCACATTGACTGCATAAAATATTGATAATCGGGTGGATAATCAGTAATAAAAGGGGCAATTTGCTCTTTAGTCAACTGGTTAAATTCAGCTACGGCAGCATAAGATTTTATACCATACTCTGACCAGTATTTAGACAAAAAATGATCCCAAACAATATCTAATGCAATAGGCGCCACTCGCTGGTGAGTTTTTCTAAATAACTGTTTAGCTTGCTTCACTTCGGGTAAAGAATCGATTAGGCTATCGATTCTTCGGTGAAGCATAATGCCATCTGCAATAGTTTGTGGATAAGCTAAATAGGGATCACCTTTCACAAAATCGGCAACACTATTCCCAATCAAGGAACTGTTTGCCAATGTTGCCAAATGTAAATGTGCAAGAATATTCATACAATAAGAATAATTAATTATTCACGGTGTTTAAATTGCCCTTCAGCTAATCCTTCACGCCAATAGCTGGTAATTTGGAATGCGTCGGCTGGTAAATTACTATATTTGTCTTTTAGCGCTCGACGCAGCTGCTGTGCTAGCGATGCCTCCATTCCCCCCCAAAAAAGGAGTGGTGGATTATCCGTAAAATCTGTCGCCAGTATGCTATCAATCAGTTGACTTGGTTGTCCTTTGTCACGGACTAACCAATGAATTTGTTGGTTGTCACGAACGGGTAAGGGTAATACATCGGTTGGATGATTAACTTCAATAAAGGCATTGACTTTTTGATAATCAGGCAAGTGCTCAATAGCGTAACTAATAGTAGGCACGGCAGCGATATCGCCCATAAAAACTAACTGCTGATCATCAACGTTTAATTTAGATACAACCCCAACTACACCAACTTGATCACCAACAGTTGCCCGCTGTGCCCATAACGTTGCCAAACCTTCTGGGTGAATAGCAAAATCAATTGCCAATTGTTGTGTTGCTTCATCAAAATAACGCACACTATAAGTTCGAGCCAATTGGCGAGTTCGTTCATTAACAATAATTTTATTATTTTCATCTAACTGTGGAAAAGGAATCTGACCAGATTCAGGATCAGTAAAGAGTAATTTAATATGTGGACAAACCCAAGACTTATCAATCGTGAGTGGCTTACTACAAGTAAAGTGTAATCGAATAAAACTATGGGATATTTTTTCAATTTTAACCACTGTCAATATTGCATTAACAATCACTCTTTTATGTTGTTCTGTCATATTTAAGATCCTTTCATTCCATGTTATTAGCATTATCATACAATAAAATAACCAAAATATAGCCAACTTTTTATTTAACCGTTTTGCGTTCAATACCGCAATTAAACCTTAGCTTTACAAGCAATGCACGCAATAGTATTGACAGTTTGACTTAGTAAGTTAGGGAACCAAAAGCACGGCACCAATCTTGCTCAAACTTTACTATTGCTGCATCCACAGCTGGATCAGAAATAAATTGTTCAGCCACATCCACAGGTAACGTAATTGATTGACATCCTGCTAATAAACAATCCAAGGCTTGTCGTGGTGTTCTAAAACTGGCCGCTAACACCATAGATTCAGGACAATGTAAATCTAATAATGTCTGTAACTCTTGAATTGTCTCTTTACTATTGCCGCCTTGCGCATCAATACGATTAACATAAGGCGCAATATATTTTGCCCCAGCAAGCGCGCCTAAAAAACCTTGTCCCGCTCCATATACCGCCGTGCCTAAAGTTGGTATTCCTTGTTTGCTCAATTCCTTTATGGCAATTAAACCTTCGGCATTAACAGGTATTTTAGTTACAATAGTTGGCACGGCTTTTCTTAGTTGCTCAGCTTCTTTTATCATCTCTTTAGCCTGGTTCGACAATACTTGAGCAAAAAGCACTTTATCCGAACCTAACAGATCTTGTAACTCGGCTAACAATTCAAAAATCGGCTTTTCTGATTTTGCCACAATACTTGGATTAGTCGTGACACCTTTAATTGGCAATATTGCAGCAAGGCGTTTAATTGCTGAAATATCCGCTGTATCTAAATATAATTCCATACTATGCCCCTTGGTATATAGGTTAATTATCTAAGTGATAAGACACTAGCATAGTAAAAAATATTGTTTTGTTAGCCTAGAAGACGATTTTGCTATTTACTGGATTTTTGTACGCTAAATATAAAAATGAGATCTTGATCACATAATTAATACATTTAATTATAAAGATATTTTATTATTCTTTGCTTTCATCATTCACGGAATATACTCTATAAAACAGCGTGTATTTCTTGATATCATACTCACTTAAATAGCATGAAAATATCCATCAACAACACACTAACTAAGCTGGTTAACGGACAAATGAAGATTAATCATATCTTCTTTGCCGATAATAGCAATGCACCAACACTGCAAGCATTCCAGCTTGATTTTCCGAAGATAGAGATTGTGCTGGAAGGTACACAACAAATTCAATTGACTGATAATGCCGGCAATATTATTCACAAAACGCTATCAGCCCATGATCTCTTATATACTGTGGTCCATAGTTGGAATAACCCCATTCTAGAAGAGCCTGTCACCACTTTAACCATTTTATTTGCCAAACAACAAATTAACCTCAGTTTACGGCATTGGAATGGCAACCAATTTACCTCTTATGGTCAAATCAATACGTTAAGGCGCGGTCCACGAGTCGGCGCTTTTATTATTCAAGCACTCGCCGAACTAACTTGGCATAATCAACCAGCAGAAAATAATCAAACCGCGTATTTTTTGATACAAAGTCTACTGAGTAATACCTTAGATCTGCTCAATGTCAATGTCGAAACTGCATCGAAAACGGCAAGCATTTTTCAAGCGATCCGACAATATATCGATACCCATTTTTGTGACGATATCACCCGCGACTTTTTAGCCAATATGTTTTATATCTCGCCTAACTATTTATCTCATCTATTTCAACGCGAAGGCAAAATTGGCTTAAATGAATATTTAAATCATGTACGTATAGAATATGCCAAATCACTATTGAAAAATTATGATTTAAATGTCAAAGAAGTCGCACAAGCATCGGGCTTTCAAGATAGTAACTACTTTTGCCGAATTTTTAGAAAAAAAACCGAACGCACACCAACCGAATACCGCCGTCAATACCACAGCAAATTATCACAAAAATAATAAATAAGGTTTAAAAACTAAATCGATTGGTGTTGATAACAATAAAATGCAATCAAATACTGTTCATCATTAAATTTTTCAAAATTATCTTTTTGCAAAAATAACGGCAATAATGCAATTCCCTGCCCTTTTTCGACAAGGTTCAACAATTGGCTTAAAGAATCAACGGTAATAATATTACTCGTCTGTTGGTATAGAGCTAAAGTCTTAGCTCTTAGCGGACAATCAACATCATTATTAATCAAAATAGGCAGTTGTTGATGAGTGATATTTGAATGGCTTTTTAAAAAAGTAACAGGTAAATATTTTGTAGCCACTAAACAATAATCAGCATGATTAAATTTTTTAAACGTAATGACATTATCAAAAAATTGCTCATTAATAACATGGTTCATCTCACTGGTTCTTTTTATAACAATCTCTGTTGAGCCAATTGCATATTTTTGTTGTTCAATCACAATAAATTGGAAAAGAAGTTCAGAAATTAATAGCGTAGGATGGCGAAATTTAAATGATGTCTTAAGCTGTGCAAATCTATCGAGTGTTTGAATAGCGAAATGATAAAACTGTTGCCCCTCTTCTGTAGGTATGACACCATCAAATCGACGAATAAATAAGCTTGCACCTAACTCATGCTCTATCTTTTTTAAATGAGCCGTCAAGTTTGATTGAGTATAACCCAAAATTTTAGCGGCTTTATTAAGACTATTCACCTCATAAACCGTTTTAAAAATCAATAATCCTTTAAAATTCATTTAAAAACAGTACCTATCACTTTTTTTGATACCCCAATCATAAATGAGGATTATTCAAATCTCAATTCCTTTTCTAAACTAAATCAAACATTGAAAGGAGACAAATTATGCAAGCAATGCAATATAAAATAAATTTACCGGCTGATTATGATATGAAAATAATCAAACAACGAATTATGACTAATGGCCACAAAACGGATGGTTTTAAAGATTTATTATTTAAAGCTTACTTAATTTCAGAAAAAGATAACGATAATATTGCCAATAGCTATTGCCCACTCTATATTTGGCGCCGTACAGAAGGCATGACAACGTTCATATTTGACGGTTATTATGACAATATTCTAACTTCATTTGGTTGGCAAAATATTCATATAGGCGTAGTTGCGCAAATCAATCTCAGTGATCGTTTTGTACAAAGTAAATACATGTTAGAAGAAAACTTTGTCATTGCGACTCAGCCACAATTAAAAGGGTTCGACTTCAAACACCCTACACATCAAAATCAAACAGGACAGATAGTAATCTATAATCCTGATAAATGGATGTATTGTATTTTCACTTTTTTTCATGAAAAACCGACATTAGTTAATCACAATCTCTATCAGGTATTACATCTTTCACTCGGTCAATAATCAACTAAAAGCCAACAGCAAAATAGTGCCGTTACCATTGGAAAACATTTAAATAACAGCCTGTTAATGAATGCTATAAATTGTTATTGTTAAAATTAGTTTCATTTGATATAGTTTCAATTGAAACCAATTTAATAAGGCTTTTTTATGGCGATCCCTATTACAACCGTTGAAAAACTGATTGATAAATTTAAATCTCGTGGACTTTCATTCAACTATGATGAGATTTTTTTGACTCGTTTATTGCAGTTTAGTACCGAAACACTGTTAGAAAATCTTAACCAAACTTATCAACAGTATCAGCTTGATGACAAATTATTTGCTATTTTACTGGTGATTTATTGGCATCAACCTGACGGCGTGAAGCCGTCACAAGTCAGTCAGTTAACCAATTTTTCGCGTGTCCAAGTTAGCCGTAGTGTCGAAACCTTGGTCGCAAATGGTCTGATTGAACGTCAAGATGATGCGAACGATCGTCGTTCCCACTGTCTGATTTTGACAAATAAGGGGACTAAATTTTTTAAAAAAGAGTTACCCCCTATCGAACAGAAAGTGGTTGCTGCCTGGCAAATTATTTCGCAGGAAGAACGGCAGCAGTTACGTTCAATCTTAACTAAACTTTTAAAGCACCTTACTGAATAACGATAAGCGAGAATATTTATGAAGAAAAAACAGCTCATACCTCTAATATTATTATTCATTTTGGCAATAAGTTGTATCGTTTGGTTTATTTATAAAAGCCCGGCTTCACTGGTTTTATATGGTAATGTCGATATTCGCACTGTGAATAGTAGTTTTCGTGTTTCAGGTCGCTTAATGCAGTTGAATCATGAAGAAGGCGATCATATCAAACAAGGTGATCTATTAGCTAAACTTGATGCTAAACCTTATCAAATTGCTTTAGATCAGGCGAAAGCCAATTTAATGATGCAGCAAGCGCAATTGGATTTAGTCACCACCGGCTATCGTAAAGAAGAAGTCGCGCAAGCTGCTGCACAAGTCTTACAGTATCAAGCGAGTTATGATTATGCCGAAAGCAATTATCAACGCATGGCAACATTGATTAAATCCGCCTCGATATCTAAAGATCAACTGGATAACAGCTTAACCTTGCGAAATCAAGCCAAAGCCAATTTACAGACAGCAAAACAAAAGCTAGATCAACTCACTAACGGTTATCGCAAAGAGGAAATTGAATCAGCACAAGCAACCGTTGCAGTGGCAAAAGCTCAGCTTGAACAAGCTGAACTTAATTTATCGGATACCGAACTTTATGCTCCTACTGACGGCACCATTTTAACTCGCGCAGTTGAACCCGGTACGATGTTGAGTGCAGGCACACCGATTTATGCGATTTCGTTAGATAGGCCAGTTTGGGTACGGGCTTATATCGATGAAGTCAATTTAAGTCAAGCCGTACCGGGTCGAACCGTTTATGTATATACCGATTCTCAGCCGGACAGACCCTATATCGGCCAAATTGGCTTTGTGTCTCCTACGGCAGAATTTACCCCGAAAACGGTTGAAACCCCCGTATTACGCACTGATTTAGTTTACCGTTTGCGAATTCAAATTAACCAAACCGGTGAAGGGCAAGCAGATGAGATGTTACGTCAAGGTATGCCGGTAACCATTAAATTTTCACAATAATGGTGACATTATGCAAAATCATCAGCAAATTGTACTCGACAAGGTCACCAAACAGTTTGTGCAAAACAATCAACCGGTAACAATTGCTATAAAGCCGTTATCGATAACCCTTTCCGCACATGGGGTGACTGGTTTGGTGGGTCCGGATGGCGCCGGCAAAACTACCTTGTTACGAATGTTAGCAGGGTTGCTTACGCCAAGTGAAGGCAAAATTACTGTTGCAGGATTAAACCCGATAGAAAACCGCGATCAACTACGGACAATTGTAGGCTATATGCCCCAAAAGTTTGGTCTTTATGAAGATTTGACCGTGTTAGAAAATCTTAATTTATTTGCTGATCTACGTGATATCAAAAGCGAAGATCGTCAGCAAATTTTCGATAAACTGCTTAAATTTACCGATTTGGCGCGCTTTACTGAACGACTAGCCGGTAAGTTATCCGGCGGGATGAAGCAGAAACTTGGTCTAGCTTGTACTTTATTGGGCGATCCACAAATTTTGTTACTTGATGAACCGGGTGTTGGCGTTGATCCGATTTCACGCAAGGAACTATGGCAAATGGTGCATCAGTTAGCCAATGAAGGGATGCTTATCATCTGGAGTACATCTTACCTTGACGAAGCTGAACAATGTAAATCCATTTTATTGCTTAATAAAGGTGAATTACTTTTTCAAGGACAACCGCAACGGCTAACCCAGCGCGTTGCCAATCGAGTTTACTTGCTTTCTTCATCTACATCAAATCGAACGTTATTACAATCAGTTTTAAAATTACCCGCAGTAAGTGACGGTGTGATTGAAGGCGATAATATTCGCTTGATTATAAAATCAGATCAATCTATTGAGCAAATATTAAAGCATCTGCCTATCCCCGATATTACCAGTAAACCGACTTGTGGGCGTTTTGAAGATGCATTTATCGATTTACTTGGCGGTATTACTCATAAAGAATCGATATTGACTAAAATTATGCCGAAAATATCGGGATCACTCGATGATATTGTTATCGAAGCCAAAGATTTGACAAAAACTTTTGGCAGCTTTATTGCCACAGATCAGGTAAATTTTACCATTAAACGCGGCGAAATTTTTGGTTTATTAGGTCCAAATGGCGCAGGTAAATCAACAACGTTTAAAATGATGTGCGGCTTATTGCCTGTTAGTCGCGGAAAAGCCTTAGTCTTGGGGTTAGATCTGAAAAAAAGTGCGATCCAAGTACGTGAACGAATTGGCTATATGGCGCAACGCTTTTCGCTATATGATAAATTGAGTGTGTATCAAAATCTGCGCTTTTTTTCGGGGATTTATGGCTTGATGGCAGATGAACAAAAACAACGCATGAACGAGATGATAACCGCATTCGATTTAGAGCCAATGTTAGCTAAAAAACCTGAATCATTGCCACTAGGATTCAAACAACGCTTAGCTTTAGCTTGTGCTTTGATGCATAAACCCGAAATTGTCTTTTTAGATGAACCGACATCAGGTGTCGATCCGATAACGCGTCGTGAATTTTGGGTTCATATTAATAGTCTGGTTGAAAAAGGTGTAACGGTTATGGTGACAACGCACTTTATGGATGAGGCTGAATATTGTGATCGTATCGCTTTAATTAATGGTGGCAAAGTAATTGCTTTAGGTTCACCAAATCAATTAAAGCAATCCGTCGCCGACAATGCAACTATGGAGCAAACTTTTATTAAACTGGTCGTTGATGCTAAATCAGGAAAAACATTATGATGTTTTCATTCAGCCGTACATTGACACTGTGTAACAAAGAGATTAAGCAAATCCTTCGTGATCCAAGTAGCTGGATAATCACCATTATTATTCCCTTGTTATTATTGTTCCTATTTGGTTATGGTATTAGTTTAGATTCCAACAAAATTCGTATTGGTGTATTAGTCGAACAACAAAGTCAGCCGGCTCATGATTTTGTACAAGAATTGAATGGTTCCCCTTTTATTGATCCTGTGTTTTCAAATAACCGCTATGAATTATCAACAAAATTAAGCGCCGGACAAATTCGAGGGATAGTTGTCATACCCGTTAATTTTGCGCAAGCAGTACAAAATCACCAAGGAACTATTCAACTTATCACCGATGGCAGTGAACCCAATACTGCTAATTTTGTACAAGGTTATTTAACGAGCATATGGCAAATTTGGCAACAAAAGCAAAATCAACAACGATTGATTGACCATCGTCAAGGTATTGAAATAACCTCGCACGTTTGGTTTAACTCAGCGGCGATAAGCAAAAACTTTATTTTGCCTGGCGCTATCACGATCATTATGACAGTGATAGGTTCAATTCTAACTGCTTTGGTGATTGCTCGTGAATGGGAACGTGGCACGATGGAAGCGTTATTATCAACGCCAATGACTAAGTTAGAGTTTTTATTATCAAAGCTTATTCCCTATTATCTAATTGGTCTACTCGCGTTAATTATTTGTGTAATTGTGACGGTGGGCATCATGCAAGTGCCTTTTCGCGGTTCGATTACACTATTATTAATTGTGAGTAGTTTATTTTTACTGGTTATTTTACAACTGGGTTTATTGATATCAACATTAGCCCGCAACCAGTTTAATGCAGCTATGATTGCATTAAACGCGGCATTTTTACCAGCCGTTATGCTTTCGGGATTCGTATTTGAAATCAATAGTATGCCGGCCATTATCCAACTCGTTACTTATATCATCCCAGCTCGTTACTACGTCAATATTTTACAAACGCTGTTTTTAGCCGGCGATATTGTATCGGTAATGCTAATTAATGCGTTTTTTTTAATCATCTGCATCTGTCTTTTATTTGTGGTGATATTAAAAAAAACCCGTATGCAATTAGATTAAGATAACCGGAACAAATACTATGATAAAATTGATTAACACAATAACCCTATATCGAACTTTGACTCTAATAAAAAAAGAGCTCGCCCTACTTTGGCAAGATAAACAAACCCGTCTTATTTTAGTCATGCCAGTTTTACTGCAAATTTTTATCTTTCCTTTTGCTGCTACGCTTGATGTCACCAATGCAACAATAGCCGTGTATAGACCAACAATAGATGAACCGAGTTCAGAGTTAATTAATCGATTTGCACATTCGAGTTCTTTTTCTAAAATATTAGTACTCGATTCACAGCAGGCCATTAGTGATACAATTAATTATCAAAAAGCCTTAGTTGCGGTGCAATTTCCAAGTGATTTCTCGCAAAAATTACTTAGTGGGCAATCCACACAAATCCAAATTATTTTAGATGGTCGCAAGTCTAACAGTGCGCAAATTGCTGCTAGCTATATTCAACAAATTATTATGCAATATCAGCAAGAACAACTAGGGCAAAATAGTAGTCAATTGATTGTCCGTCATCGTTACAACGGTAATTTAGACTATAAACATTTTATCTTACCGTCCTTAATTGCGTTAATTACGACTATCGGCGTTATGATTGTCACCTCACTTTCGGTAGCACGTGAACGCGAACAAGGTACCCTTGACCAGTTACGCATTTCACCTTTAATGACTTGGCAAATTTTTACTGGTAAAGCAATACCAGCAATTATTGTCGCCATGTTACAAGGCAGTCTGATACTGATTGCCAGCATTTTTCTTTATGGCATTACCTTTCAAGGATCACTCATTTATTTTTATTTATGTATGTTTAGTTATGGATTATCGTTAGTTGGATTTGGCTTATTTATTTCTGCACTTTGTTCAACTCAACAACAAGCATTTATTGGTATTATTACCTTTATGATGCCGGCAATATTATTATCAGGATTTATTGCGCCGGTCGAAAACATGCCAATTTTTTTACAATATCTAACAGAAATTAATCCGGTGCGCCATTTTGTCGAACTAACAAAGCAGATTTATCTAAAAAATGTCAGTTTTGCTATTATCTGGCATAGTTTATGGAAACTGTATGCCATCACAATATTATTAGGTGGTAGTGCTTACTTTCTATTTAAAAAGTATGTGTAACATCTCATAACATTCGAAGATTCGAATAATGTCTATGATGATTATTGACCTATTTTTATGCCACTTATACTACGACAAGCTTGTTATTTATTATTTTTAACGCTCTATAAAACCAAATCAGCGTCTGAAGAAAAAAGATTTGGCGACCAACCGCGTGAATAACTTACCTGCTGCTTACTGAGTTAAATAGATGTATTGCTTAAATTTTAATCTAATTGTATGCTTGCGGCTCCGACGCCCGCGCCTCGTTCGTTTACAACGACTCGTTGCGGGCTTTTGCCACAACATTTACTTCGTTAATGTTATGGCAACGTCGCGTGTATTCATCGCTATAACCATCCACTCCATACTCGCACTCAAGTTGTACGCCAAACTCGGTTGAAATCACTTATGGCAAATGTTCGCTTAGCTTAGTTACGGAAAAAGCTACACACAAAAATCGACTTATTAAGATATGTTTTAAATTGAAATAAAACAATTTTAAAACAGTAACCTAATTGCTGGTTAATGACAAATACAGTTGGATTATATGTGCTTAAAAAAGCACCTTCTTTAAATAAAAATGCCTTATTTAAATTCTGTTGATAATCCAACTTGTGACAAATATTGATCATAAATCCTTTTGCAACATGAAATCCTTATCTAATTTATACTATTTAAATCAATTGGATAGTCATTAAATAAGCACGTAGTTAAATCATTCTTTACATAAAACATAATGCATATTGGTATCGACACCCACACCAACATCACCATAGTACAAACCTATTCGAAAGTGCGCACTGTTACCACCCGATAATGTTCCCCAATAGTCTGCTGTCCAAAACAGCTGATCTAGCCAGTGTGATTTTGGATAGGTATTTTTATCTAAATGTCCCCATTCACCCAAAATACTTTCGCCAATAGACCTTGTATAAGCACTGTATTGATAAATCCAATTCATTGGCGCAGCACTACGAGGGGAATTAGTTAATTCTTTACGAGTTATCAAACTACAAAAATTAGACGCATTCTGCCAATTATATGCAAATTCATAAGGTACAACCCAAATACCTCGTGGATCAAAAGTATAATCATACGTCAACAATGGATTGTTTTTTAACGTTGCCCGAACAGTGACAGGTCCAGAAGGCTTATCATTAAGTAATACGTTGCCTAATTTATCAATCGAGACTTTTCCACCAGGATTGTTAGGAACAGAATAGTTATAATCTGTTTGCGCACCAGTTAATATTAGCTGAAACTGTGCACCAGGAAAGCCAGTAGAAGGAAACTTATTTGACGATACTGATGGCACCGCTTTAAAACCCAAATTAGGCACATAATCTGAAGTATAACCACCGCCATTAAGAGGATCAGGTTTTGTGCTGTCTGGTATATTCCACCAATTATCTGAATCTGAATCAAAGTTAAAATCGCCCTTTTGATTATTAGTTAACCATTGCTTAGCGGGTAGCACAATTGTTGCGTTAGGTTTGAGATAACATACTTCGCGTTTAGATAAAATATAATAACTGTGGCTTGCCCCCGTAAATTGACCTATATCCGGTATACCATAACGGGTTGCTAAAGCACCATCATCGGCACTAAGGGTTAATTTATAGGGAGATTTACACGCATCTAACTCACTATTCGGATTCGATTTCACATAATCGGTCACATCTTCACCATCGTACGTTTCCCATTTCACTCTCATAGAACCCGTTATGGTAAAAAGTTTATCTCCATCTGCATCACGCCAATAATTATTTGCCACTATCACATTAGCTAACGGCATTGATGGATAATTACTAAAAGGTAAATAGGTTT